>NZ_JBVINN010000009.1:0-186827 GCF_055579305.1 Kitasatospora sp. NPDC032757 | reverse complement strand
GCCCCCCCTGTGATGGTGCCTCCCCCCTCCACCCCTTCCCCTCCCTCCTCCCCCCCCCCCCCCCCCCCCCCCCCCCCCACCGCCTTCGCAGTTCGACAGGGGGCTGTCCGACAGCGTGAGTGTCCGCACCCGTCGCGTTGACGACGGCGAGCCGAACACGCCCCCCTGGAGCGCCTCCTGGCGGTGTGACGGGTACCGGTGGCGGGTGCCGCTCGTCCGCCACGGTGTCATCGGTTGTGCCGCGCTACCGATTCGGAACATACCAAACCCGAATCGGCATTTCTGTTACGCCCGCGGCGCCGGAGGTGAGCCCGGGACCGACGGGACCAGTGGGTCTGCGCAGACGCGGGCCGCCGAGCGAACCGGCGCCCGCGCGTACCGCCCGACGGGCGCCGCCCGCTATTCGGTTTGGGAATGGGCGGGCCGGTGGCGGGCACGGAGACGATTGCCCGAACCGCCGTCCGGCTGGTGTGCTGTGGACCACCCTCCACCGCCTCCCGACGGCACGGCAGCCGTGCGTCACCGGTGTCGTCCAGCCCGGGCAGGCCGAGGGCAACAACAGACGTCACGCCCCCCGCGACCGGGCGCCCCCGCGCCCGTCCACCCAAGAGCCGCCAGGTGCAGCGCCGCGCCTGCCCCGCCTCGCAGACAACCGAGCAACGCCCGATTCCCCCGGCCCCGTGCAGCCGCCGTACCCCTGGTTCGCGCGACCTGCCCGTCACGGGGCAACCAGACCTGAGGAGGCCACATTGACCGTGCGTTCCGAGGACTACGGACCGGGTCTGAGCACCTTGAGCGACGTCGAGCTCTCCGCGGTCCTTCCCGCCGCGACCGCCACCGACGCCTCCCGTGTCGGAGCAGTGATGGCCGAGGTCTTCACCCGCCACCACGGCGCGGTGCTGGCCTACGCGCGCGGCTACTGCCGTGACCCGCAGACCGCACAGGACCTCGCCGCCGAGGCCTACGCCCGTACGTACATGTCGGTGGCCCGTGGCCACGGACCGCGCCACGCCTGGCGCCCGTACCTGATGGCCTGCGTCCGCCGCACCGCGATGGAGTGGAGCCGGCACCTCACCCGTCGCGTGCTGCTGCCGGAGGACTTCGAGACCTGGGTCGAACAGCTCGCCGGGGACGCGGAGACCGAGGCCGCGCTGCTCGCCACCGAGGAGAACGCCCTGGTCGCCAAGGCCTACCGCTCCCTTCCCGAGCGGTGGCAGGCGCTCCTGTGGCTCACCGTCGTGGAGCGGGAGTCGGCGGCCGCCGTCGCGGAACGGATGGGGATGACACCGAGCGGCGTGCGCTCGCTCGCCGCGCGGGCCCGCGAGGGACTGCGCGAGGCCTACCTGCGCGAGGACGTGGACGAGGCCGTCGAGCCGGCGTGCCGCCACTTCACCGCCCGGTTGGCCGAGGCCATCCGGCGCCCCGGCCGGCGGCGCGGCCCCGAACCGGCCCGGCACCTGGAGAACTGCGAGGGCTGCGTCCGGGTGGCGGGGGAGGCCGTACGCGCCGACCACCGCGCGGGGGCGGCGGTGTCGACGGTCCCGGGCCCCGCGGCCGCGCGGCGGGTCACCAGCTGCTGATCTGCACGGTGTCCCCGTAGTCGCCGCCGGTGCGGACGGAGATCTGGACGCGGGCGGACCAGTCGGTGAAGCTCTGGCCCGGGCGGTGGGCCGCCATGTCGAGCGGGCTGCACCCCGGCGGCGGCGTGGCGCCCGGGTTGCC
Organism: Kitasatospora sp. NPDC032757; assembly: GCF_055579305.1. NCBI lineage: Bacteria > Bacillati > Actinomycetota > Actinomycetes > Kitasatosporales > Streptomycetaceae > Kitasatospora > Kitasatospora sp. NPDC032757. Next base: position 185,105 of record NZ_JBVINN010000009.1, on the reverse strand, counting down.
GTTGATCACCCGGACCGGGCCGTCGCCGGTCCGGACGGAGGTGTCGACGCGGTAGATCAGCACGCCGGTCGAGCAGGGGTCCGGGTCGGTGTAGGCGGCCCGGCGGGACTCGACGACGTACGCGGTGGTGGCACTGGTGCGGATCACCCCGATCTTGGTGCCGCCGACGTACTCCACCGCGGTGAGACCGACGGTGGTCCAGCCGGTGCCGGGGAGGCAGGCGATCTGGCTGTCGTCGATCCAGCCCAGCTTCCACAGCTCCCAGCCCAGGTACTGCGGTGCCCGGCCGCCGATCTTGCCCATCAGGTCCCAGCCGCCGACGTAGGCGTGCTGGTCGGTGCCGGTGAAGGCGTAGAGGTCGGGCAGGCCGAAGGTGTGGCCGGTCTCGTGGTCGGCGATCTTCGGTCCCCAGTACCACATGTCCTGACCGAAGGTCACCGCCCACTTGATGCGGGTGCCGCCCGCGGTCACACCTGCGGTGGTGGGGTCGTAGACGTAGGTGGGCGTGAAGCTGATCGCCGAGGCGGACTTCGGCGGGACGACGTACACCAGGTCGTACCGCGAGAAGTCGGTGTACGGCGCGGCGGCCCGCACCGCGTCCCGCACGTACGCCTCGTGCTGCTCGAAGCTGATGCCGCGCTGGAAGCCGTACGAGGTGGAGGGCTGCGGCATGCGCAGCCAGCGGTCCAGCGGGCTGATGGCCAGCCAGGTGCGGCCGTAGGAGGCCTGCCACATCCAGTCGGCGGCGGGGGTGAGCTGGGCGGTGTAGGGCTGGGTGGGGCCGTCGGCGGGGGCGTCGGGGAAGTCGACGAAGAGCGTGAGCACGCGCTTGGTGCCGAGCGGCTGCTGGAAGCGGACGCGGTCGGTGCCGTGGCCCTCGTCGGTCCAGCCGGTGGTTCCGGCCAGTGCGCAGGACGAGGCCGGTGCGACGGCCGCGGCGGCGGCGCGACCGGTGGGGGCGACGAGCAGGACCAGCGCGCCGAGTGCGGTCAGCACGGCGGCGAGCGGCCGGGCGAGTCGGGTGGCGTGCACGGGGATGCCTCCTGGGGGAGAGGTCGGTGGGGGTGGGGTCGCGCCGGTGGCCGTCAGGCGGTGGGGGTTGCCCGGCGGCCACCGGCGCGAGTTCGTGGAGTGGGGCGGGGGCGCCTACGCCTTGCCGACCGTGATGGTGTCGGTCTGCGGGCCCCGGTGCCGGACCTCGATCCGGACGCCGGTGGCGGGGTCGGTGAACGACTGGCCGGGCTGGAGGGCGGCCATGTCGAGCGGCGTGCAGCCCTCGGGCGGGGTGGCGGCGGGGTTGCCGTTGACCACCCGGACCGGGCCGTAGCCGGTCTGGACGGAGGTGTCGACGTGGTAGACCAGCACGCCGGACGAGCACGCGGACGCGTCGCCGCCGACGGCGCGGCGGGACTCGGCGACGTACGCGGTGGTCTCGCCGGTACGGATCACCGCGATCTTGGTGCCGCCGGGGCGTTCGATCGCCCGCAGCTGGACCGTACGGCTCCCGGTGGTGGGCAGGCAGGCGACCTGGCGGTCGTCGATCCACCCCAACTTCCAACGTTCCCAGCCGAGATGCTGCGGCGCCGGGCCCGAGATGAGCCCCATCACGTCCCAGCCGCCGACGTAGCGGTGGGCGTCGGTGCCGTCGAAGGCGTACAGGTCGGGCAGGCCGAAGGTGTGCGAGGTCTCGTGGGCGGCGACCTTGGGGCCCCAGCGGTACATGTCCTGGCCGAGGGTGACCGCCCATTTGATCCGCGTGCCGCCCGCCACGATGCCGGGGGTGGCCGGGTCGTACAGGTAGGTGGGCGAGAAGGTGATGGCGGAGGCCGATCTGGTCGGGACGATGTAGAGCAGGTCGTACCGGGAGAAGTCGACGTCCGGGCCGGCGGCCTCGACGGCCTGGCGCACGTACGCCTCGTGCTGTTCGAAGCTGATGCCGCGCTGGAAGCCGTAGGAGCCGGAGTCCTGCGGCAGGTGGAGCCAGCGGTTGAGCGGGGTGATGGCGAGCCGGGTGCGGCCGTCGGAGTCCTGCCGCATCCAGTCGGCGGCCGGGGCGAGTCGGTGGTAGTAGTCGGCGAGTTCGCCGGTGGCCGGGGCGTCGGGGAAGTCGACGAAGAGCATCAGGACGCGTTTGGTGCCCAGCGGCTGCAGGAACTGGGTGGCGTCGGTGCCGTGGCCCTCGTCCGTCCAGCCGGTCCGGCCGGGCAGCGCGCAGGCGGCGGCGGCAGCGGTGGGGCCGGAAGCGCCGGCGCCGGACGCGCCGGCGGAGGGGGACGCGGCGGCGACCAGCGGGAGGGCCAGCGCCACGGCACCGGCGAGAAGGCGGGGGTTCAACACGGTTCTCCCATCGGGGGTTTGCTCAGGCCCGGCCGGAGGCCAGGTCCATCAGACGGGCGAGGACCCGCCCTCCGGAGGCGGTGACACCGTCGTGCTCCCACTCGTTGGTGACCCAGACGCGCAGGCCGCCGACCGCGCGGGCGGTCCGCAGGGACAGGCCGGCATCCACGTACATGTCGTCGTGGTAGACGGCGGCGGCCACCGGGACCGGGTTGTCGGCGAGCCGGTCCGCGTCGTACAGCTCGGGCCAGTCGGTGCGTGCGGCGAGCAGGTCGGCGGCCTCGGCGAACGGGCGCAGGCCGGAGACCTCCCGGAACATCCAGGGGTAGATCATCTCGCCGGTGAGCATGAGCGGGTCGGCATCCTCGGCGAACGCGGGGTGGGCGGCCAGGGCGCGTTCGGCGGCCCAGCCGGTGGCGGTGCCGCCGCGGCCGTAGATGGACTCCTGGAGGACGGCGAAGAGCGGGTTGTCGGTGAAGGAGGTCAGCTGCATGACCTGCTGGAGGAAGGTCGCGGTGGGTGCGCCGTCGGCGCCGAGGGCCTCGTCGAGCAGCCAGTGCAGGCGGGCGGAGCCGTCGCCCATGCCGAGCATGAGGCCGAGGGTGCGCAGGCGGCGCACGGTGAGCCGGTCGCCGTCCGGGAGGTGGACCGGGTGGCGGTCGAGCAGGTCGGCGAGGTGCCGGAGCAGCGCGTGGTCGCCGGGGTGGCGGAGGTAGTGGGAGGTGACCCGCTCGCGGACCCGGGGATAGGTGGCGGCGTACACGTCGTCGGCGGTGCTGTCGAGGCCCGGCAGGCCGCCCGTGACGTAACAGGCGCGCAGGCCCGCCGGCGCGAAGGAGAGGTAGCTGAGGGTGACGAAGCCGCCGTAGCTCTGGCCGAGCGTCTCCCACGGTTCTTCGCCGCAGAGTTGACGCCGGATCAGTTCCGCGTCGGCGACGATCGAGTCGGCCCGGTGCAGCGCCAGGTGGTCGGCCAGGCGCCGGGCCGGGCCGAGGCCGGCCGCCGCGCGGGCGGTGACGGGGGTCGAGCGGCCGGTGCCACGCTGGTCGAGCAGCAGTACCCGGTGGGTCTTGAGGGCGTGGTCGAGCCACCCGCCGGTGTTCACCGGGCGCGGTGACTTCCCTCCCGGACCGCCCTGGAGGTAGAGCAGCCAGGGCAGTTGGTCCGGGGCGCGGACCGGGTCGGCGAGCTCCCGGGCGAAGACCTCGATGGTTGCGCCGCCGGGGTCGGCGTGGTCGAGCGGGACGGCGAAGACGTGGTCGGTCACCGCGAGCCCGGGCAGGCGGTGTCTGGTCAGGATCACTGTGGCAACTCCGGGTGGTGACAGGCGACTTCGTGGCCGGGTGCGATCTCCCGCAGGGCGGGTCGCTCGGCGGTGCAGCGGTCGTCGGCCTTCGGGCAGCGGGTGCGGAAGCGGCAGCCGCTGGGCGGGTTCAGCGGGCTGGGCAGGTCGCCGCGCAGCGTGATCCGCTCGCGGCCGCGTTCGGCGTCCGGGTCGGGCAGGGGCACGGCGGAGAGCAGGGCGCGGGTGTAGGGGTGGGCCGGGGCGGCGAACAGGGTGTCGCGGTCGGTGGTCTCGACGACGGCGCCGAGGTACATCACGGCGATGCGGGTGCTGATCTGCCGTACGGCGCCGAGGTCGTGGGCGATGAAGAGGTAGGCGAGGCCGAACTCGTCCTGGAGGTCCTTGAGCAGGTTGAGGATCTGGGCCTGCACCGAGACGTCGAGGGCGGAGACCGGCTCGTCGCACACCACCAGCTTCGGCCGAAGCGCCAACGCGCGGGCGATGCCGATGCGTTGGGCCTGGCCGCCGGAGAACTCGTGCGGGTGCCGGTCGGCGTGCTCGGGCTTGAGGCCGACCCGCTCCAGCAGCCGTTCGACCGGCTCGTCGGGCTCCAGTCCCTGGTAGGCGAAGGGCGAGGCGAGGATCCGGCGGACGGTCTGCCGGGGGTTGAGCGAGGAGAACGGGTCCTGGAAGACCATCTGGAGCTGACGGCGGACGGGGCGCAGGCCGGCCTCGTCCAGGCCGGCGAGGTCCCGGCCGGCGAAGCGGACGGTTCCGGAGGTCGGCGCCTCCAGGCGGGTGAGCAGGCGGGCCACGGTGGACTTGCCGCAGCCGGACTCGCCGACCAGGCCGAGGGTCTCGCCCGGATCCACCCGCAGCGAGACGCCGTCCACGGCGGTGACGTGTCCGGCCAGGCGCCGGGTGAGTCCGTGGCGGACCGGGAAGCGCTTGACGAGGTCGCGGGTTTCGAGCAGCGCTGTCATGCCGTCTCCGAAAGGGTGGGCAGCCGGTGGGGCAGCGGCCCGTCGATGCGGGGCACGCAGGCGAGCAGGCCGCGGGTGTACGGCTGTTGCGGGCGGTGGAAGACGTCGTGGACAGTGCCGCGCTCGACCGCGCGGCCGTCGTGCATCACGACGACCCGGTCGGCGAGCCCGGCGACCACGCCCATGTCGTGGGTGATCAGCATGATGGCGGTACCGGCCTCCTGCCGGAGCTCGCGCAGCAGGTCGAGGATCTGGGCCTGGACGGTGACGTCGAGCGCGGTGGTCGGCTCGTCGGCGATCAGCAGGTCCGGCTCCAGGCACAGCGCCATCGCGATCATCACCCGCTGGCGCATCCCGCCGGAGAACTCGTGCGGGTAGGAGCGGGCGCGCCGTTCGGGCTCGGGGATGCCGACCCGTTCCAGCATCCGGACGGCGACCCGGTGGGCCGCCTTCCGTCCGGCCCGGTGGTGGGCCCGGTAGGCCTCGGCGATCTGGAAGGCCACCGGGTAGTACGGGTTGAGGCAGGACAGCGGGTCCTGGAAGACCATGGCGATCCGGTTGCCGCGCAGGCGGCGCAGGGAACGCTGGTCCATGCCCGTCAACTCGCGCCCGTCGAAGCGGATCTCGCCGCCGACCCGGGCATCGCGGGGCAGCAGCCCCAGCATGGCGAGGCTGGTGACGGACTTGCCGCTGCCGGACTCCCCGACCACGCCCAGTACCTGCCCGGCCGCGAGGTCGAGGTCGAGTCCGTCGACGGCCCGGACGCCGGAGGCGAAGTCGACCGTCAGGTCTCGTACGGTGAGGAGAGTCATCCGACGGCCCTCACTCTCGGGTCGAGCACGGCGTAGACGAGGTCGACCATCAGGTTGGCGAGCACCACGAAGCCGGCGGCGAACAGCGTCACGCCGAGGATCACCGGCTGGTCGGCGCCCGCGATGGCGTCGGCGGCGAGCTTGCCGACGCCGGGCAGGCCGAACACCGACTCGGTGATGAGCGCACCGCCGAGCAGGGCGCCGAGGTCCATGCCGAAGATCGTCACGATCGGCATCAGCGCGGGCCGCAGAGCGTGCCGGCGTACCACGGTGACCTCGGCCAGGCCCTTGGCGCGTGCGGTGCGGACGTAGTTCTGGCCGAGGCTCTCCAGCATCTCGCTGCGGGTGACCCGGGCGTACACGCCGGCGTAGAGCATGGCCAGGGTGATCCAGGGCATCACCATCGACTGCGCCCAGCCGGCCGGGTCCTCGGTGAGGGGGATGGCCGTCGGGTAGGGCAGCACGTTCAGCCGGACCACCAGCAGGTACTGGAGCACCAGCGCGGTGAAGTAGACCGGCAGCGAGACCCCGCCGAGGGCGGCCGTCATCGCGGCGCGGTCCCAGAGACTGCCGCGCCGCAGCGCCGACACCACGCCCGCCGTCACGCCGACGGCCAGCCACAGCAGGGCCGCGCCGACGGCGATCGAGATGCTGACGGGCAGCCGGCCGGTCAGCATCTCCCACACCGGCTGGTTCGTCTGGAAGCTGAAGCCCAGACAGGGGAACGGGCACTGGGCGGCCTGCGCACCGGTGCCGTACGTGCGGCCGGAGACGATGCCGGCGAGGTAGTCCCCGAACTGGGCGAGCGGGGAGCGGTCCAGGCCGAGGGTGGCGCGGATCCCGGCGAGCCGTTCCGGGCTGCAGGCCTTGCCGCAGGCGCCCTGGGCCGGATCGGCGGGCATCAGGTAGAAGATCGCGAAGGTGACGGCGCAGATCACCAGCAGGACGAGTGCGGTGACGGCCAGTCTTCGCAGCAGGTAGAGGATCATCGTGGTTTGCTCCGGGGGTCGAGCGTGTCGCGCACGGCGTCGCCCAGCACGTTGAACGCGAGCACGGTGACGAACAGGAGGACGCCGGGGATGAGGAAGTAGGCCGGGTCGGCGGCGTACCAGGGCACGGCGGTGGCGATCATCTGCCCCCACGAGGGCGTCGGCGGTTGTACGCCCACGCCGAGGAAGGAGAGGCCGGCCTCGGTGGCGACGCAGGCCGGGATCGACATCGTCGCCACCACCAGCACCGGTCCGGTCAGGTTGGGCAGCACCTCGCGCAGCAGCAGGGTCCGCCGGGACGCGCCGAGCACCCGGGCCGCCGCCACGAACTCGCCACGGGCGAGCACCATCGCCTGCCCGCGCACGATCCGCCCGACGTACGGCCAGCCGAAGAACCCGAGCACCACGACCAGCAGCAGCCGGCGGTCGGCGCCGGGCGCGGCCGAGATCAGCGCGATCATGAAGATCAGGCTGGGGAAGGACATCAGCAGGTCCATCAGCCGGCCGATGACGGTGTCGGTCCAACCGCCGAGGAAGCCGGCGAGCAGGCCGAGCGCGGTGCCGAGGAGCAGGGACACGGTGGTGGCCAGGACGGCGATCAGCAGGGAGACCCGCGCGCCGTACACCACCCGGGCGAGCACGTCCCGGCCGTTGACGGGCTCCACGCCGAGCCAGTGCTCGGTGCTGATCCCGCCCGCGGCCCCGCGCGGCAGTCCGCCGAGCGCCGGGTCCACCGCCTCGCCGTGGAAGGCCGTCGGGGAGCTGCCGGCCAGCCAGGTGATCAGCGGGGCGGCGAGTGCGGTGAGCACCAGCAGGGCAACCGCGGTCAGCGCGAGCGCCGCCGAGCGCTGGGCCAACAGCTTTCGCAGGACGGTCACTTCCGCAACCCCAGCGAGACGAGGTCGAGCCGTCCGACGAAGGCGGTGTGCCCGTACGCGCCGGTCACGTTCGGCCCGACCAGCACGGCGGCCCGGTCCCAGAGGAACGGCACGACGGGGGCGTCCCGCATGATGCGTTTGGCGAGCTCGCCGTACGCGCTCCGGGCGGCGGCCGGGTCGCCCGCGGCCGCGATCTCGTCCAGCCGGGCGTCGACGTCGGGGGAGTCGTACTGGGCGCGGTTGTTGTTGCCCTCGGGGGTGATCAGCCGGCCGTCGAACAGGATCGGCAGGTAGGTGGAGGCGCCCGGCCAGTCCGGCGTCCAGCCGTCGATCACCAGGTCGTGCTGCCGGGCGGGGCTGCCGACCGTGCTGTAGAAGGCCGAGGAGCTGATCTCGTTGATCTTCACGGTGATGCCGGCCCGGGCGAGCGAGGCCTGCACCGCCTCGCCCTGTGCCTTGCCGCCGGTGGTGGCCGGGGTGTCGAGGGTGAGCTCCAGGCCGGAGGCGTGACCGGCCTCGGCGAGCAGGGCCTTGGCCTTCTCCGGGTCGCCCTTGCCGTCCTTGCTCGGGTACGGGTCCTCGGGGGCCGCGTCGGGCAGGGTGGGGGGCAGCAGGGTGGTGGCGAGGTCGCCCGCGATCGGGCCGCCGCGGGTGGTGCGCAGGGCGTCCTTGTCGAGCGCGTACGCGATGGCCTGCCGCACCCGGACGTCGTCCAGCGGCCGGTGCCTGGTGTTGATGCCGAGGAAGCGGGTGTTGATGGACTCGCCGGTGACCAGGCGCTTCTTCAACTGCGGGTCGTTCATCACCCGTCCGACCGAGGCCGGACCGATCGGCTCCATGGCGACGGCGTCGGCGTCCTCGCCCTGACCGGCGATCAGCCGCTGGTCGACCACGGCCGGGTCGAGGTTGAGGTCGACGACGACCTTGTCCGGCAGTCCCTTGCGGACGCTGTCGGTGGCCCGGTCCCACGCGGGGTTGCGGACCAGGGTGAGCCGCTTCTTGGGCTCGAAGCCGTCGATCCGGTAGGGGCCGGAGGAGAACGGGCGGTTGTCGTAGGCCACGCCGGTGTCCTTGTCCTGCGGCACCGGGGCGAACATCGGCAGTGACACGGCGGAACCGAAGTCGGCCACCGGACGGTTGAGCCGGAAGACGATGGTCCGCTCGTCCGGGGTCTCGATCGACGCGAGCCCGGCCGGGTCCTTGTACGGCCCCTTGTACGTCTCGCCGCCCGCCAGCCAGAGCCGCGCGTACGGCGGGCCCTCGGGCAGCTCGGCGGCGAAGGTGCGCTCCACGCCGTACTTGACGTCCTTGCTGGTGACGGGCCGGCCGTCCTCGAACTTCACGCCCTCCTTGAGGGTGAAGGTCCAGGTCCGCGCGCCGTCGGTGGGGTGACCGGTGTCGGTGGCCAGGTCCGGGACGATCTGCCCGCCGGCCTGCCCGGGGGCGGGGGCGAACGTGGTGAGCGTCCGGTAGAGCAGCCGGCCCACGTCCTGGGTGGAGGTGACGTAGGCGCGGGCCGGGTCCAGGTGCTCCAGGTCGATGCTGGACAGGACGTGCAGGGTCCCGCCCGGCGCCGGGACGGCGTCCGCGGCCGGGCCGCTGCCGTCCGGCCCGCCACAGGCGGCCGCCGACAGCAGTCCGAGGGCCGCGGTCAGGGCGCATGCGGCTCTTCGTGTCCTCATTTGTCCCTCTTCTGTGCGATATGACATTTCACATGTGGGACAAGATTGGGCCTCCCCGGCCCCTTCCGGGAGCTCTCAGCTGCCCATAACATCCGCTTATGGAGCTCGAGATACGGCATCTACGGATGATCTGCGCCATCGCCGAGAGCGGCAGCCTCACCCGGGCCGCCGCCTCGCTCCGGCTCACCCAGCCGGGCCTCAGCGCCCAACTGCGCCGGATCGAGAGCATGTTGGGCGGCACGCTGTTCGACCGCCGACCCACCGGCGTCGCCCCGACCGCCTTCGGCGAGACCGTGCTCACCCGCGCCCGCGCCGTCCTCCCCACCGTCGACGAACTGCTGAACGCCTCCACCCTGGCCGCCCGCACCGGCAGCCCGACACCCCGCTTCCGGCTCGGGTCCGTCAACGCACCGCTGCTCGGCGGACTGATCACCGCGCTGCGCACCCACCACCCCGAGGCGCGGATCGCCTCCCGCGCCCAGGGCTCGTCCGTTCCCCTGATCGACGACCTCGCGCACGGGCGCCTCGACGCCGCCGTGGTCGGTGACTGCCCCGGCTACGAGCTGCCCGCGCCGCCGGGTGTGGTCCTGCGGCCGGTGGTCACCGAGCCCGTGTTCGTCGCCCTGCCGGCCGGCCACCGCCTCGCCGCCCGGCCGGAGGTCCACCTGGGCGAACTGGAGGACGAGGACTGGGTCGCACCGCGCCCGGACGACGACCGGGTCCGTGAGTACTGGTCCACCACCTTCCACGCGACCGGCCACCGGATGCGCACCGTCCACGAGGCGGAGGGGCGGCTGCTGCTCGAACTGGTCCGCACCGGGCACGCGGTGAGCCTGTGCCAGGCCACCTTCGAGGAGGTGCCGGGCATCGCCGTGCGGCCCATCGTCGGCGACCCGCTCTGGTACCGGCACCTGATCGCCTGGCACCAGGAGGGTCGGCCGGCCGCCCTGGACACGGTGCTCGTCGAGCACGCGCGCGCGGCCCACCGGGTCGCGGCCGGGCGCAGCTCGGCGTACCAGCGGTGGCTCCGCGCCGCCGGGGACCGGTGCACGCCGGCGGCCACGGGCTGACCTACGGCCGAGGCCGGACACCGAGGGTGACGGGCGCTGCGTGGTGGTGGTGCTCGTGGTGGCACGGACAGGCCCGTCGGCACCGGCAACGCGACGGAACTCCCTCCGCCGGTCAGACTCCCGTTCCCGGGGCCGGGAGTGTGTCGCCGGCCCGAGGGACGTGTCCCGGGTGCCGTGTCGGTGGGCGTGGATCGGGCGGAGTGCGCAGGGTGAGGACGGCGAGGTCGTCGCGGCCGTCGCCGAGGTGGGCGTCGGCCAGGGTCCGGCACAGGTCCGCGAGGGGCAGGCCGGCGTGGGCGGCGGCGACCTGGGCAAGGGCGGTGAGGCCGGCCTCCAGGGGGCGGTGGGGGTGCTCGACCAGGCCGTCCGTGAAGAGCACGAGGGTGGAGTCGCCGGGCAGGGGGCGCTTGTGGTCGGGTCGGGGCACGTCCGGATCGACGCCGAGGGGCAGGCCGGGGTCGGCGTGCAGGTAGCGGGCGGCGCCGTCGGGGCCGATCAGGAGCGGCGGCAGGTGTCCGGCGCTGCTCCAGTGGAGCGTCCAGCCGTCCTCGGCGGGTTCGATGCGGGCGAGGCAGACGGTGGTGATCGGGTTGTCGGTGATCGCCTGGAGGGTGCGGTCGAGCTGTGTCAGGACGGCGCTGGGCGGGGTGCGGCGGTCGTAGAGGAGGGCCCGCAGCATGTTGCGGGTCTGGGCCATGGTGGCGGCGGCCTTCAGGTCGTGTCCGACGACGTCGCCGATGACCAGGGCGCAGGCGCCGTCGGGGAGCATCAGGGCGTCGTACCAGTCGCCGCCGACGTGGTCCGGGGCCGTGGCGGGGCGATAGATCGCGGACACCGAGAACGGCGCCACATCAGCGAGGCTGGGAAGCAGGAGACGCTGGAAGTACTCGGCGTTGGCGCGGACCTGCCGGTAGAGGCGGGCGTTCTCGATGGCGAGGCCGGCCGCGCCGGCGAGCGCCACCACGATGTCCTGGTCGTGGCCGTCGAAGGGCTGTCCGTCGCGCCGCTCGCAGAGGTAGAGGTTGCCGTAGACGCGTCCACGGCCGGTGACCGCCACCCCGAGCAGTGTCCGCATCGGCGGGTGGCCCGGCGGGAAGCCCACCGCGTCCGGGTGGGCGCCGATGTCTGCGACACGCAGCGGTTCGGGGTGGTCGATGAGGTGCCCGAGGAGCCCGCGCCCGTGCGGGAGGGCGACGCCGGCCAGCGCTGCGACCTGCCGTTCGCTCAGCCCCACGGGGATGAAGTCCTCCAGGTGTTCGCCGTCGTCGCTGAGCACGCCGAGTGCGCCGTAGCGGGCGTCGACCAGGCCCATCGCGGTGGTGATCACCCGCCGGAGCACGACCGGCAGGTCCAGTTCCCGGCCGACCGCCATCACGGCGTCCAGCAGGTCCTGGAAACGGCGCTGGGTGTGGGCGAGGTCCCGTAGCCGTCCGACGATCCGGTCCATCTCGTCATCGATCCGGTGGCTGCGGTCGGGAACGTCCGCCCGCCCGGACCCATCCTCCGGATACACCCGGCCCACCTTCGATTCCCCTGCTGGACGACCGTACCTTCGGCGCGTTGCGCAACCGGAAGCCGGACGCACCGGCGCGTCCTGTCTCCAACCGTAGGCAGGCCCGTCGACGACCGCGACTGCGACCAGCGCCGCGGGTCCTCAGCCGCCGCGGCATCGCCCGGACGATCTCCCGACCTGGCGGCACGGTTCCGGACCTGGGTGGCCCCGTGGGGGATCGGGAGGGACGTGGCGGGAGGCGAGGCGGTGGATCAGCCGGGGGTAGCCGTGGTCGGTGAAGATCACCGGCTTTTCGCGGGAGGAGCGCGGCGAAATCCCGGTCGGGCATCCCGTGCGGGTGTTCCTCGGCTGGCATCAGGCGCGCGATGTCGACCACGTTGACGACCCGGACGGCCAGTTCCGGCAGGTGCTCGCGGAGTCCACGGATCCGGTCGTCGCGTGAACTCACTGCTGCGCGGCGTTCAGGCGTCGGTGCTGCGCACGACCACCACGGGGCAGGGCGCGTGCTCGACACAGTGCCGGCTCACGGAGCCGAGCAGGGTGCCGGTGAAACCGCCCAGGCCCCTGCTCCCCACGACCAGGAGGTGTGCTCCGTGGGCGGCCTGCACCAGCACATCCGCGGGGTGTCCGTACTCGGTGCGCTGCCGGACCCCGACCGCAGGCCGTGCCGCGTCCTGCTCCGCCTTCACGCTCTCGGCCAGCGCCAGGCGCGCCGCTTCCTCGATCTCCGGTCCCGGGATCGTCAGGCCCCAACCGCTCAGCGGCGGGTAGTCCCAGGCCGAGATCGCCTCGATCGAAGCACCTTCCAACCGAGCCTGTCCGAGGGCCCAACGAAGAGCAGCGCGAGACGAGGGCGAGCCGTCGACGCCGACGATGATGTGGTGTGCTCCTTCAGACGTGGGTCCCATGAGGGGCCTCCTGGTTCGAGACTTCCGCCGGGCCGGCGGTGATGTCGAACTCGCCGAGCCGTTCGATGATGTCGCGGAATCCGCACGCCGGCGCGATGCGGACCACATCTCGGCTCATCACATCCCGGACCGTGCGGTGTGTCAGCATGACGACTCGTCTCGCGCAACGGCGGCCCGGTAGCCCGTCAGGTCGAGGATCTCGTCGACCGGCCGACGCGGGGTCGCGGGTCCGGGCGGGCCGTAGCCGAGGCGCAGGACGAGCTGGACATGGCCGATGCCTTCGGCGGGGTCGCGCAGACCCCAGCGGGTGTCGGGCCACTCGACGGCCTGGTGCAGGACCGAGGCGCGCAGGCCGTGGCTGGTCGCCAGCAGCCAGACACGTTGCAGGGCCTCCCCTGCGCGGAGCCAGTCGGCCGGCTGGTCGCCGTGGGTGGTGAGGGTGGCCAGCTGGGGCAGTGCCTCGAAGCGCTGAGACGGCTCCCCGGGCTGCGTGCGTCCGGTGAAGCCGCGCATGGGCACGCGGGCGTCATGGTCCTGCGGGCCCAGCGCCGCGGCAGGGATCCCGTCCGCGGCAGGTGCCTCCAACCGCAGCCAGCTGCGGGTCTCGGCCATCCGTGCCAGGTCGGTGCCGGTGCGGCGTTCGGCGTCGCCGGTCAGGGCGAGGACCCGGCGTACGGCAGCCTCCTCCAGGGGGGACAGCACCGCTCCTTCGTCGAGAGCCGCCGCGGTCAGCTCTCCGAGGACCGCCTCGGGCACGTCCCGGTTGGCGAACGGCTGGCGGCTGGAGTGGCGCAGCCCGATGGCCTCGAAGAGGTCCGTTCCGTACGGCGGCGATGAGGGGGCGGGCCGGGCGAGGCGGACCGTGGCCACCAGGTTCGGCTCGGCGCCTTCGGGGAGCAGCCGCACCTCTGGGGCGCGGCCCAGCCGGAGCGCGGCGACCCGCAGATTGAACAGGGCCGCGCCGACCGAGATGTGCAGGGCCCGGCCGTCCGGGTCGGTGAGCGGCACCCTGCGATCCGGGTCGGTGTACACCTGCAGACCGAGTGAGTCGGGCATGGGCGCGAAGCGCCACGGCTGGCTGTTGTGCAGAGACGGCGCTGCGCCTGCCGCGGAGACCAGAAAACGCAGCTGATCCGGGGTCATGGCTTGCTCGGTCATGGTGAACAGCTCCCTGTTCCGGCTCTCACACGTCACTCGTGGAGGGCCGATGCGGTGTCAGACGAGATGTCACGGGCGAAGGGCCGGGTCGAACGCTGCGGCGTCGGCCGTTCCCGCGCGCAGCAACTGGTGGCCGAGATCGACCAAGGCGCGCCCGGCGGCGAACTCGTCACCGACCTCGGGGACGAGTGGGTCGCCCGGGCTGCGCCGTGCGGTGGCGCTGCTGCGGAGCGTGTTGTCGCCGGTGTCGAGAACGGCGTGCACCCGGGTGACGTCGCCCTCCTCGAACAGTTGCAGATGCAGCGTCCACTGCTTCGTCCGGTGCTGCTCGGTGCTGCTGCTGGTGGTCATGACCACCACGTCCCTTCGGTCGCACTCCGGGCCACGGCACCCGCCTGCTGGTTCCGGTCTCGCTTCCATCCTGCTCCGAGCGAGGTGCCCGAGGCTTGGGCCCACCGGCCCCGAATACCTGCCGTACGGCCCGGACGCGCACGTGCCGGCGTTCTCATCGGGTTTCCGCCGACGGCCGGCCCGAGGGGGCCGTCGCGGTTGCCGATCCGCTGGTCAGTGCGCGTCGCCGTGGATCACGACGACCGGGCACGCCGAGTGTTGAACGCAGTACTGGCCCACCGACCCCAGGAGAGCGCCGGTGAATCCGCCGTGCCCTCGGCTGCCGACCACGAGCAACTCGGCTCCCCGTGAACGCTCCGCCAGCACTTCGGCGGCGTTGCCCAGCACAGCCGCCTCGCGCACCTCCACCGGCCGGACCTTTCCGAGGGCATGGGCGACCGCCTGGTCCAGCACTTTCTCGGCGACATGGCCGAGCTCCCGGTCCACCGACATCGGAGCCCGCCCGTACATCGTCGGGAAGCGCCAGCAGATCACCGCATCCACCGTGGTGCCGGTCAGCCGTGCTTGAGTGACCGCCCACCGCAGCGCCTCTTCGGACGACGGAGAGCCGTCCACCCCTACGACGATCCGGTGTGCCGCTGGGGAAACCGTGTCCATCGCGTGCCTCGCTCTCGGACGGCAGAGGGGCGGATCGGTTCGCAGCTGTACGTCCGGGACGGGGCGACGACCCCGTGGGTCATCACGCTGCTGACGGTGCGGTGCTGCACGGTCCTCACTCCTCCTCGCGGGCCTCTGCTCACACTGTCCACCTGCCTCGGCGCCTCTGCCAGGGCCGTCCGGGCCCCATCGGACGGCCGGTGAGGCCCGGACGGCCGCCTCACGGGTGGTCTCAGCGGCCGTTGACGCTGCTGTGGTGCTGCGCGATCTGCTCCGCGATCTGCTCGGCGAGGCTCTCCACGGCGGCCTGGACCGGTGCCGACAGACCTGTCCCGGGGGAGCAGTCCGCTCCCTCCACGGCGTAGACGACCAGCACGCGTGGCAGGCGGTTCAGCTCACGGGCGAGTTCCACGGCATCGCCGAGCCCGAGCCCGTGGGAGCTCGTCGCGCCGTCGGCCCGTGCGAGCCGCCCGTCGGCCAGCTCCAGGCGGTGCACCCGGCCGGGCTGCCCGGGGTGCGCGTGCGCGGCGTCCACGACGACGGCGAGGTCCGCCCCGTCCCAGTGGGAGATCAGCCGGGCCGGGTCGCCATCGCACACCACCAGGACGGCACCACCCGGCAACGGATGCTTCCCGACGCGTTCCGCGAGCCGGCCGACGACGGCCCAGCCGACGCCGTCGTCCCGCCGGTACTCGTTGCCGACGCCGATCACGGTGATCCGGGCACTGCTGTTCACCCGGCCTGCCCTTCCCGCCCGCGGGGCCCGCCAAGCTGCGCAGACGCCGCGGGGGCCCGTACGAGGCGGGGACGGAGCCACTTGGACTACACCGGCATCGTCTCCCCGCGCCCGGAGGCGATGCGCTCCACATACTGGGCAGCACGACGGCATCGGTCCGGGGAGGTTCAGCGGTGACGGACGGCAGCAGTTCCGCGGTGATCGACAAGGACGGCCTGGACACGCTGATCGCGGTCCTCGCCGGTCGCGGCCGTACGGTCGTCGGCCCGACCGTCCGTGACGGCGCGATCGTGCTCGCCGAGATCTCCGGCGGAGCGGACCTGCCCTACGGCTGGGGGGTCGAGCTGGAGGCCGGAACGTATCGCCTCCGCGCCCGCGAGGACGGTGCCGCGTTCGCGCACAGTGCGGGACCGCAGTCGTGGAAGACCTTCCTGCACCCGGCGCGGGTGCGAGAGTGGAGCGCCGACCGTGGCGCCGGCGGCGACCTGGTGCCGGTCGTGGACGACACCGCGCCTCCGGCCTACGCGTTCCTCGGCGTCCGCCCCTGCGACCTGCGGGCCATCGCGATCCAGGACCGGGTGCTGTCCGGCGGCCGGTACACCGATCCCACCTACCGGGGACGCCGTGAGCGTGCCTTCCTGGTGGCGGTGGAGTGCACCGAGCCGGGCGCCACCTGCTTCTGCGTGTCGATGGGGACCGGGCCGGCCGCGGGGCCCGGCTACGACCTGGCGCTGACCGAGGTGGTGGACACCGAGGGCCACCGCTTCCTGGTGCGCGCGGGGAGTGAGGAGGGCGAGGCGGTACTGGCCGAGCTCCCACGCAGCCCCGCCGACGCCGCCACCCGGACAGCGGCCCGCGACCGCGTAGCCGGGGCTGCGGACCGGATGGGCCGCAGCATGCCGCCGGTGGACCTCCAGGTGCTGATGCGCGAGACCCTCACGGCCGAACGCTGGGACGACGTCGCCGCCCGCTGCCTGACCTGTGGCAACTGCACCATGGTCTGCCCGACCTGCTTCTGCACCAGTACCGAGGACGTCACGGACCTGACCGGCGACCACGCCGAGCGCTGGCGGCGCTGGGAGTCCTGCTTCGACCTCGACTTCTCCCACCTGCCGACCGGCCCGGTCCGCGAGTCGCCGCGCAGCCGCTACCGGCAGTGGGCCACCCACAAGCTCGGCACCTGGTTCGACCAGTTCGGCAGCTCGGGGTGCGTCGGCTGCGGCCGCTGCATCGTGTGGTGCCCGGTCGGCATCGACATCACCGAGGAGGCCCACGCGCTCGACCGGGAACGCGAAATCGGGCCTGCCGGGGCGGAGGACCCGTCGTGACGCTCGCGTACCGGGGCTTCCTCGATGCCCTGCCGCCCGGCCGCCGCGACCGGTTGGCCGCCCTCGGCCACGACGTCTCGTTCCCCGCCGGCACCCGCATCTTCGAGGAGGACGGCGTCGCGGACCGGTTCTGGATCATCCGTTCCGGGCTTGTCGCACTGGACGTCCACGTCCCGGGCCGGCGGGCGGCCGTCGTGGAGACTCTCGGCGAAGGCGATCTGCTCGGCTGGTCCTGGCTGTTCGAGCCCTACCGGTGGCATCTGGGGGCGCAGGTCCGTGGCACCGTGCTCGCCGCCGAGTTCGACGCCGAGCGCGTCCGCCTCGCCTGCGCGGGGGACCCGGCGTTCGGCCTGGCGGTGACCCACGGCGTTGCGGCGGTGATCGCTCGCAGGCTGAAGGCGACCCGCACGCGCCTGCTGGACCTCTACGGGCCGCCCGGCGCCGAGCCCGGCGGACCGGCGGCATGACGACTCCCGCCACGGTGGCCCTTTCTGCCGGGGCTCCGTTCCCGTACCGGGTGGCCGTCCGCGAGGCCGAGACACCGGACATGGCCACGATCGTTCTGGAACCCGTCCGCTCGGCCCTGCCGCCCTTCGCGCCCGGGCAGTTCGCGATGGTGTACGCGTTCGGCGTCGGCGACATCCCCCTGTCGGTCAGCGGAATCGACGGACACCGGCTGACGCACACCGTCCGGGCCGTCGGTGCGATCTCCGCCGCGCTGCACGGGGTGAGGGCCGGTGCGACGGTCGGGGTGCGCGGCCCGTTCGGCACCGGCTGGGACCTGCCCGCGGCGACCGGCCGCGACCTGCTGGTCGTGGCCGGCGGCATCGGCCTGGCGCCGCTGCGCCCGCTGGTCCGCTCCGCCCTCGCCGCGCCGGAGGCGTACGGACGGCTGAACGTCCTCATCGGTGCCCGAACCCCCCGCGACCTGCTCTACACCGGGGAGACACGGGCATGGCAGGCGCAGGCCCGGGTGCTGACCACCGTGGACCGTCCCGACACGCTGTGGAAGGGGGAGGTCGGTGTCGTCACGACCCTGCTCGACCGGGCTGCCTTCGATCCGCGGACGGCGACGGCGTTCATCTGCGGCCCCGAGCCGATGATCCGCGCCACCGCGGCGGAGCTCACCCACCGTGGCGTCGGCCCGGACCGGATCAGGGTCTCGCTGGAGCGCACCATGCACTGCGGCACCGGTCACTGCGGGCACTGCCAGCTCGGCCCCCTCCTGCTGTGCCGCGACGGCCCCGTCGTCACCTGGACCACCGCCCGACCACTCCTTGCGGTAAGAGAGTTGTGACATGAAGGCCGAGACCGGCCGGCGCCCGAGCCTCGCAGTCTGGAAGTTCGCCT
Source organism: Kitasatospora sp. NPDC032757 (assembly GCF_055579305.1). Classification (NCBI taxonomy): domain Bacteria; kingdom Bacillati; phylum Actinomycetota; class Actinomycetes; order Kitasatosporales; family Streptomycetaceae; genus Kitasatospora; species Kitasatospora sp. NPDC032757. Next base: position 167,068 of record NZ_JBVINN010000009.1, on the reverse strand, counting down.
CCTGCGACGGCTGCCAACTCACCCTGCTGGACTGCGAGGACGAACTCCTCGGCCTCGCCGACCGGGTCGAGATCGCACACTTCCTGGAGGCCTCCAGTGCGAGCGGACCGGGTCCGTACGACCTGTCGCTGGTCGAGGGGTCGGTGACCACCCCGCAGGACGTCGACCGGATCCACCACATCCGCGCCGTCTCGGACCGCCTGGTGACCATCGGCGCCTGCGCCACCGCCGGCGGCGTCCAGGCGCTGCGCAACTACGCGGACGTCGCCGAGTTCCAGGCCGCCGTCTACGCCCGTCCCGACTACATCGCCACGCTCGCCACCTCCACCCCGATCAGCGCGCACGTGCCCGTCGACTTCGAACTGCACGGCTGCCCCGTCGACCGCCGTCAGCTCCTGGAGGTCATCACCGCCCACCTGGCCGGACGCACGCCGGACGTCCCCGCCCACAGCGTCTGCTTCGAGTGCAAGCAGCGCGGCACGGTCTGCGTGACGGTCGCCCACGGCACCCCGTGCCTCGGCCCGGTCACCCACGCCGGCTGCGGCGCCATCTGCCCCACGTTCGGACGCGGTTGCTACGGCTGCTTCGGCCCGAGCAACTCCACCAACTTCCCGTCCTTCGTCCCGTTGCTGCGCCGCGACGGCATGGACACCCTCGACGTGGTGCGGGTGCTGCGCACCTTCAACACCGCCGCCCCCGAGTTCGACGCGGCCGTACGGAAGGAACTGGAAGGGTGACCCACCGCGGCTCCAGGGTGCTGCACGTCGGATCGCTCGCCCGCGTCGAGGGCGAGGGCTCGCTGTACCTGCGGGTCCAGGGCGACGAGGTCGCCGAGGCCCGACTGGCCATCTACGAACCCCCGCGCTTCTTCGAGGCGTTCCTGCGCGGACGCTCCTACACCGAACCGCCCGACATCACCTCGCGGATCTGCGGGATCTGCCCGATCGCCTACCAGCTGAGCGCCTGCCGCGCGATCGAGGACGCCTGCGGCGTCGCCGTGGACGGCCAACTGGCCGCGCTGCGGCGGCTGATCTACTGCGGCGAATGGATCGAGAGCCACACCCTGCACGTCCACCTCCTGCACGCACCGGACTTCCACGGCTGTGACAACGTCGTCGAACTGGCCCGGGCCAGACGCGCCGACGTCGAGCGCGGACTGCGGCTGAAGCAGACCGGCAACGCGATCATCGAGCAGCTCGGCGGCCGGGCCATCCATCCGGTCAACGTCCGCCTCGGCGGCTTCCACCGCGTGCCGAGCAGATCCGAACTGCAGCCGCTGGCCGAGCGGTTGCGCAGGGCCCGCGACGACGCCGCGCTGACCGTGCGCTGGGTGGCCGGATTCGACTTCCCCGACGCAGGGTGTGACCACGACCTGCTCGCCCTGGCCGAACCCGGCGTCTACGCCATCGAATCGGGCACGCCGACCGTCATGGCCGCCCCGCACACCGCCGGAGTGCCCGCCACGAGCCGGCGCCCGCTGCCCACCCGCACCTTCGGAGTCCGCGAGTTCGGCGACCACGTCGTCGAGAGCCAGGTCCCGCACTCCACCGCCCTGCACGCCCGGCTGGACGGCCGCCGCCACCTGACCGGCCCGCTCGCCCGGTACGCCATCAGCGGACGCCTGCTCTCGCCGATCGCCCTCCAGGCCGCTCAGGACGCCGGACTCGGCGACCCCCGGCAGGGCGTCGTCTGCCGCAACCCCTACCGCAGCATCGTCGTCCGGGCGATCGAGGTGCTCTACGCCGTCGACGAGGCCCTGCGCCTCATCGACGCCTACGAACCTCCGCCGCGCCCGTACGTGGAGGTGCCCCCACGTGCCGGCACCGGTCACGGGGCGACCGAGGCGCCACGCGGCCTGCTCCACCACCGCTACACGCTCGATGCCCGGGGGACCGTCACCGATGCGGTGCTGGTCCCGCCGACCGCGCAGAACCAGGACGCGATCGAGGAGGACCTCCGCCGCACCGTGCAGGGACGCCTGCGGGCGGGGGAGCCCACCGACGCCGAGCTGACCACGCTGTGCGAACGGGCCATCCGCAACCACGACCCGTGCATCTCCTGCTCCACCCACTTCCTCGACCTCACCGTCGACCGGACCGGCGGCGGCGCTTGACCGTACTCGGACCGCCCCCCGCCGGGTCACAGCGTCCGACGGCCGTGCCCGGCGGCGATCCGGTGGGCATGGGCGACGATCTCCTCGGCGGCGCGCTCGGTGACGCCCAGCGCGCGATGGAGCTGGTGGGCGCTCCAGCCGTGGCGGGCGAGCAGGACGGCAACCGGGTGATGCCCGTAGACCTCGGCGGGGGGCCGCGGCGGCTCGGGCGCGATGTGCGCGGGCGCCACGGGCGCGGGCGTGCGGCGCCGTACCAGGGCTCTGCGCAGCTCGTCCGCGCCCCAGACGACGAAGGGGAACGGTGTCACGATCGCCAGCTGGGCGGGGCTGAGCGAGGCGGTGCCGAACACGCGGTGCAACGGCGGGAGGTAGACGATCACGGCGGCGAACAGGAGCGAGAACCCGATGCCGACGAGCAACTGGCGGTTGCTGAGGACGCCGATGGAGCGCAGCGAGGCGCGCTCTGTGCGGGCGGCGAAGGCGGTGCCGATCTGGCAGGCGACGATGCCGAGCCAGGTGACCGTGGTGGCCTGCTGGTACGTCAGGTGCAGGGCGGTGCCGGGGCCGGTGGGGTCGCCGGGGTGCCAGCCGCCCAGGGTCAGGGTGAGCAGGAAGCCGCCCATCACCAGGCAGGCCGAGATCAGGCCGAGGAAGCCCCAGGCCCGGGCCAGCATCGAGCGCTGGATCACCTTCTCGCCGCGCGGGCGGGGTGGCCGGTCCATCAGCCCGGGTTCGGCGCGTTCGCGGCCGAGCGCGAGCGCGGGGAGGGTGTCGGTGCCGAGGTCGACGGCCAGGATCTGCATCACCGTGAGCGGGAGCGGGACGGCGCCGCCCGCGAGGGCGAAGACCAGGAACGGCACCACCTCGGGGACGGCGTGGGCGAAGATGTAGACGATGAACTTGCGGATGTTGTCGTACGTCCGCCGGCCGGCCTCGACGGCCGCGATGATCGTGGCGAAGTTGTCGTCGGTGAGCACCATGGTGGCGGACTCGCGGGCGACGTCGGTGCCGGAGCGCCCCATGGCGACGCCGATGTCGGCGCTCCGCAGGGCGGGCGCGTCGTTGACCCCGTCGCCGGTCATCGCGACGGTGTGGCCCTCGGCCCGCAGGGCGTCGGCGATCCGGAGCTTGGCCTCGGGGGAGGTGCGGGCGAAGATCACCTCCTCCCCGCGGGCGAGCAGTGTGTCCAGCTCCCGGTCGCCCATGGCCGTCAGTTCGGTGCCGGTGACGATCCGGGAACCGCGGTGGCCGATGCCGGCCTGACCGGCGATGGCGGCGGCGGTCAGGCCGTTGTCCCCGGTGACGACGTGGACCGTGATCCCGGCGCGGTGCGCGAGCGTGATGGCGCCGGCGACCTCGGGCCGGGCCGGGTCGGCCATCGCGATCAGGCCGATCAGGCACAGGTTCTGCTCGGCCTCCTCACGCCGCTCGGGGGGTGCCTGGCCGGGGGGCAGGGGTCGCCGGGCCACGGCGAGCACCCGCAGCCCCCGGGCGGCCAGGGTGCTGACGGCGTGGACCACCTCGGTCCGGTCGGCCGGTGTGAGAGGCCGCTGCGAACCGTGGTCGAGCAGCCGGTCGGCGTGGGCGAGGACCTCCTCGGGTGCGCCCTTGGTGTGCAGGACGACCGTGCCGTCCTCGGCATCCGCCGTCGTCATCAGCTTGATCCGGGGATCGAACCGGAACAGCGCCCGCCGGTCGAGGTCGCGCTGCTCGGGTGGGCACGCCACTCCGAGCCGGCCGGCCAGATCGAGCAGGGCAAGTTCGGTGGGGTCGCCGTGACCGGCGTCCGGGTGGGCCGTCGTGCAGGCCGCCGCGGCCGCGGTGAGCACCCGGATCTCGGACGGCGCATCCACCGGGGCGTCGACGGCGCACTCGCCGTGCGGCGTCCAGACCGCCGTGGCCAGCATCCGGTTCTCGGTCAGCGTCCCGGTCTTGTCGGTACAGACGACCGTGGTGGAACCGAGCGTCTCGACGGCGGAGAGGCGCTTGACCACGGCCCCGCGCCGGGCCAGGTCGCGGACTCCGGAGGCCAGCGACAGCGTGATGGTCGGGAGCAGACCCTCGGGGACGTTGGCGACGAGCAGACCGATCGCGAAGCTCACCGCGGCGGCGAGCGACAGCCCGGCGGCGAGGCCGATCGGCAGGAAGGCCAGCCCCACGCCGATCGCCACCAGCGCGATCAGCCGGGCGGCCCGCTTGACCTGGCGCTCCAGCGGGCTCTCCTCGCGCCGGGTGCGCTGGCTCAGTGCCGCGATCCTGCCCAGCTCGGTGTGCATCCCGGTGGCGGTGACCACCGCCTGGGCCTGTCCACCGGTACAGGCCGTCCCGGAGAACAGCAGGTCACGGGCGTCCAGCAGCGATCCCTCGACGTCCACCAGCTCCGCCGAGCGGAACACCGGCACCGACTCACCCGTCAGCGCCGAGAGGTCCACCTCCACACCCCCGGACAGCAACCGGGCGTCGGCGGAGATCCGCTCTCCCTCCTCGACCACCAGCACGTCCCCGGGGACCAGTGACGTGGCCGCCACCTCCTGCCGCACGCCCTCGCGGACCACGGTCGCCTGCTCCGGCAGGAAGGAGGCCAGTGCCTCCACCGCATTCTCCGCCTGCTGCTCCTGGGCGAAGGCGAGCGTGGCATTCAGCAGGATCACGGCCACGATCGCCACGGCCAGCGCCGGCGCCCCGCTGACGAAGGCGAGGACCGCGGCGAGCGCCAGAAGCAGGGCGAGGGGGTGGGTGAACTGCTGCGCGAGCTCGCGGGGCCAGCGCCGCCCGCCGCGGCGGGCGAGGGTGTTGGGGCCGTACACGGCCAGACGGCGGGCCGCCTCGCGTTCCGGCAGGCCCCGGCCGGAGGTGCGTAGGTCCCGGAAGAGCAGGGCGACCGGCTCGCGCGGGTCAGGAGCGTCGCGGAGGCCGGGCTCCTGGAGCGCGGCCTGTGGTGCAGTGCCAGGACCGTCGGACCTCATGCGCTCGGCTCGCCGGCCGGCCGGGGCACGGTGACGATCGGACAGTGGGCGTGGTGCAGGAGGCCGTGCGGCACGGAGCCGAGCCGCATGCCGGTGAATCCGCCGTGTCCGCGACGCCCGACCACGACGGCGAGGGCGTGCTCCGAGGCCTTGGCCAGTTCCTCCACCGGGTGGCCGCGGATCACCTCGTGGGTCAGTCTCACGTCGGGGTACCGGTCGGCACGACCGGCAGTGGTCTCGGTCAGCAGCCTCCGCAGCGTCCGGACGGCCGCATGTTCGTCGACCCGGGCGATCAGCTGCGACTGCCACACCCAGATGGCGCGCAGGGCTGCTCCCCGCCGGGCCGCGAGGTCGAAGGCGACGTCGACCGCAGCGGCCGACGACGGGCTGCCGTCCACTCCGACCACGAGGTAGGGCGGGTCCTGGGTGATGTGCTCGGGTTCGCGCACGACGACCACCGGGCAGGTGGCCTGGGCACTGACCGGGACGGCGACCGAGTAGGTGCTGAGGAGTTCTTCCGTGCGGGAAAGCCGGCGCGAGCCGAGTACAACGAGCTCGGCGTGCCGCGACTCCCGGCACAGCACCTGGCCCGGGTTGCCGTCCGTCAGGGTGCTGTTCACCTCCAGGCCGGGGTGCCGTTCGCCGGCGAATGCTGCAGCCTTGTCGAGCATCTGGCGCCCGTTGTTGCGGAGCTCCTCGCGGTAGCGCTTCTCGAAGCCACGCAGATCAGAGCCCGGCTGTGGGACGGCATTGACCAGCAGCAGGGGCAGTTCGCGGCGAGCCGCCTCGTCGCAGGCCCAGGCCGTCGCGAGCTGACCAGGGCCCCTGGCGTCCACGCCGAGGACGATCGGACGACGAATGCTGGCGGACGCCATGGCTCCTCCACCGATGATCACGGGGCGGCCCGAATCGTGGGCCCTCTCCGTACCGTAGGCGCGCACGACACGAGGGTGGCAGGGCCGAGCGGCCCCAAGGCGATGGCCGAGTGCCCCGGTCCGGTGATCCCCGCCCCGCTGAGCCCCCGGAGGACTTCGCTGGCGGACCGGGCGGGAGGAGTGCAGCGTGGGAGGGGATCGAGACACCGGCGGTTCGGCCGGGAGATGCACGAGGTGATCGATCTCAGCCGGCGGGTGCTCCACTCGTCGCGGAATCCCGGACTTCGGAGGAGCAGGCCATGAGATACCCGGTCATTGTGGGAATCGACGGTACGGACGCCAGTCACGACGCCGTCGACTGGGCCTCGGACGAGGCCGGTCTGCGTCGTGTCCCCCTGCACGTCCTGCACGCCTGGCTCGGCGAGACGCTGAACGCGCCGGCCGGGCAGGAGACCAGGCTCACCCGGGACGCCGGCGAGGAGGCGCTCGGAGCGGCGCGTGAACAGGCTGGGCTGCACCGTCCGGGCCTCACGGTCACCACTCAGCTGGTCGACGACTACGCCCGCGACGCCCTGATCGCCGTGTCGGAGGAGGCGGACCTGCTCGTACTCGGCTCGCGCGGTTCGGGCGGGTTCTCACGGCTGCTCGTCGGCTCGACGAGCCTGTACGTCTCGGCTCACGCTCTGTGCCCGGTGGTCGTGGTTCACTCCCCGGACCTCCGCGCGACGGGCGGCGGTGTGCTGGTGGGCGTGGACGGGGAGAGCGACAGCGACGACGTCCTCACCTTCGCCTTCGAGACCGCAAGCAGGCGGCACCTTCCGCTGCAGGCCGTCCATGCCTGGAGCTATCCCCTGGTCAGCGGGCCGGGTCACGCGTTCCCGGCCGTGTACGAGGAGGAGCACGTCGCCTCCGAGCGGGAGCGGCTGCTCGCCGAGGCACTGGCGGGCAGGCGCCGGCAGTACCCCGATGTCGTGGTGACTGAGGTCGCGGTGCGCTCCGGCGCGGCAAAGCTACTGGTGACTCTCTCCGAAGCCCATCAGCTGGTGGTGGTTGGCCGCCACGGCACGGTACGCGGGCCCATGCGGCGGCTCGGCTCGGTGAGCCAGGCCGTCGTACAGCACGCGCACTGCCCGGTCGCGGTGGTGCCGGTGGGATGAGCCGGGTCGTCGGGCCGGGACCGATGCAGGGGCCTCCCGGTCTCGGAGGAGCGGGAAACGAGCCGGGCGCCTTCAACCGGTGCCGTAGCCACCCCCGCCGGGGGTTTCGACCACCAGTACGTCTCCTGCCTCGAGCTCGGCGCGGTCGCAGCCCTCCAGGCGCAGGACGCTGCCGTCGGCGCGCTGCACCCGGTTGGCTCCGAGGGCGCCGGGCGATCCGCCGGCCAGGCCGTAGGGTGCTACCCGCCGGTGTCCGGACAGGAGGCTCACCGTCATCGGCTCGCGGAACCGGATCCGGCGGACCGCTCCGTCGCCTCCGTGCCACCGCCCCGCGCCGCCGCTGCCGTGCCGGACTGCGAACTCCTCCAGAAGGACGGGCAGACGCCATTCGAGTACCTCGGGGTCGGTCAGCCGGGAGTTGGTCATGTGCGTCTGCACCACACTGGCCCCGTCGAATCCGTCGCCTGCTCCGGAGCCGGAGGCGACCGTCTCGTAGTACTGGTGGTGCTCGTTGCCGAAGCTGACGTTGTTCATCGTGCCGGATCCCTCGGCCTGGGCCCCCAGAGCCGCGTAGAGCGCGCCGGTGATCGCCTGTGAGGTCTCGACGTTCCCCGCGACCACGGCGGCCGGGTAGACGGGTGCGAGCATCGAGCCGGCCGGGATGACGATGCGCAGCGGGCGCAGGCAGCCGTCGTTGAGCGGAATGTCGTCGGCGACCAGGGTGCGGAAGACGTAGAGCACGGCTGCGGTGACCACGGAGGACGGTGCATTGAGGTTGGTGTCGAGCTGCGGTGAGGTGCCGGTGAAGTCAACGGTGGCGCAGCGCCGTTCACGGTCGACGGAGATCCGTACCGCGATCACCGCGCCGGAGTCCGTCTCGTAGCGGTAGGCGCCGTCGTCGAGGGAGTCGATGACGCGGCGGACCGCCTCCTCGGCGTTGTCCTGCACGTGCCGCATGTAGGCCTGCACGACGTCCAGACCGAAGTGGTCGATCATCCTGGTGACCTCGTCGACTCCCTTCCGGTTGGCGGCGATCTGCGCCCGCAGGTCGGCGAGGTTGGTTGCCGGGTCGCGGGAGGGATAGGGCGCCTCGGTGAGCAGCTGTAGCGTCTCGGCCTCGCGGAGCCTGCCGTTCTCGACCAGCAGCCAGGTGTCGAAGAGGACGCCCTCCTCGTGGATCTCCCCGCTGTCGGCCGGCATCGAGCCGGGAGTGAGCCCACCGATCTCGGCGTGGTGGCCGCGGGAGGCGACGAAGAAGAGGATCCGCCGGTCAGCTGCGTCGAACACCGGTGTCACCACGGTGATGTCGGGCAGGTGGGTGCCGCCGTGGTACGGGTCGTTGACCGCGTACGCGTCGCCGGGCTTCAGCGCTCCGGCGCGGCGGCGGATCACCTCCTTGACGGTGGTGCCCATGGATCCCAGGTGCACCGGGATGTGCGGGGCGTTGGCGATGAGGTTCCCGTCCGGGTCGAAGAGCGCGCACGAGAAGTCCAGCCGCTCCTTGATGTTGACCGACTGCGCCGTCGACTCCAGCCGTGCGCCCATCTGTTGGGCGATGGCCATGAAGAGGTTGTTGAAGATCTCCAGCAGCACAGGGTCGGCCTCGGTCCCGACGCCGGCCTCGGCGCGTGCGGCCACCCGCTCCGCCAGCAGGTGACCGACCGGCGTCATCGTCGCCTGCCACCCCTCGTCCACCACCGTGGTCGCGCCGGCCTCGGCGATGACCGCCGGCCCGGTCACGGTGTCACCGGGCCGCATCGCCGACCGCTCCAGCAACGGGGCCTCGCGCCAGGCCCCGCACGTGTACAGCCGTACAGCCCCTGCCTCGCTGGTGGAGCCCGGTCCGTCGAGGCGGCCCAGGTCCGGTTGTTCGGTGAGCCCGGTCGCCTCGACCGAGAGGGCCCCGATGACGATCGGACGATCCATCAGGAACGAGTAGGTGGCGCGGTGGCTCGTCTCGAACGCGGCGGCCATGGCATCCGGCTCCGCCAGTTCGACCGAGATGGTGGTGTCGGTACCGTCGTAGCGCAGCTGCGCGCGGCGGGTCACCCGGATCCGCTCGGGTGGTGTCCCCTCGTCGAGCAGCTCCGCGCGCGCCGTCGCTTCGAGGTCGTCCGCGACGGCCTGGACCCGCTGCATCGCAGTCGGTTCGAGCGGGCTCTCCACGGACTGTTCGCGCATGACCGTGGTGTCGGCGAGGCCGATGCCGAGTGCGGAGAGCACCCCGGCCATGGGGGGCACGAGTACGCTGCGGATGCCCAGCGAGTCGGCGACCGCGCAGGCGTGCTGGCCGCCCGCACCGCCGAACGTGGTCAGCACGTACCGGGTGACGTCACGGCCCTGCTGCACGGAGATCCGCTTGACGGCGTTGGCGATGTTCACCACCGCGATCTGGAGGTAGCCCTCGGCGACCTGCTCGGGCGAGCGCCGGTCACCGGTGCGCGCCCGGATCTCGGCGGCGAGCTCGGTGAACCGCCGGCGCACCAGGTCACCGTCGAGCGGCTGGTCGCCGGACGGTCCGAACACGTGCGGGAAGTGCGCGGGCTGGATGCGGCCGAGCATCACGTTGGCATCGGTGACGGTCAGCGGGCCGCCGGCACGGTAGGACGCCGGGCCCGGGTCCGCGCCCGCCGAGTCGGGCCCGACCCTCAGCCGGCTGCCGTCGAAGCGCAGGACGGAACCGCCGCCGGCCGCCACGGTACGGATGGCCAGCATCGGTGCGCGCAGCCGCACCCCGGCCACCTGGCTCGTGGACACCCGCTCGTACTCACCGGCGAAGTGCGACACGTCGGTGGAGGTGCCGCCCATGTCGAAGCCGATGACCTGTTCGAAGCCGGCGAGTTGCGACATCCGCACCATTCCGACAATGCCGCCGGCCGGACCCGAGAGGATCGCGTCCTTGCCGCGGAAGTGGCCCGCCTCCGCGAGGCCGCCGTTGGACTGCATGAACATCAGGCGCACGCCCCGCAGTTCCTCGGCGACCTGCGTGACGTAGCGGCGCAGCACCGGAGACAGGTAGGCGTCGACCACGGCGGTGTCGCCGCGCGGAACCAGCTTCATCAGCGGGCTCGCCTCGCTGGAGAGCGACACCTGCGGGAAGCCGAGCTGCTCGGCGAGGCGGCCGATGGCCTGTTCGTGCGCGGGGTGGAGGTAGCTGTGCAGGCAGACCACCGCCACCGAGCGGATGCCGTCCTCATGGACGCGCCGCAGGTCCTCGCGCAGCCGGTCGAGATCCGGTGCGCGCATCACGGCGCCCTCGGCGGTGATCCGCTCGTCGACCTCGATCACGCGCTCGTAGAGTGGCTCGGGCAGGGTGATCCGACGGTCGAAGATGCGTGGCCGGTTCTGGTCGCCGATGCGCAGCGCGTCGCCGAAGCCGCGGGTGATCACCAGGGCGGTCCGCTCGCCTTTGCGTTCCAGCAGGGCGTTGGTGGCCACCGTCGTGCCCATCCGCACCACGTCGATCCGGGCCTCGGCCAGTGGCCGGTCCGCGGGCAGGCCGAGCAGGGCGCGGATCCCCGCCACCGCGGGATCACGGGTGGGACCGCCGCTCCCGGCCGAGCCCTGGGGGCGCCCCGGGGCGTGCGACAGCAGCTTGTGCGTCATCAACCGGCCGTCCGGGCTCAGCCCGACGACGTCGGTGAAGGTGCCCCCACGGTCGACCCAGAACTGCCAGCCCCTGTGTTCCACGCCCGGCTCCCTCCGCCGCCCGGCGCGATGGCCGTTTCCGCAGCGTGTCGTGGTCGAGTATCCGGCCGGGCGATCAAGCACCGCAAACGCGACATACTGGGGATGTGTCGGCTTCCTCCGGACGGAGGTGACGGGTCATGGTGGCCACCACGGTCGGCGTCTACCGGGAAACGGCACCGGGTGAGCGGCGGGTCGCGCTCGTCCCCGGCCTCGTCAGTACCGTCAGAGCCCTCGGCCTGGACGTCATGGTCGAGAGCGGCGCCGGCGAAGCGGCCTGGTTCCCCGACGACGACTACACCAGGGCCGGCGCCGACATCGTCTCGCGCGGCGAACTGTTCCGCCGCGCGGACGTCCTCGTCGGCGTCCAGGCCCCCAACGTCGGGCTCCCCGGCCCGTTCCGGAGCGGGCAGACGCTGGTGGCGCTCCTGCGGCCCACCCGGATCCCCTTCCTGGTCCGCCGCTGGGCGGACGAGGGGGTCACCGCGATCAGCCTCGACCTGGTCCCGCACGCGCTGAGTGGCGCGTACCCGGTGGACGCCGGCGCGTCCCAGGCCAGGATCGCCGGCTACCGGGCAGTCCTCCTCGCGGCAGGTCTCCTGAGCCGCTGCCTGTCGCCGTGGGGCTCGGCCGCGGCGGTCTTCGCACCCGTACGGGTACTGGTCGTGGGAGCCGGAGCCGCCGGGCTGCAAGCGATCGACACAGCCCGCCGCCTCGGCGCGGTCGTCCGTGCCCACGACCTACGTCGCCGTCCACGGGAGGAGATCACCGCCCTGGGCGGCACCCTCCTCGATCTCCCCGGTCTCCGGCCGGCCGCCGACGATGCGGAATTCGTCCGGGCGCTCGACACCGAGCGGGCCGCGCTGCGCCGGGGCCTGGCTGCGGTGCTCCCCCTCTTCGACATCGTCATCGCGGCGGTCGAGCCCCCCGGCCGGCCCGCGCCGACCCTGATCACCACCCGGGCCGTCCGGGCCATGCGTCCCGGTTCGGTCGTCGTCGACCTGACGGCCGGACCACCGGGCGGGAACGTCGAGTCCGCCGATCCGGACACCGCAACCCTGGTCGGTGACCGGGTCACGGTGATCGGTGCGGGCAACCTTGCGGCACAGGTCCCGACGACCGCGTCGACCGCCTACGCTCACAACGTCGCCGCGTTGCTCGAACGCCTGACGCACGGGGGATCCCTGACGATCGATCCGGCCGACCCCCTCCAGGCCGCAGTCGTGGTGACCCACCACGGCAGCGTTCTGCACGCTCCCACCTGGCAGCTGATCCTCGACGCGATCGCCGTGGCCGGTCTGCCCTGACCCGACGGGCCGCCTTCTCCCGCCCGATCCGGCCGCCACCATCCACTCACCTGCGCCGCCTCGAGGCCCGGCCGCTTCCCGCAGGGCCGCCGAGCACGGGCGACGATCGCGGCTCAGGAGCGGGCATCGGGACAGCCGGGCCGTGGTCCCGGTTGTCGTTCAGCCGGTCGGCACGGAGCCGGCGAAGAAGGCCGCGTGGCGGGCCATGGATACGGCGTGGCTCGCGCACCGCTCGTAGCAACAGCTCAGCAGCGTCGCGTCGGCGACGTCACCGGGATCGGCCTGGTCGGCTTCGGAGAGCATCTGGTCATACAGCAGCCGCTGGCGCTGGGCGATCTCGTGCATGTCTCCGAGAAGGTCGGCGACGGTCTCGGATTCTGTGGATTCCAGCACGTCACCCGCCTTGCCGACCATGTTCAGGGCGAGGTTGCCCATGCCCCGCAAGGGGAGCCGCAGCCGTGCCGGCAAGGGCTGCCCCGACTGCCGTGCCCAGGCGAGCTCGACCAGCTGCCGGGCAAGGGCCGCCAGGCATTCCACGTCGGTGCCGACGTGGACGCCGACGACGATCGCGTGCACGTCAGCCGTCGGCGAACCGTCCGGCAGCACGGCCGAAGCGTCGTCCTCGATCTCCTCGCGGAGCTCCCGCAGCGCCTTCTCGGCGGCCGTCGCGTTCTCGGCGGCCGTGTCGGCCGTGTCGAGCAAGGCAGCAGTGGCTTCGCCCAGCGCCTTGTGCGCGAGCCGGATCATCGCGGCCAGGTCTCCGAGCAGCCGGCCTGACCGGCACTGGCCGGTCTCGGACATCCGCCACCTCCTGCTCCGGGGACACCAGCCCCCTCGCCGACCGCATTCGCGCGGTGGGGTCCCTGCCGGGAGGGAGGGCGTCGACCGCCAGAGCGTACGCCGTGTCCCATGCCTCCCTTCAAGTCTCACACCGCTCCCGCGGGCGGCAAGGTGGAGGACAGGTCCACGCCCGGGGCCGGCGATGCGAGCACGACCTGATGGCCAGGGCCGGCCGGCCCCGGGAACAGGGCGAGCGGCCCTGGCCCCGGTGCCCTGCGCGGGACCACCCTGGACCTGTCGGCCGTACCGGCCAGCAGCCACATCAGGCACTCACAGGAGGACCGCGATGAAGAAGCAGAGGATCCTGGTGGCCTACGGCAGCAAGCACGGCGCCACCACCGGCATCGCCCGGGAGATCGGTCGCACGTTGGAGCAGGACGGGTTCGACACGGACGTCGTCCCCGCCTCGGACGTCCAGGACGTGACGCCGTTCGACGCCGTCATCCTCGGCAGCTCGCTCTACGCAGGCCACTGGCAGCGCGACGCCCTGAGCTGCGCCGATCGCAATGCCGAGGCACTGGCCCACCGCCCGGTCTGGCTGTTCAGCAGCGGTCCGGTGGACAGCTCCGCCGAGCAGCACGAGATCCCGCCGGTGCCCGGCGCGGCCAAGGCGATGGCGCACCTGCACGCCCGCGGGCATGTCACCTTCGGCGGCAGCCTCACCTCCGAAACCCCCGGCTGGATCGCCCGCACCCTGGTCAGGCACGGCAAGGGCGGCGACTTCCGGAACCCGGAGCACATCCAGACCTGGGCCCACGAGATCGGGAACGAGCTGCGCTCCCAGGGCTCGGCGTGACACCGAGGAGGGAAGGAGCGCGTTCATGCCCGCCTCGGAGCCGGCGATCGAGATCGCCTCGCTGACCAAGCGCTACGGGCGGACGGTCGGCGTCGAGCAGCTCGACCTCACCGTGGCCGCCGGCGAGGTCTTCGGCTTCCTCGGGCCGAACGGGGCCGGCAAGACCACCACGCTGCGCTGCCTGATCGGCCTGCTACGGCCCACCGCGGGGCGGATCCGAGCGCTGGGCCTGGACCCCGTCACGGACCACCGCCGACTCGCCCCCGCACTCGGCTATCTGCCCGGCGAGCTGCGCCTCTACCCCGAACTGACCGGACACCAGACCCTCCAGCTGCTCGCAGATCTGCAGGGCGCCCCCACACCCCGCCGGGAAGAGCTGAGCGAGCGCCTCGCCCTGTCGGCGTCCGTGCTGGGCCGAACCGTGCAGGAGTACTCGCGCGGTATGAAGCAGAAGCTCGGCCTGGTCCAGGCGCTCCAGCACGATCCCGATCTCGTGGTGCTGGACGAACCGACGGAGGGCCTGGACCCGCTGGTCCAGGAGACCTTCTTCGAACTACTGGCCGAGGTGCAGGCGACAGGTCGCACCGTGCTGCTCTCCAGCCACGTCCTGCCAGAGGTGCAGCGGACCTGCGGCCGGGTGGCGATCATCCGGGACGGGAGGCTGGTGACCGTGCAGAGCGTCGCGGCGTTGCGTGAGGCACGGGCACGGAAGATCCGGCTGACCTTCACCGACGGCCGCGGGCCGCGCCCGCTCGGCGGGGCGGAGCAGTGGTCGCCGCGCTGGAAGGGCGACCAGGTCGAACTCCTGGTGCCGCCCCGCGAGGTGGTGGGCGCGCTACGCGGCCTGCTGGCCCTGCCGGTAGCCGACCTGGCGGTGGAGGAGGCAGGCCTTGAGGAGGCGTTCCTCGACCTCTACCGGGACGCCGACGCGGGGCCACGGCCGTGAGGAGCCGCTTCCCACTGCTCAGGCTGGCTCTGTACCGGCGTCGGCGGATGCTGGTCGCCCTGGTCCTGGGCGTGGTCGTGTTCGAGACCCTCATCGTGGTCATCGCCGACACGCTCTCCCCGGCCCAGCTCTTCGCCGGCGGCGGACGCACACCGCCGAGCGCGTTCCGGGCGTTCAGCGGCTCCAGCGGGGACGTGTCGATCGCCAGCTACCCCGGGCTGCTCGGCGCCGGGCTCGCCCACCCGTTCTGGATCGCGATCCAGCTGACCGCCATCGGCTCGCTGGCGGCGGCGGCCGTCGCGGCCGACGTGGAGTCGGGGACGATCGAGCTCCTGATGGCCCGGCCCGTCTCCCGCAACCGGCTGCTGGCCGAACGGACGGCGGCAGTGGCGGCCGCCTCGGTGCTGCTCAACATCGCGGCCACTCTCACCATGGCGGTCGGGGTCACACTGTCCCCGCAGCTGCACCGGGCTGTCCCGATCAGCGGCGTGTTTGCGGCCGGGCTGCTGGGCTGCGCCTTCACGCTGTGCCTCACCGGCCCGGCACTGGCCGTGTCCGCGGCGGGCCGTCGCCGGTCCCAGGTGGTCGGTGCCACGATCGCGTTCGGCGCGGTCGGGTTCGCCGTGAACTTCATCGCGCTCGCCTGGTCGAAGGCCGCTCCGCTGCGTTACCTCAGCCCGTTCCACTACTACACGCCGGGTGACGCGCTCGCCCACGGCGCCGTGCCGTGGATCTCCGTGGGCGTGCTCGCCGCAGTCGGTCTGACCGGGATCGCGGCGGCCTTCGGGCTCCTGGCCCGTCGGGATCTCGCTCCCTGATGTGTCAGGTGCCCTCGACCCCCGGACGTTCGGGAACGTCTCCTGCTGCCCGGCGAAGCGCGCCTCGGGAAGATCCTCCGCGGTCGCACTGCTGCGCACCGCCACGTCGGGGTCGGTCCGTCCCGCCCCGTGCGCCAGTTGCTCGTATCCTGCGGTCGGCTCCCGCTCCGACTCGGTCGGCAGGGCGGTGGCCAGCACGGCAGCGCGTACCGCGGCGCCGACCTCGGCGAGCTCCGCGCCCGCGTGCAACCGGTCGACGTGCGAACGATCCGTCCGCCCGGCCCGCCGGTGGCCAGGAACTCCCAGTAGGCGTCCGACGTCGTGGCAGACCCGTCCGGCACCGGGACGCCCTCCGGCACGAGGCGTCCGATCAGCGCGCCCGGAGAGGAGTTCTTGCCCGACCACGCCGACATCCTCACGCCGAAGGCCGGCGTGCCGGATCACACGGCGCATCGCTGCTCCCAGGGTTCAGTACGGAGGCGGACAGCCAGGTGAAGCGCGAAACGGAGCGGCGCCGTGACGGCATTGCCGAGCGGTCTCAGATCCCCGACACGGTGCATCGCCCGCCATCTCCGGCACACCACCGGGGTGCCTCGCCTGCCAGGGCCGACCGGCCCACCCCCTCGGTACCGGGCAGCCCTGGCCTCACCCCGGAGTCGGACGCTCTCCTGGAGACCAGGAGGAATTCCGAGGGAGGCGCACCATGTCGACCATCGAGGTCCCTTACGAGCAGTGCCTGATGAACACCCGGTGCGGCCGGACCCTCGCGGTCTCCCGGTACGCCCCCGGGGTGCTGCCACTCGGCCTGGGGCGCATCGTCCTCGACACCGCCTGCGAGCCGTACGACCGCAACGAGGTGTGGGCGCCGCTGACGCCCGCCGAGGCCAGGGAACTGGCCACGCTGCTCATGCGGCAGGCCGACGCGCTCGACCGGCCGCGGTCCGGCGTGGCCGGCCACACGGAAGCCGTCGCCGTTCGCGAGGACGCGTACTCCATCAGGACCAGGAGACGTCTCCTGACAGTCGATCAACCCGTGGCCGCCGGTGGAACGGACACGGGGCCGACGCCGGTGGAACTCGTGGTCGCCGGCCTTGCCGGCTGCGCCGCGCACTACGCCGGACGCTACCTCGACCGCCACCGTGTCCCTCGGGAGGGCTTGCGGGTCACCGCCGAGCACACCATGGCCTCCGGCGGGCCCGCCCGGGTCGCGGCGGTCACTGTCGGTGTGACGGTCCCCGCCCTGCCGCCCGAGCGCGCGGAGGTGCTGCTCGCCGTCGTCAGGCACTGCACCGTCCACACGACCCTCCAGCACCCGCCCGAGATCTCGATGACCCTGGAGCAGGAGCGATGCGAGTCGCCGACCTGATGATCACCCCGCCTGTCGCCGTGCTGCCACACGCCACCGCACGGCAGGCAGCCCGCCGCATGGACGAGGAGGCGGTCGGCTGCGTGCTGGTCGCCGACCGTGACGCCCTCCACGGCATCCTCACCGACCGCGACCTGGTCGTCCGGGTGCTGGCCCCGGGCACCGACCCGGAGACACCGGTGTCCGAGCTCATGTCCGCCCCCGCCGTCACGGTGGACGTGACCGACGATCCGGAGGCCGCCTACCGGGCCTTCCGTCGAACCGGGGTGCGGCGACTGCCCGTGCTGGACGGGCACCGGCTGGTCGGGCTCCTCGCCGTCGACGACCTCCTCCTCGACGTCCTGCAGCGCCTTTCCGACCTGCTGGGGCCGGTCTCCTTCAGCGCTCTCCGGGAAGGCCGCGCCGGCCCCGCAGCACACCCCCCGATCCCCTCAGGAGCACGCCATGACGCGCCAGTGGAACACCGTCGGTGAGGTGATGACCCACGCCGTCGTCGCCGTGGGCCGCGATGCGACCTTCCGAGAGGTCCTGGACACACTCCAGCAGTGGAAGGTCAGCGCCGTGCCCGTCCTCGCCGGTGACGGCCGGGTGATCGGCGTCGTCTCCGAGGCAGACCTGCTGACGACCCAGGACCGGGAACCCGAACGCGTCGAGGGGTTCACCGCCGGCCAGATGATGTCGGATCCGGCCGTCACCGTGCACGCGGACAGCCCGACGGCGGAAGCCGCCCGGGCCATGGCCCGCGGCCACCTCAAGCGGCTCCCCGTGGTCGACGAGGAAGGCTTCCTGGTCGGCATCGTGAGCCGCGGCGACCTGCTCAAGATCCACCTGCGGACCGACGAGGATCTCGCCGGCCAGGTGAAGTTCGAACTCCTCGCAGCGCTCCACCCCACGCAGGCCGCGACAGTCGACGTCCGGGCGGAGGAGGGCAGGATCACCCTGACCGGCACTCTGTCCGATGCCTCGACCCTCCCCGTCCTGGAGCGTCTGGTCCGGGCCGTCCCCGGAGTGGTGGAGGTCGACGTCAGGGCTGTCGCCCCTGCCTGACGTCCTTGGGCGGCGGCCATGCCGTGTATGTGCCCCCACCGGCGGCGGCACTCCGCGGCCCCGACGCCCGGCCGGCACTCATCTCGACCGGTTGTCGGGATCGAAGGGGTGCTCGTTGCGCGGCTCCATGTCGTCGGTGCCCTGAGCCGCTCGGGTGGCCTCGGTGCTGGGACCGCCGCGCAGGACCCAGGCCAGCGGCACCGCGAGGGCCGCGCCGAGGAGCGGTCCGAGCAGGTAGATCCACAGGGGGCCGCCGTGTCCGCCCACCAGCACCGGTGCCAGGCTCCTGGCCGGGTTCATGGACGCTCCGCTGACGGGGCCCGCCCACAGTCCGGCCAGGGCGATGTAGCCGCCGATGGCGATCGCCGCGTTGTGGCCGATGTTCCGGGCCCCGGAGGACGTGCCGAGGATGACCGTCATCAGTCCGAGGCTCAGCAGGACCTCCAGCGCGAACACGGTACCGACACCGATACCTGCCCCGGGGCGGCTGGCCCCGACCTGCCCGGCCGTCCCGAACAGCGCGCGCAGCACACCGGCCGCCGCGATCGCCCCCGCCAGCTGCGCGGCGACGTACGCCGGAACGCGCCGCCACGGGAAGTGCCCGCGTGCGGCGAAGGCCATGGTCACCGCGGGATTGAGATGGGCCCCGGAGGTCTCGCCCAGTGTGTAGATCAGCGCCAGCACCATCAGCCCCGGGGCGACCACGGCAGCCGGCCGGCCCACCTGACCGCCGGTGGCGCTGTCGACCACGCCCGCGCCGGCGGCGACCAGGACCAGGAAGAACGTCCCCACGCCCTCGGCGCTCAACCGCCGCCACCCGGACCGCTGGCTCGTGGTCATCCGTCCCACCTTCCCGGTGCTTCCTCCACGGTGCGCCGTGCGCGCATCGGTCGGCCAGGGCCCATCGGGCCACCTCGGCGAGCACTCGGATGCGTACGTTCCCGGTGTCCTCTGCGGCAGGGCCGGGCCGCGGCGACAATCGAGGCAGGTGTCCGCCGTCCGGTTCAGGAGACGATCGATGGACGAGACCGAGGCCCGCGAGCACGGGCAGCCCCTGCGGGTGTTCCTGCTGGACGACCACGAGGTGGTGCGGCGCGGGGTGCGGGACCTGCTGGAGGCCGAACCCGACATCGAGGTCGTCGGCGAGGGCGGTACCTGCGCGCAGGCGCTGGCCCGGGTGCCCGCCCTGCGGCCCCAGGTCGCGGTGCTGGACGTGCGGCTTCCGGACGGCGACGGGGTGACCGTCTGCCGGGAGCTGCGTGACCGGATGCCCGAGCTGGTGTGCCTGATGCTGACCTCCTTCGACGACGACGAGGCCCTGCTGGACGCGATCATGGCCGGTGCCGCCGGATACGTGCTGAAGCAGGTCAAGGGCGCCGACCTGGTCGCCGCGGTGCGTACGGTGGCGTCGGGGCAGTCGATGCTGGATCCGGCCACCACCCGCAAGCTGATGGAGAGCCTGCGCCACCCCGACGAGTCCGACTCCGAGGCTGCTCTGTCCCAGCTGACCCCGCGCGAGCGGGAGATCCTGGCACTGGTGGGAGAGGGGAAGACCAACCGGGAGATCGGCCAGGACCTCTACCTCGCCGAGAAGACCGTGAAGAACCACGTGTCGCGGCTGCTCGCCAAACTCGGCGTCGAACGCCGGCTCCAGGCAGCCGTGATCGCCGCCCACGCCGACACCGGGCAGCACCCGACCCGGCCGCACCGACCCTGATCGGCCGGGCATGTTGAGCCGGTCGGCCCAAGCCAGGTTCCCGTGTTCGGGCGCACCGTGGGGAGTGAGGCAACAGCCTCGCCCTCACGACCGGGAGCCTGCGATGAGGTACTGGAACGACCATGACATGGGTGGTTGGGGCTTCGGCTTCATGGCCATCGGCATCCTGCTTTTCCTGGGACTGCTGGTCGTCGTCGCGGTCGCCCTGACCCGTCACCTCGGCCACCTGCCCCGGCAAGGCCCGCCCGACGGGCAAGCGTCCACGCCGATGTCGCCGGAACAACTGCTCGCCGAGCGCTTCGCCAGGGGCGAGATCGACGCCGACGAGTACCGCCACCGCCTCGACACCCTGAGATCCGGCCCCGGCGGGCCGGTATCCGGCTGAACCCGCCGAACCAGGGAGAACGCCATGGACACGTTGGCCCTCGACGCCGCCGCGCTGGAGAACCTGCTCTCCGCCGCGGTCGCCGCACCGTCCATCCACAACACCCAGCCCTGGCACTTCCGGCTGGACCCGGACACCTCGACACTCCAGGTACGCGCGCTCCGGGAACGCTCGCTCCCGGTCACGGACCCGGACGAGCGTGCACTGCACATCTCCGTGGGAGCCGCGATCCTCAACCTCCGCATCGCCGCCCGCCGGATGGGCTGGGCGCCGCTGGTCCGGCTGTTGCCCGACTCCGCCGAACCCGGCCTTCTGGCCGCGATCGAGCTGAACGAGCTCTCCTGCGCCCATCTCGCCAGTACCACGGAACTCTACGGCGCGATCTGGCGACGGCACACGGTCCGGACCCCGTTCACCGGGCCGCCGATCCCTGCTGCGGTGCTCGGTCAACTCGCCGAGACGGCGCTGGCGGAGGAAGCACTGCTGCGCTTCCCGGCCGGTGAGGAGCGAAGCCGGCTGCTGCAGCTGACCGCTGAGGCCGAGCGCCGCAACACCACGGATCCCGACCGCAGTGCGGAGAGCCGTAGCTGGATCCAGGGGCCCGATGCTCCCGCGTACGGGATCCCCTTCGCCGCGCTCGGTCCGCAGGACAGCGCCGGGCGGATGCCGATGCGGGACTTCTCCGCCGTCCACCCCGTAGAGCCCCTGCCACCGGCTCCGTTCGAGACGGAGCCGTGCATCGCCGTACTCGCCACCCGAGGCGACGCGCCGGTGGACTGGCTCCGCGCCGGCATCGCGCTGGAGCACGTGCTGCTGGTCGCGACCCTGCACCTGGTCCGGGCGTCACTGCTGCACCAGGCCATGGAATGGCCGGAGCTGCGCTGGGTCGCCCGCGACCCGCAGGAGGGCCCGGGCCACGCGCAGGTGCTGATCCGCCTCGGCTACGGGCCGGAAGGCGCGCCAACCCCCCGCCTTGCCGTTTCCGACGTCCTGGACCCCGAAGACCGTGGCCTCGGCCGGCCATGAGCGGGTCCGGCGGACGAGCCACCCGGCGGAGGGCAACTCCACCCCCGCTCCACGAGCTCACCGGTCCGGATCCGGTGGGCGAAACGCCCCGCACCGCCGGGCCCTGCGCTGCCGAAGGGCGCTGCGAGTCGCAGGACGGTCATGACAACCATGACTCCGGCGGCATCCGAAGGAGATGATCCGCATGACCTTCTCGGCAACCGGGCAGCCGGTGCGCGTCGATGCGCGGCTCGACCTGCCACTGTCACGCTGGTTGTGGCTGGTGAAGTGGATCCTGGCGATCCCGCACTGGATCGTCCTGTTCTTCCTCTGGATCGTCTTCGTCCTCCTCAGCGTGGTCGCCTTCTTCGCGATCCTCTTCACCGGCCGCTACCCGCGCCCGGTCTTCGACTTCAATCTCGGCGTGCTGCGGTGGTCGTGGCGCGTGTCCTACTACGCGTACGGGGCACTGGGCACCGACCGGTACCCGCCGTTCAGCCTGGCCGAGGAGCCGGACTACCCCGCGCGCCTGGACATCGCCTACCCCGAGCAGTTGTCGCGCGGCCTGGTGCTGGTCAAGTGGTGGCTGCTGGCGCTGCCCCAGTACGCCCTCGTGGCGATCTTCGTAGGCGGAGGTGGAAGCCGGGAGAGCTGGGTCGGCGGGGGTCTCGTGGGTCTGCTGGTGCTGTTCGCCGGGCTCGCCCTGGCCGTGACCGGCCGCTACCCGCTCGGGATCTTCGATCTCGTCGTCGGACTGGACCGCTGGGTGCTGAGGGTGGCCGCCTACGCCGCACTGATGACCGACGACTACCCGCCGTTCCGCCTCGACCAGGGCGGCTCCGAACCCGGCATTCCCGACACGGCAGGGCCACGGTGACGGTCGGCCACCGTACCGGCCGGGACCGGACACCCTCGTGACCGCGTCTCCTCCCGGCACCACGCCGCCCTCCGACCTGAGGCCACGGGGTCTGGAGGAGACCGAGGCCGCCCGGCGGCTGGCGCGGCACGGACCCAACGAAATCCGGTCAGCGCCCCGGGTGCCGCTGTGGTCGAGGGTGGCCGTCCAGCTGCGCGACCCGCTGATCATGGTCCTGCTGGCAGCCGTTGCGCTCACTCTGGCGATCGGGGACCACCCGGACGCCGTTGTCATCGCCCTGGTGATCGTGGTCAACACCACGGTAGGGGTGATCCAGGAGATCCGTGCCGACAACGCGGTCGCCGCCCTGTCGGCGATGACCGCCCCCACCGCTCGGGTCCTGCGGGCCGGAACGGAACGCGCGGTGCCCTCCGCCACCGTCGTGCCGGGCGACGTGGTGCTGCTCGGCGAGGGCGACATCGTCCCGGCGGACGCGGTGCTCGACCAGGCATCCGCCCTGCTCGTCGACGAGTCGATGCTGACCGGCGAATCCGTTCCGGTCGACAAGGACCTCCACAGCACACAGTCGAACGCCCGGCACGTCCGGGCGGGCACGGTCGTCGTGCGCGGCCGGGCGGTCGCCACCGTCACGGCCACCGGAGCGGACAGTGCCCTCGGCCGCATCGCAGCCCTCCTCCACCCGAGATCCGAGCCCACCCCGCTGCAGCGACGCCTGGCCGACCTCGGCAAAGTCCTGGCACTGGTGGCCATCTGTCTGTGTGTCGTGGTCTTCGCCCTCGGCCTGGCCCGCGGCCAGCCGCCCGCCGTCATGGGGGTGACGGCCATCAGCCTCGCGGTGGCGGCCGTCCCCGAGTCGCTCCCCGCCGTCGTCACCCTGGCACTCGCCCTCGGTGCGCGTCGCATGGCCGCCCGCAACGCCGTCGTCCGCAGACTCCCGGCCGTGGAGACCCTCGGATCGGTGACCGTGCTCGCCACCGACAAGACCGGCACCCTCACCGAAGGGCGCATGGTCGTCGAACGGATCTGGACGCCCCACGGGACGGCCGCGCTCACCGGCGGCGGCTACGAGCCGCGCGGCGAGATCCTGGTCGACGGCCACCCGGCCGAGCCGGCCGACCTGCGCCCCGTCCAGGACCTGCTGGCCGTGGCGGCATTGTGCAACGACGCCGTGCTACGGCCCCCCGGGGCGGGCGCCCACGACGGGGACGGCCGGTGGACCGCACTCGGCGACCCGACCGAGGCAGCGCTGCTGGCCGCCGCCGCGAAAGCCGGCTGCGACCACGACCGGCTCCTGCGGGAGCGGCCGCGGTGCGGCGAAGCCCCCTTCGACAGCATCCGCAAACGCATGACCACCCTGCACCGCGAGCCTTCGGGCCGGGTCCAGGTCTGCCTGAAGGGCGCCCCCGAAACGGTCCTCGACGCCACCCTGCTCGACGAACCACCGCACCTGTTCGATCGCGCCCACCGGGAGGCCGGCCGCCTCGCCGCGGACGGCTACCGCGTCCTCGCCGTCGCCACCGCTCACCTTCCCGGCCTGCCGGCGCGGGCCGAAGACGCCGAGGCCGGTCTTCGGCTCCTGGGCCTGACCGCGATCAGCGACCCGCCCAAACCCGCCGTTCCCGCCACCCTGGCCGCCTGCCACCGGGCCGGCATCACCACGGTCCTGATCACCGGCGACCACCCCGCCACGGCCCACGCGCTCGCCGTCCGGGTCGGCCTGCTCGACGCCGACGCCCCACCCGCCGACGTGGCCACCGGCCCTGCCCTGGCGGCGGGCGGCGTCGCGGACCCGACCACCGTGCGGGTGTTCGCCCGCACCGACCCCCAGCAGAAGCTCGACATCATCCAGGCCTGGCAGGACCGGGGCGACGTCACCGCCATGACCGGCGACGGCGTCAACGACGGCCCCGCCCTGCGACAGGCCGACATCGGCGTCGCCATGGGACGGCGCGGGACGGAGGTGGCCAGACAGGCCGCCGACCTCGTCCTCGCCGACGACGAGCTGACCAGCGTCGTCGCAGCCGTCGAGGAGGGCCGCCGGGTCTACGACAACATCCGCCGCTTCCTGATCTACGGACTCGCCGGGGGCGCCGCCGAGATCCTCGTCATGCTCCTCGGCCCCGCCGTCGGCCTCGCCCTGCCGCTGCGGGCCGGCCAGATCCTGTGGATCAACCTGCTCACCCACGGCCTGACCGGTGTCGCGACGGGAGCCGAGCCGGTGTCCCCGCACACCATGAGCAGACCCCCGCGTCCGCCGCACGAGCACGTGCTCGGCGCCGGACTCTGGCAGCACGTCCTGATGCTGGGAGCAGTGGTCACCGCGGTGAGCCTCGCGGCCGGCATCTGGGCCCATGAGACGGGGCGCCCGTGGCAGAGCGTTCTGTTCGTCGCACTGCTGGCGGCGCAACTCGGCGTGGTGCTCGGGCTGCGTGACCGACTGTTCACGCGCGAGAACCTCTTCCTGCCCGCCGCCGTCCTGGGCTCGGCGGGACTGGCCTGCGCGGCGCTCTATCTTCCCTTCCTCCGTACGGTTCTGGAAACGGAGCCGCTGGCGTGGCCGGACCTGGCCGCAGCCGCCATGGCGGCGCCCGTCGGATTCGCGGCAGCCCGCCTGAGCACACGATCGGGGCGCCGCGCAGGCCACACCGCCGGCTGAGTCGTTCCACGTGGTTCGGCATGCCCCGGGGGTCACCACCCGGGGGCATCAGGTCGGAGGGACAGCCCGGAGCGCCCGCTCTAGCCTTGGACCCGGGGGCAGCGGAAGCCGTGACACCTGCGAACGGAGCTATGCGGTGGGCTCATCCTCGGAACCGGGCCCCACCGGCTCCGCGCAGCCGAGACTCGACGAGCTCCTGAGCGCCTTGCAGTCGCGTCTGGACACCGCGTACGGCACCAGGAACCGGATCCACAGTCTCCTGGAGGCGGTCCTCGTCGTCGGCCGTGGCCTCGACCTCAGCCAGGTGCTCCAGCACATCGTGGAGGCCGCGGTCACGCTCGTGGACGCGCAGTACGGGGCGCTGGGCGTCATCGGTGAGGACCAGCGGCTGTCGCAGTTCATCCCCGTCGGCATCGACCGGGAGCAGATCGAGCGCATCGGCCCGTTCCCGCGCGGGCACGGCCTCCTGGGCGAGCTGATCCGCCATCCCGAGCCGCTGCGCCTGGCAGAGATCTCCGACCATCCGACCTCGTACGGCGTGCCGGAGCACCATCCGCCGATGCACAGCTTCCTGGGGGTGCCGATCCGAGTCCGCGACAAGGTCTACGGCAACCTCTACCTGACCGAGAAGCGCGGCGGAGCGCAGTTCGACGCCGAGGACGAATCCGTCCTCGCGACCCTGGCGGTGGCGGCCGGCGTGGCGATCGACAACGCCCAGCTGTACACGCGGGCGAGGCTGCGCGAGCGCTGGCTGGCGGCGAACGCGGAGGTCACCAACAGCCTGCTGGCGGGCGGCTCGCAGCAGGAGGTGCTCGACCTGCTGATCGCGCGGGCGGCCGACATCGCCGGCGCGGACCTGACCGTCGTGGCGCTGCCCCTTCCTGACGACCGCAGCCTCGAAGTGCGGGTCGCCGTCGGACTTGACGCCGACGCGCACCGGGGGCTCGTCCTGCCGAGAAAGGGGTCCTTCGTGGGCGCCGCCGTCGAGACCGGCGGGCTGGTCACCACCCCCGACGTGCAGAAGGACCCGAGGATCACGGCCGGGCCACCCCGATGGGCCGGGCTCGGCCCGGCGGTGGCCATACCCATCGGCACGACGGCCGGAGGAGTCCGCGGTGTGCTGATGCTGGCCCGGGCAACGGGCAGGCCCGCTTTCGAGCCGGAGGAGTCCACCCCGCTGGCAGGTTTCGCGGGGCAGGCCGCCGTGGCGATGGAGCTGGCCGAGCGCCGCCGGGACTCCGAGCAGGTCGCGCTCCTGGAGGAGCGCGACCGGATCGCCCGGGACCTGCACGACCTGGCGATCCAGCGGCTCTTCGCCACCGGGATGACCCTGCAGGGCGCGATCCGCTTCATCGAGCACCCCGAGGCGTCGGAGCGGGTGCTGCGGGCCATCGACGACCTCGACGAAACGGTGCGGACGATCCGCTCCAGCATCTTCGGACTGCGGGCGAGGGAGCAGGGACCCGCCGCCCGCGGGCTGCGCGGCAGGGTGCTCGCCGCGGTCGACCGGGCCGCCGCCGGCCTCGGCTTCGCTCCCGGGTTGAGGATGGACGGCCTGCTGGATCTCCGGGTGCCCCCGCCGGTCGCCGACGAGCTGGTCGCCGTCCTGGAGGAGGCCCTGTCGAACGCCGTCCGTCACTCGGGCGCCCACAGGGTCGAGGTGGACCTGAGAGCGGACGGCGAGCTGAACCTGACGGTCACCGACGACGGTGTCGGCCTCCCGTCGGGCGGACCGCGCCGCGGGCTCGCCAACCTCTCGGAGCGGGCGCGGCGCCTCGGTGGGAGCTTCCGGGCCGGTGCAGGCCCCGACGGTGGGACCCGGCTGGTGTGGCGGGTGCCGCTTCCGCCGCCGGAAAGCCGGACGCCATCGAGCTGATCCGCACAGTGGTCGGTGCGGTCGGCGGCGTCGAGCCCCACGCGACGCCGGACCTGGACTCTCACGCAGTGTCAGTCCGCGAGCAGGACGGCGGCGCCGGTGACCCGATCGGCTGCCAGGTCCGCCAGTGCCTGATCGGCACGGTCCATGGCGTACCGCTGCACGTGGACGACCGGACGGTGGAGCGCGGCCTCTGTCAGATAGGCCTGGCCGTCCTCGCGGGTGTTGGCGGTGACACTGCGAAGGGTCCGCTCCTGGAAGAGATGCCGCTGGTAGTCGAGCACCGGGATGTCGGTGAGGTGGATTCCGGCCACCGCCAGCGTTCCACCGCGGTCCAGGGCGGACAGGGCCACCGGCACCAGGTCGCCGACCGGCGCGAAGAGGATCGCCGCATCCAGCGGTTCCGGCGGGGACTCGTACGCGCCGCCGACGGAGGCCGCGCCCAGCTCCGACGCCAGCCGCCGGGCCTCCTCGGCCCGTGTCAGGACGTGCACCACGGCGCCCCTGGCGAGGGCGAGCTGCGCGGTCAGATGGGCGGACGCCCCGAATCCGTAGATCCCCAGCCTGCCGCCGGACGGCAGCTCGGCCCGCTCCAGAGCTCGATAGCCGATGATCCCCGCACACAGCAGCGGCGCCAGTTCCTCGTCGGGCGGCCCCTCCGGCAGCCGGTAGGCGAAGCGGGCGTCGACCACCGTGTACCGGGCGTAGCCGCCGTGGATGTCCCAGCCCGTGTAGCGGGAGCGGGGGCAGAGGTTCTCCCGGCCGGCCCGGCAGTAGCGGCACTCGCCGCAGGCCCGCGCCAGCCAGGCCACGCCCACCCGGTCACCGGGGGAGAAGCCCTGCACTTCGGGGCCGCCGCGAACGACACGGCCCACGATTTCGTGGCCCGGTGTGCACCGCGGCGTACGAGGCCGGAGGTCGCCCTCGGCGAGGTGGAGGTCCGTCCGGCACACACCGCAGGCGGACACCTCGATCAGCAGCTCCCACGGCCCCGGCTCCGGAGCCGTCCGCTCCACCCGTCTCAGCGGACCCGACGCCATCGGGCCCGGACGTTCCACAACCCAGGCCACCATGCGGATCGGGCCGCCGTCGGACGATGGCATCTTCGGCTCCTTCCCCGCGCCCCCCCGCCGGTTCCGGTGAACCCACCAGGACGGCCGGCACGGCGCGAGACTCACCACTCATCCCATCGTCCACCGCACCGGGCCCCGGCGGATCAGGGCCGAACGGCCCTCGATCGGGCCTGAAAGCCCCAGGGCCCGGCGGCACGCCGCGGAGGACGGTGGAGGCAGCCGGGCCGTGTCCGGCAGGTCGGGCGGCCGGGGCTTCGTGGATGCCCTGCGGATCCGGCCCGACCCGGTTCGCCCGGATGCCGCACTCCGGGCCTGTGTTGCCGGGCGCCCGGGCAGACACGGGCAGACAGGAGGCCAGCCTGAAAGCGGCAGTGGGGGATCGGCTGATCATCGACCGCCCCCGGCGAGGCCGTGGCGGTCGTCGGCGCCGGACCGGTCGGACTCGCAGCGATCACCACCGCCAGGCTCTACACGCGGCCGGATCATCGCCGTCGACCTCGACGCCGCCCGTCTCGACGGCGTCCCGTTCAGCGCCTGATCAGAGCCGGAACGGCCTGCCGCGCCCCTGGTGACTCATGAGGGGCGACTCATGAGGTTGTCGATCTCCCGGGATCAAGGACGGGAAGGAGAGAAGGAAATGGGGCCGTTCGGCACACCCTGCGGCCCGAGTGGCCCCCGTAGCGAGGCGACGGAGGCGCGCACGCTGGCCAGTGGGCGGGAACACCCGCCCATGAACTCACCGGAGGAGGTCGGCGCCATGCGCAGGAACTCCCTCGGTGGCCTGCCCCCGGGGCCGACAGGATCTGGTGCACTCGCGACAGGTCACTTCCCGGCCGGTTGGAGAGGTTCCCATCGGTCCGAGGAGCTTGAGCTCCCCGGTGACAGGGAGGCTTCTGCCCGTGGACCGGCGGCTGAAGCCCTCGGAGGTGGACCCGATGGTTCACTCTGACAGCCCGCATGGCGGTATCCCGGAGACCCGGTCGGCGGATGGCGACGGAGCCGGCGAGTGCACGCGGGCACAGAGCCTGGACCTGCTCCGGCAGACAGCGATCGGGCGTCTCATCCACACCGATGATGCGATGCCCGCTGTCACTCCGTCCTGTTTCACCCTGGACGGGCATGGCGAGCTGGTCATCCCCGTACCTGCGAGCTGGCGGGCAGACGTGATGGACGGAGAGGTGGTCGGATTCCAGGCCGACCACTTCGACGAGCAGACGCTTCGAGGGTGGACCGTGCTCATCGTCGGCCGCTCCCACCTGGTGACCGACCCGGTCATGGTCGCGGACCTGCACCACCGGGGCCCCCGCCGGTGGGGACACCAACCGGCCAGGGGCTACTTGACCATCCACCCGGAACTCGTGACCGGCCAAAGGTTCGGACCCTGACCCGACCGGCACCACTGGGGCACACGCTCGCCCCGGCCACCAGGGGGCGGGGGCAAGCCCGTCGTCCCCGGCAGTCCCCGGCGAGGAGGAGCCACCATGGCACCCGGACATCCCAGAGCCGCAGGGC
This sequence comes from Kitasatospora sp. NPDC032757, assembly GCF_055579305.1. NCBI lineage: Bacteria > Bacillati > Actinomycetota > Actinomycetes > Kitasatosporales > Streptomycetaceae > Kitasatospora > Kitasatospora sp. NPDC032757. Next base: position 138,049 of record NZ_JBVINN010000009.1, on the reverse strand, counting down.
ACGCCACCCGGACCACCCTCCGACGACACGTCCGGAGAGCAGCAGGCCGGGATTCGAACCCGCTGAGCCGTCACGACGACGTTCAACGCAGCCGCCTCTTCCTGGCCCTCATGGTCGCCTTGGTGGTCTCCCTCGCCTGCGCGCTGCTGACGGCCCTCCTCGTTCTGCGGGCCGACCAGCGTCAGGCACGGGATGAGGGACAGCACCGCCACCGGACCACCGCGACCACCGTCACAGCGGCGGTACCGGACGGCCCCGGTGAACTCACCGGGGCGGGGCGATACCACGCGCAGGCGGTCTGGCAGTTCCCGGCAGCCGTGCGCGGCAGTGGGCCGGTTGAGGTCGGTCCGGACGCCGGCGTGGGAACAGCGGTCGCCGTCTGGGTCGATGACCAGGGGCGGCCGGCATCCCCGACCCGGCCGGGCACGGAGATCGCCACGACGGCCGTCTTGATCGGGACCGGTGCCATGGCCGGGCTGTCGGGCGCCGCCCTCGCGGGTTACGCGCTCGGGTGCCGCAGGATCAACCGGAAGACGACCGCAGCCTGGGAAACGGAGTGGGAGGGCGTCGAACCCGAGTGGTCCGGCCACCCGCGCCGTCGCCCGGAGGCCGGCGACCAGTGATGGCCGGCGCGAAGCCGCCCGCGGTCCGGAGCGATCAGCGACGCCTTCCCTCGTCACCGGCCCCGCCCGCTCAGGGATACGTCGCCGAGCGCATCGCGCCGCGATCCCGACAGCTCTGCCTCACCCGCGAGGAGCCGGCGGCAGGTGGGGCGACCGGCGCATCACCGCTGCCGGGGCCGCCGTGCCGGGGGCGACTCCTTCGCGGTGATCTCGGTCGGTCGCGGCGTCGGCGGCGCGCTGATGTTCCATGGGGTCCTCCACGCCGGCGCGGGTGGACTGGCCGTCGAGTTCGGCTGTCTGCCGATCGAGCCGGAAGGCCCCGACTGCGCCTGCGGAAACCGCGGTTGTGTGGAGGAGCCGGGGCCGCCGAGCCCCTCGCCGTCGCCCAAGGGGAATGCGGCGCCGCCATCGTGGCCGAGGACGGCCACCAGGTCATCGGCGTGTACTGCTTCTCCTCGCAGAGCAAGAACTACGCGGTGGCGTCCGGCATTCCCTCCTCCGCCCAGGAGCTGGAGCAGCGGAGCACCCAGGTCGTCGGGATGCAGAGGGTCGTGGAAAGACTGGCCAAGTTGAAGCGCCTGGGGATCGCCATCAATCCCTGAGCGGCCATCGCCGCCCGGGCCATGCGCACACGGGAGCCTCCGCAGGTCGAGGGCATTCCCGGACGTAGCCCCGTGGATCGAGGAGGGGCCGGACACGTGAACTGCCGTCGGATCGTCAACACGCCAGCGGGAATTCGCACCAGACGTTCTTGCCGCTGCCGAGTGGCTCCACGCCCCAGCTCCCCGTGAGCGCCTCCACCAGCAGCAGGCCGCGGCCGGAGGTGGCGGTCTCGCCGGGGGTCCGGCGGCGCGGCAGGACGCTGGAGCGGTCCCGGATCTCCAGGCGGATGCAGGGGGCGGTCCCGGCCCGTAGTTCTATGGTGAGCAGTGCGCCCCCGTCGGTGTGGACCAGGGCGTTGGTGATCAGTTCGTCCGCGGTGAGCTCGATGTCGGACTGGAGGTCGGCCGCACCCCACGCGGCCAGAGCCTGCCGGAGCATGGCCCGGGTCTCCGCCAGCCCTTCCGGATCGGCCTGGTGGACGTGCTGGGTCATCTGCCGGGTGGCGTGGGTGCCGGACACGGCCGCGCGGTGCAGCAGCAGGAGCGCCATGTCGTCGCTGCTGTCGAGGCGGTTGGGGTGGCCGGCGCAGAGGTGCTCGGCGAGCGCCTCGGTGTCGAGCGGGCCGGCGCGCATGGCGGCGGCGAGGGCTTCGATGCCGTCCGCGATGTCCTGGCCGGGGTGTTCGACCATGCCGTCGGTGCACAGAAGCAGGGTGTCCGCGGGGTTGAGGTCGAGACGGGTCTCGGGGTAGCCGTCCTGGCCGAACACCGTCGCCACGCCGAGCGGCAGGCCACCGCGGACGCTGGCCCAGCTGGTACGGCCGGTGCTGTGCCGCACGAGTGGTTCGAGGTGGCCGGCCCGCACCAGGCGCAGTGTTCCGGTCTCCAGGTCGGCGTCGACGTAGATGCAGGTCGCGGACCGCTCGGTGTCGAGATCGGCGAGGAACCTGGACGCGCGGGCCATGACCGTGGCGGGAGTGTGCCCCTCGGTGGCGTAGGCCCGCAGGGCGATCCTCAACTGGCCCATGATGGCGGCGGCGTGGCTGTCATGCCCCTCCACGTCGCCGACCACGAGACCCACCCGCCGACCCGGCAGAGGGATGACGTCGTACCAGTCCCCGCCCACCTCGCGTCCGCTGCGGCCGGCGCGGTAGCGGACGGCCACCGCGCCGCCGCTGATCTCGGGGATGCGGCGCGGCAGCATGGTGGTCTGGAGCGTGGTCGCGAATTCGCGTTCCTGGTCGAAGAGCATGGCGCGTTGCAGGGACTGCGCGACGGCGCTGCTGAGCGCGATGCAGATGTTCCGGTCCTCGGTGCTGAAGTGGTGCCTGTCCCGGTAGAACAGGCCCAGCGCGCCGAGGGCGCGGGCCTGGGCGGCCAGGGGCAGGAAGGCCGCCGCCTCGATCCCCATCTCCTCGGCGTAGGGCAGAAGGCGGGGGTAGCGGGTGGTGAGCTCCTCCCTGGTGCTGACGAATCGCGCGCGCCGGGTGAGCACGGCCTCGGACAGCGGCAGCCCGTCCCCCAGGTGGGTCAGCGACAGGTCGTCCTGGGCCCTGAGCTCCGCCGACGGCTGCTCGGTCACGGCGACGAGGCGCATGACGCCCCCGTCCACCAGCCCGAGGGCGAGCCCGTCCGCCCCGAAGCGTCGCAGCCCTTCGCTGTCGGTCAGCACGTTGGTCACGTCGCGGACGGTGACGGCGCGGGCGAGGGCTTCGGTGGTGGCGCGCACGGAGTCGGTCTGGCGGCGCCGGTCGGCGGCGAGCGTCCGCATCCCCTCGGCGTGGGCCAGCTCCTCCTCGGCGTTGCGGACGATGCCGACGATGCGGTACGGGTGCGCCTGCGGGTCGCGCAGGATGCGCCCCTGCGTGTGCGCCCAGCGCAGCGTTCCGTCGCGGCAGACCAGGCGGAAGTAGGACGCGAAGGTCAGGTGTCCCTCCCGCAGCGCGAGCGACACGGCCTCGTCGAGCCGCTCGCTGTCCGTCGGCAGCACCCTGGCGGAGAGTGACGCGGGCACTCCGTCGAACTCGTCGGCCCGTAGGTCGAACACTTCCAGGCCCACGTCGTCGAGGTGGTAGGTGCCCCGGTCGAGGTCCCAGTCGAAGCTGCCCATGCCGTTGAGCGCCAGCCGGTCGTTGGCCGCGGTCGGCTCGCTGTCACCGGGGGAGCCCGACGGCGGCGAGGCAGCACGGGCGGACACGGGGCGGGTGATCTCGGGGTCGTAGCCGCCCGGAGACCTGGACGTGTTCGCCATGGCAGGGCTCCCGTCCGATCGATGGCCCGCTGCCGGATCATCCGCGACAGGCTCGCCGCCGCCGTACGGTCACGGGGAGTGGCGTGCACGTGCGACAACGGGGCGCCGAATGCTCCGCTGCCCGCGCCGGGTCCGTTCCTGGAACGCCTGGTCAGTCTATCCACGGGCCGCCGGCTCGGCATCGACGCGCGAGCCGTGGTTCAGGCCTCCTTGACCGGACGGACCGGGAGCACAGCCGGGCTGTTATCGACTGCCTGTGTTTCCCACCGCTGCAGTACTAGCCTTTCATCCGGTCACGGAAGGTTGCGAGGTCGCGGAGTGCCGCGGCAAGCCGGCGCTCGGACTTCTGCCCCGAGTCATTCAGGCGGCGCCAGATGGCGACTGCTTCCCCTGTCACCACTGCGGCCTTGTCGGGTTGCCGCATCTGCCAGAAGAGATTGCCGAGGTCGTGCAGCGTCTGGGCCAGGTCGGGCAGATAGGCCGAAGGGTGTTGTTCCGCCAGGCGCCTGTACGCGGACACCGCCTCCTCTGTGATCGCGAGGGCGCGCGCACACTGCCCCGGACGCGCCCTGGCCAGATTGAAACCGAGAGCGGACAAGAGCCCGGCAAGCGCGTCCTCGAAGTACGCCGCGTCCTCCTCGGCGAGCCGTTGCCGCACGGCCACCGCTTCGTCCGCGACTGCCAAGGCTTCGTCGAACCTCTCCAGCGTCCCCAGGACACCTCCCAGGGCGGCCAGCGAAAAGGCGAGGTCAGGTTCATGGCCCGCTGGATGGAAGTTGGCGAGTCCCCGGCGGATTGCCACCGCCTCCCCCAGATCGGCCCGGGCCCTCTCCAGGTCCCCGACGACGGCCGATATCGCTCCCAGGTCATGCAGCGAGAAGGCCAGCACAGGCTGGTACTTCGCCGGATCGGACCGCGCGAGACGTCGACGGATCGCCACCGCCTGCCCGAAGGCGTCGCGGGCCGCACCCCGTTCGCCTGCTTTGCGACGACAGTCGCCGAGCAGGTGCAGAGCCCCGGCCAGGTCCGGTTCGTAGGTGACGGGATCGTAGCGGGCCAGCCTCTCCAGCAGGTCCGCGGCCTCTTCGGCGATCGCCGAGGCTTCGTCGCGGCGTTTGAGCTCAGCCAGCTTCGTGGCGAGAATCTGCAGGTTGTCGGCGAGGTCCGCCTCGCCGGCCGGGTCGCCTGCCACCAGCCGCCGCCTCAATGCGCTCGCCTCGACGGTCACGCTCAGCGCGTCCGCAGGCCGTCCCGCCGCCCACAACCGTGCGGCTAGGCCGTGCAGCGTGGCACTGAGCACGGGACCGAAACCGGCCGGGTCGCTGCCCGCCAGCCGGCGGAGGATCTGCGCGGCCAGTTGTGTCTCCGTGACGGCGTCCTGCGCGTTTCCCAATTCGAGGAGGTCGGCGCCGAGGTTGTTGAGCGCGATGGCGAGGGATTCGAGATGCGTGGCGGGATCCTGCTGGGCCAGATGGCGGTATATCAGCACTGATTCCTGCGTCAGGCGCAGCGATGCCTCGGATTGTCCGAGCTCTGACAAGAGTGTGCCGAGCCGCAGCAGCACCATGGCCAGATGGGGTTCGTTCGTCTCCGGGGCGTCCTCAGCCAGCCGCCTGAGCAGCGCCAGACTCTCCATGGACGTGGTCAGGGATTTCTCCTGCTGCCCCGCGTGGGACAGGCGCAGGCCGACGTTGTACAGGGTGATCGCGAGGCGCTGCTGGTGATACGGCGAGCCCCTCTCGGCGACCTTTCGGTAGAGCAGTACCGCTCCTTCGGCCGCGGACAGGGCGTCCCGGTCCCGGCCTTGCTCCGCCAGCCTGTTGCTGAGGTTGTTCAGCGCGTTGGCCAGGTCGGGCTCATGGATGACCGGATTGGTTTCGACCAATTGCGAGAGAAGCAGCACGCTGTCCTCGCATACCGCCAGGGACTCCTGCAGCCGTCCCGTCGCCGCCAGGTCGTTGCTCAGGTTGTACAAGGCGATGCCAAGAGCCGGACGGTGCGCCTCCTCATCGGCCTCCGACAGCCAACGAAGGATCGTGACGCCCTCCTCGGTCGCCGCGAGGGCCTCCTCATGTCGGCCCATAGCGGTCAATGCGGAGCCCAGCTGGCTGATCAGCACTCCGGCGAGACGGGGGGCAACCGCCGCCGGCTCCGACTCGGCGAGGCGCCGCAGCAGGGCGACGGCTTCCTCGACCAAGACGAGTGCCCGGCCTTGGGACCCGACGTTCAGACAGGCGGTGCTCAGCTCGCGCAGGGCGGCTGCCAGGTCCAGTTCATGACCTGGTGCCGCCGGGGCGTGCTGTCGGTACAAGGAAACGGCTTCCTCGGCGGAGCAGAGTGCCTTCTCCCACTCGTGTGCCTGGGCCGCACAGGTCGCCAGGTCGCGCAGTGCTCCCGCCAGGGTGGTGGCGTAGACGGCCGGATCGGATGCGGCCAGTCGACTCAGGATGCCGACCGCTTCCTCGGCCCGTGCGATGGCCTCTCGCGGGTTTCCGGCGAATGTGAGGGCATTCGCGGAAGTGAGCAGCGCGGCGGCGAGTTTCCCGATGGACATCGGGTCGGTGAAGAGCGCAGGCCGTAGCAGCGCTACCGCCTCCTCTGCTGCGGCAGTGACGTCCTGCGGCTGGTCCCCGGCGTTGAGCAGACTGCTGCTGAGGGTGACCAGTGCGGTGGCGAGCCTCGCCGCATGAGCCGGCGGATTGGTGGCGGCCAGGCGCCGTCCGACAGCCACGGCCTCCTCGGCCGCTCGTACCGCCTCCCGGTGGCGATGCACCGTCCCTAGCCACTCGGCGAGACGGACCAACACATCGGCGAGTGGCGCGGCGTTGGCCTCGGGACGTTCCGCAACCATTCGCCGGCGCACCGCCACGGCCTCCTCGGCCGCTGTCACGGCCTCCTGGAAACGATTCGCCGCGTTCAACGCCAGGCTCATGAAGCTCATCGAGTTGACGAGGGCCTCCGTGAGGGCGTCGGGCTCTTCTTCGACGAGGCGCCGCGCGAGGGCCACGGCCTCCTCTGCCACGGACACTGCCTCATGGCTGCAACCGGTCGCCACCAGAGCGAACCCGAGCGTGACAAGCGCTGAAGGAAGGTTCCGACGGTGGGCCGTCGGGTTGACTTCGGCCAGCCGGCGTTGCAGTGCCGTGGCCTCCCGCGCCACCGCGAGGGCTTCCGCCGGGCGCCCCGTGTCCTTCAGAGCGATCGCGAGGTTGTGCAGAGATGCCGCGAGATCCGGTTCGTAGGCCGGCGCGTTGCCGGACGCCAGGCGGCGCCACAGGGCAACCGCCTCCCGGGTGGCGGTCAGGGCGTCCTCATGCCGGGCGACATCGGCCAGCCCGGCGGCGAGGTTGCCCAGAGCACCAGCCAGACCCTTGCCGTCCGCGTCGGGATTGCCGTCCACCAGGAGTCTGTGCACCGTGACGGCCTCCTCGGCCGCGGCCAGTCCCTCCTCAGGCCGTCCGGCCCACGCCAGATGCGCGTTGAGGTTGCTCAGGACCTCGGCCAGAGCCGGCTCGAAGTCGTCGGGGTCCAGCGACGCCAAAACCCGGAGGAGTTCCACGGCCTCCTGGGTCGCGGTCAGTGCTTCCTCGCGCCGCCCGAGCCGTGACAAGCTCGTACCGAGGTTCCGCAGTGCGCTTGCCAGTCTCGCCGCATGAACGGCGGACGTCCTGAGGTAGCCGGGATCGAGGATGGAGCGGCCCTGGGTCTCGGCAAGGTGCCGGGACAGGGCGGTCGCTTCCTGTGCCGCGGACAGGGCTTCCTCTCGCCACCCCGCGTTGGACAGGCGCAGGCTGAGACCGATCAGGACGTCGACCCGGCTCGCCGGGTCCTGGGATCCTGCGAGACGGTGCTGCGCAAGGCGCCTGGCGACCGCGGCGATTCCCGTGTCGAGGTCGACATGCCGATGTCCGGGGAAGTGCTCTTCGACGGCTTCCAGCAGTTCGGGCCTGATGCCATCGAGAGCGGCGAGTGCCGTGAGAGCCGCGCCGCCGGCGGCGACGGCGAGCCCCGGGTCCTCCTCCAGCAGGGGATACAGATACCCGGGACCGAGGTGGGGCCAACGCTCCGCCGCGGCGGCGAGGAACGTGACCGCGCGGGGCACCCACGGAGCGGGAGCGGCGTTCCCTTCGCGGTTCAGCAGCACGGTGGCGACCGGTCCGGCCCACCCTTGCGCCGGATAATCCACCGGATGACCGGGGAAGGTCAGCGCGAGGAAGTCCTCCGCGAGGCGGTCGGGGTAGAGAGGTTCCAACACCGTCTGTGAGAGAGGGCGGGCCGGTGGGTAGCAGGCGGCATGATCGGTGATGATCTGCTCGGCGGTGATGCCCTGGGAGGCCGTCCGGAGCGGCGGCTCCTGGAGCACTGCGGTGCCGGCGGGCCGGTCCAGCGGGCCTGTGAGGGCAGCGGCGAACACCGTTCGATTCATCACCTCGGGTGACGTGCGGAACGTCCGCCCTGTGGGATCGAGTTCATGGGTGGCGTCGCCGTACAACCGCTGCCAGTGCAGGTGTTCGCGGTCCAGGAGGTAGACCGTCAGTCCCGCGGCATCGCTGGGCGGGCGATGACCGCTGTCCCGGGCGTCGACCGCAACAAGGGCGGCCATGTGCACCGCCAAGGTCAGTCCGAACTCCGGCTGGTCCAGAAAGCCCGGTAACGAGATGCTGGAAGCCGGGATGGCGTACCGGGCGGCGAAGCTGTCGCGGGCCGCGGCGAACATCTCGGCACGTCGGTCCGACTCGCCACCGCCGTCCGGAAGAGAGGGCAGGACGTGAGCCGAGACGGCCGTCTGATAGTTGGCGAGCGCGCCCCGTACGGCGGGCCACAGATCGGCACTGCGGGCCAGCATCAGGACACGTGTGCGCACCGTCGGCCGATGGAGCACGGCGTTGCTCAACAGCCAGGTCAGATGCGTCAGCGGCCAACGGTCGGCGTAGTCCACGAGCAGCAGTAGACCGCACACGCCGTCAAGACCCAGATCCTGGCTTCCCGGAGGCGGATAGACGGTGCCCGGACCGTGGGTGGCCGTAACGACCTTCCAGCCATGGTCGAGCGAGTCCCGCGCGAACTCGGACGCCAAGCGGGTCTTGCCTTGGCCTCCGGGAGCATGCAACCACCGCACAGCCATTCGCGGTCCTGTCTCACGCCACCGGCACAGATCGGCGAGTTCCGCTTCGCGCCCGGTGAAGCCGACGACGGCGAAGCGGGCATTGAGCATACGACTGGGCAGCTCCCGCAGGAATTCCGGGTCCACCGGTTCCGGCGGATGCCAGTTCTCCAGGAGGTACAGCGGAACACCATCGCCGAAGACATGGATGTCCGCACCGATCGCACCGTAGGCGAAACCGTTGTCCGCCCGCACCGCCTGCCGCGCGTCCGCGGGTTCCCCCGGATGCCCGGATCCCGGGGGCGAAGGCTTCATCGGCTGTGGTCCACCGCCGTTCCCTGAGGCGGTGCGGGCGGCGGACTCACAACCCCGGGGTGGTAGTGGACGTTGACGGTGCTGCCGGGGCCGAGCGCACCGTACGCCGAGCCGCCGTCGCGCGCGACGACGTGCTGCACCCACTGGTGCCGGACCGCCGGGAGCAACGGCTGGACCTCTTGGATCAAATCCCTGAGACCGCTCTCGGTGTCAGGACGGTCGCGCAGCAGGTCGACAAGGTCGTCCCGCCACCGGGCGACCTCCGCCTCGCGGACGGCCTCTGCCGCTTCCGCCCTCTCCACACGAGCCAGGCTGCGCTCCAGCTGCGCCTCGACGTTCTGCTCGGAGTCACCCCGGCGCCGGAACAACGCGACGGCCCTGGTTCTGGCCATCTGCCAGGTACTGGTGGCCATCGCCGCGACAAGGGTCGTCGCACCGGTCATCGCAAGGGCCGTCACTGGGTCGGACACCAGAAGCCTCCGGCTCGTTCCTCCACGGCGCCCGCTCCGGACCGCCGCCAGCATCGCGTTCCCGTCCATCATGCCTCGACGATGGCCCTTCGGCGAAGGGATTCTGACTGTCCGTCGGAACCGCTGTAGCGGGAATGCTTCGGACGTCGGCGGCATCCACCTGGCTCCCCGGGTGGCGTCCGCCGACGTTGGATCACCCAGGCAGGAATCAACGCGCTGACAGCTCGTAGAGGCCCGCCGCGCTGCGCAGCGGCCGGTCGGCGTCGTCGGGTCGGAGCGGGCGCGGTCATGCCGGCCAGCCGGTCGAGGTCCGAGGTGATGCGCCGGATCATCGCCGGACTGTCGCTCGAACTGGAGCAGGCCAAGGCGGAACCCGGCGCCGCCGCCGGTGCGGCCCGGCTACCCGTCCGGACCGGCCAGCCGGGGATGGTGAGGCGGGATTAAATGTCTGCGATCAAGGCAGAGAGCGCCGTATGGTCATGAACCTCCCAAGGGGGAGAGGAGGTTCACCAGAGATGGGATTGTTCAAGGACACACCGCCCCGCGAGCATCCTGAGTACACGCAACTGCGCTTCATGGCAGCCGGATCACCGTCATGGTGGAAGCAGAACCGGCACAAGGTCCTGGCGATCGCAGGACTCCTCGCCGGGCTCTGGCTCGCCGGACACCACCACGACGCCACCCCCAAGACGTGCGCCCCTGCGAGTACATCCAGCACGTCTCGCTGATAGCGGCGCGAAGCCCGGCCCCGCGACCCGCATGGGGCCGGGCTTCGCAGACTGGCGCTTGGCAGCCTCCTGGCGACGGCAGCTCGGATCATCCTCTCCGGGCCGCTGGTTACCGCGACTCTGATCTGAGCATCCGTCACGCAGCCCGGACGCGCTCGATGAGATCGGCGACGCCGTCAACCTGGCGGTACGGCTTGAACGCCGGCGCGAGTTCGCGGACCAGGCTGACGCACCGCTCGGCGCCGATGCGGGTGGCCAGATCGAGGGATTCGGTGGTGACGGCGAGAGCCTGCTCGACGTCGTTGGATTGCAGGAAGCCCTTGGCCTGGTAGGTCAGGAAGATGCCACGCGTCTTGTCCCGGGCCGTGGGCAGGAGGGCCAGGCCCTCGGCGATCCTGACGTGCGCCTCGTCGGCCCGGCCGAGATCGAGCAGGCACTGGCCGGAGTCGACCGCGAGGTCCGCGGGGCTCATCCACGCGCACCAGCCTGGCGCGGGGTCGCTGGCCCGCGTCGACAGTGCAGTCTCGGCGTCGGACAGGTCGCGGTAGCACGCGGAGCGTTCGCCGAGCGCGGCGTAGGCCCTGGCCCGCCGGAGGAACAGCAGCGACCGGGCGGTGGGGTGCTTGGTACCGGACAGTGCGTGGCCGAGCTGGTCCACCGAGATGTTCGGTTGGCCGATCCAGTTCGACTGGTAGGCGAAGTCGGAGAGCACACCGGCGCCGAAGTCGCGGTCACCTGCGGCGTTGGCGGCTTGCAAGGCCCCCGCCCAGAGCTTTCCCGCGGCGAAGTGCTTGCCCTGGTCGAAGCGGTGCCAGCCGCAGGTGGTGGCCAGTGACGCGGCCACGAGGTGCAGCCGCTTGGCGACGGGCTCGGCGTGGCCGCCGCCCTCGATCAGGTCGGTGACGGTGGCGAGATGAGCGTCCATCAGCTTGATTGTGTGCTGGCGCTGTTCGGTGGACAGCGTCGTCAGCTTCGCGCTGGTTTCCTCCAGCCAGTCCACGAGCCCGGGGTCCACGGCCGTCCTGCCGTCGAGGGCGGACGTCAGGCGATCGGGCTCGATCGTGGCCCACTGGGCGGCGAGGCCGGCCAGCGAGACGGCGCTGAAGGTCATGAAGCTGCGGCGGTCCATGGCGGCTCTCTGTGCATCTCGAAGTGCTTGGACGGTGTACGCCGATCCCAGTGGCAGCGGAACCTCGCGACCGGGCAGCCAATCGGGCCACCCGAACAGCTCCATGTCGGCGATCGGAACGTCGAAGGCTTCCGCGATCAGGATCTGGGAGTCCAGGTTCGGCTGCTTACGCCAGTTCTCCCACCGGCTGACGGCCGTCTTGTCCGCGCCGGAGCGGAGCCCGTGCTTGCGGGCGGCCCGGTCGAGGGCTCGATGCCCTCGCGGAAGGCCTGGTCGGTCAGTACGTCGAAGTCGATCATCGGAAGGGCTCCTCGATCTCCGGGTATGCCGGGTCCGCCGGAGGCCTGTTGCCGCAGGTCGGCCTCCGGCGGCTCACCCGGTTCGGTCCTTGGGCGGCTCGTCGATGCCCGGCGGCCGTCGGCAGCGCGAACCCGTGCCGACGACCTGCACTTGGGCGCTCAGGCCGCGGTGCCGTCCTTCGTGTCGCGGGCGGCGACCGAGCGGATGTGCTCTTCGAAGAACCTGCGGGCGTCGCCGCCCATCCGGGCGAGCATCACCAGGGCGGACAGGGCCACGTCGCAGGTCTCCTTGCGCACGTCGTCCCAGTCGTGCGAGTGACCCTTGCGGGGGTTGGCGCCGAGTGCCCCGATGACGGCCTCGGCGACCTCTCCGGCTTCCTCCTGGAGCTTCAGCGCCTGCACGGTCCACCGCTGCTCGTCGCTGCGGTCGAAGTGTGAATCAAGCTTTGTTGCAAGGGAGTTGACGATCTTCCAGGTCTCTTCCATGAGTGAGGATCCTGCCCCTGTTCGAATGGGTCGATCAAGCCGGGCGGTTCCCGGCGAGCCCGGGTCTTTTCGATTTCCGCCGGATGCCGGATGCCGGGAGTTCGCGGTCCCCGGTCGCCGGTCGCCGGTCGCCGCGCTGTCGCCGGTCGCCGGCCAGGTGTCTTCGAGCACGGCCACGGTCACCGCCGTTGACGACGTCGTGGTGAGGTACGTCGAGAGGCATTCCCTCATCGGGACGAAGCGAGTCCGGCCCCGCCGGCCACGCGGCGGGGCCGGAACCCGACATCTTCAGCAGTCTTCCCGCGTGGGGATTCCTCCTGAACCGGTTGGACAGTCGGCCTTACGACCCGATCTCGAAGTCAGGCGGCTGGGGACATGCGAGGCATTCCGTGTCGGGCGCGGTCGGAGTGTCGAAGAACGAGCGGGTGATCTCCTGCGCACACGGCGAGTCGGCGAAGACCACGTGGGCGACGTAGGGGACGGTGACCTCGGTGGACCGGCTCAGCGTGCGGGCGGCGTACGGCCCGCTGCTCGGTGCGGTCTGGGCGTCGAACCCGCCCGACAGGACGAGGGTCGGGATGTCGCTGTGCGTCACGTCCCGGATCGAGCGTGGTGCCGCCGGGACGTCCCAGGCCCGGCAGTCGTCGTGGAGCCAGGCGAGCATCGGAGCGTTGGCCAGCACCGACCGGGGGAACGACGGGAATGCGCGGTGCCCCGCCCGGATCACGTCGTCCTGGCTCTCGAACGGTGTCCATTCGCGGCAGAAGACGCCGTAGGAGAGCCCGTGGGAAACCCTCCCGATGGCCTGCGGGCTCAGCTTGCCACCCGCCCACTGCTCGGCGATCCGCTGCGGGTTGCCGTGGGCCAGGTCATCGACGGAGCGGGGCACTCCGGCCGCCACGTGGGTGGCGGAGACCAGCCAGTTCACCAGGGCCCCGCCGTCCAGCACGACCTTCACCGGCTCCGGGTGGCCCGGGACGGTGACGGTGGTGGTGACGGGTTGGGCTTCGAGCTCGCTGACGAGGCGCTCGAAGGTGGCCTTCAGGTCCGGATAGCGGGTGTCGCAGGCGGGCTGCTCCGCGCAGGCTGCGAACAGGCCGTCGAAGCCTTCCCGTGCGGCTTTCCAGGTCACGGCCCCGCCGGCCAGGGACGGCGGCAGGACGCCGTCGATGCCGACCGAGCGGATGCCCTCCGGGTGCAGGCGCATGTACTGGAGGGCCAGGTCGGTGCCGTAGGAGATGCCGAACACGTTCCACTGCGTGATGCCCAGTGCGACGCGCAGCTCGGCGTAGTCGGCGGCGCTCTCGGTGCCGTCGTAGGCACTGAGGTCGGCCCCGCGGTTCACCAGCGTGTCGTGGCATTCCCGCGTCGCCTCGACGTGCAGGCGCCCGGTGGACGGTGCGCCGTAGACGAGGCCGAGGGCGCGTGCGTTGAACTCGTCGATGTTCGGGCAGGTGAGCTGTGGGTCGGCCGAGTAGGTCCCGCGCTGGGACATGAAGATCACGTCGCGGTCGCGGTTCAGGCTGCCGTTGAGCGCCAGCGGGATCTCGGAGACCGCGTCGTCGCCGGGCCCGCCGGCGAGCCACACGATCGGGTCGGGTGCTGCTCTGTGCGTGACCGCGGGGATGATCGCGACTCCGAGGGTGATCTTTCGCCCGTTGTGCCGGGAACGGTCCTCGGGCACGGTGAGCGTTCCGCAGCGGGCCTTCTCCAGAGCGGGGATCGGATCCGCCGTCCGCGGGCAGGGGCCCGGCTCGAAGTGGGCGTGGCCGGCCGTCCGGGCGACCGTGCCGAGCGGCGCCTCCGAGCCGTCCTCGGCCTGGGCGGGCAGCGCGGCGAGGCCGACGAGCAGGCCGGCGGCCGTGGCCCCGGCCAGCGTGGTCCGGAGTCGTCGCACGATGCGCCGGTGGTGGGGCGGGCGGATGGACATCATGTTCTCTCCGGGGCGGGGGCCGGGGCGGGGGTGATGGTGAACGGTGCGGGCGCGAGGTCTGCCACGCAGTCGGTGTCGGGCGCGGTCGGATGCGCCAGGAAGGAAGCAAGGACGCCCTGTGCGCAGCACGACTGGGGGACCACCCAGTGGCCGATTCCGGGAATCCGCACGACGGTCGAGCGGGACAGCGTGCGGGCCGCGTACTGGCCCCAACTCGCCCCGGTCTTCGAGTCGAAGGTTCCGGAGATGACGAGCGTCGGCACGTCGCTGAAGGTGGTCACCCGCTGGACGGCTGTGCGGTCCGGGACGTTCCAGACCCGGCACACGTCGTACTGGAAGGGGAGCTGCGGCGCCTGGGCCAGGACCGCGTCCGGCCACCCGGAGAAGTTGCGGCGCCCGGCCTCCAGCACGTCGGCCTGCGAATAGCCCGGCACCCACTCGCTGCAGGCCACCGACTCCTTCAGCCCGTAGGCAAATTCGCCGACGGCGGGGGTCGCACCCGCGGCGCGGGCGCGCGCGAAGGGCTCGGGATTCCCGTGGGCGAGTTCGTCCAGGGCGGCGGGCAGGTCGGCGAACGGGATGGCCCTGGCGACCAGCAGGTCCACCAGCGCGCCCCCGTCGAGGACGACCGTCACCGGGTTTCCGCCTCCGGGGGGCTGCGCCGTCAGCGTCAGGGGGTGTTCCTCCAGCCGCCGGACCTGCTCGGTGACGGTCCGGGGGAGGCCTGGGTAGCGGTTCTTGCAGGCGGGCTGGGCCTCGCAGGCCGCGAACACCTCGTCGAGCCCCTCCCGGAAGCTGTCCCAGGTCCAGGGGAGGTTCACGACCGGCGGGGGTGCGACCGAGTCGATCGCCACCGAGCGGATCCCCTCGGGGTGCAGGCGCAGGTAGGTGAGGGCGAGGTCGGTGCCGTAGGAGTACCCGTAGACGTTCCACTGCTCGATGCCCAGCGCCTTGCGCAGGTCGGCGAAGTCCGCGGCGTTCTCGGTGGTGTTGTAGGCGCTCAGCTCGACTCCGCCGGCGGTCAGGCGGTCCCGGCACTCCTTCGTCGCCCGGACCAGGAGTTCCCCGGTGGAGGGCGCGTTGAAGGGCAGCCCCACGGCGCCCGCGTAGAACCGGTCGATCTCCGGGCAGGCGAGGTTCGGCTCCGAGTGGAGGGTGCCGCGTTGGGCCATGACGATCAGATCGTGGTCCTGGTTCACGCCGGCGCCGATCAGGAAGGGAATGCTCCCGAACGCGTCGCCGCCGGGACCGCCCTCCATGAACACCACCGGCTCCCCGGCCGGCGTCGCGGACACCGCCGGGATGATCGCGACGGCCAGCCGGATGGTCCGCCCACCGTGTCGCTCACGGTTCTCGGGTACCTCCAGGAGCCCGCACCGCCCGGGGACCGGTTCGGGCGTGTCCGGGCAGGGACCGGGCACGAACCGCGCCGGAGCTCCTGACAGGGGCTCACGGACCGGTGGTGACATGGCACTACTCGGTGTCGGGCCGACGACCGCCCCCAGGAAGGCCAGCCCGGCAGCGACGAGCGCCACCCCGGTGGGCGCGCCCCGGGAACGCCCCCGTGCGCACCTGTGCCGCATCCGTCTTCGCGCGGACCTGCCGATCCCGCGAACGGTCGGCAGGCAACCCTGACTGATGTCCTGTTCCGCCATGTGATCCCTCTCGCCGTCGTCCCCGGTCGCCCCGTCGGGAACGACGCCGGGTGGCTCCGCCCGCCTCCGCATGGTCGGTGCGGGCGCTGCGTAAGCCAGCCTGCGTTCGTGGGGAGAGGTCCACCATTCAGGACGCCACTCGGCGCAGCCCGGCATCACCCCGCGGTCCGTCCCCTGCCGGGGCGACGTGGTTCGGCTGCTCGGTGCGGTCCTCACCGGGTGTGGACCCGGGCACTCTCACCGGAGGCGTGGCAGGGCGGGCTCTTTGGACACCGCCCCGTCCACCCGTTCGAGCACAGCTTGTCCGAGTCTGGCGGCCGGCACGCGGACCCCGCTGCCCTTGAGGGACCGGCCGCCTTGGATCACCTGCTGCAGCGCGGGACTGCAGGCCCTCGAACCCGAGCCGGTCAACCCGATACGGTGTCGGGCTGACCGGGTCATTGGTTCACGGTCAGTTGGCGACGACCGTGGCCGTGGTCCTGGTGCGATTGAGCTCGCCGTCGGCGATGTACACCGAAAGGTTCACCGCGGACCTGGTCCACGCGCCATCGGGTGCGGTGCTGCTCACCGGAACGGTCGCGGTCGCCAGAGCGCCGGTGCAGGGGACGTGGACCGAGTCCCGGCCGGACACGGTGGATTGTGCGGCCTGCACGGTGATGGCGGCCCACTGGAAGTCCGTGAGGCACCGGTAGGTCACGGAGACGTTCAGCGTCCGGCCGGCATCCGCGACGGTCGCGCCGTTGACGCCTATCGAGATGGTCGCGGCGTGCGCGGGCGCGGTCGCGAGGATCGCACCAGCCGTGGCAAGGGCGGGGACGGCCAGGAATCGGGTGAATTTCGTGCGGACGGCTGATCGCATGACGATGTTCTCCAGTGGTCGCATCGGACAGGGTGAGGTGATTGCGGGGAGTTCCCGCACCCCATAGTGCGGTCCTTTTCCAGGCGGGGCGTCAGGAGAGTTGGCAGACGTCTGAAATGACACGGTGATGTGGCGCGGAGTCGCCCTGATCTCGTGTTCCCGGTGTCGCGTGAACGCCGTGTATATCGGACGTCAATCGCATCCGTATATGGTTCGCCGTGCAAAATCCGTCCGCCGGAAAAAAGGGGGGGAAGTTGCGGGAATCGGCCGGCCATTGTCGACGAGATGGCCCACGGCCGCCGTCCGGAGGGCCTCGCGAATCAGGGCGCGCTTGATCCAGATCTGCTGTGCCGGGCGTGCCCGCCCGTCCGCCGCCCCGGTTCCGGTGAGCTGCGCCGCAAGCGCCACCCGGACCGCCACGCGGAGTCAGCAGAGGCTCACCGGCAGGGCGACGAGGCCGCGGACCAGCCGGGACTGCCGCCAGACGAGCCGGTCGGCAGGGGACGTCAGTTGCAGACGGGGGAAGCGCTCCAGGAGGACGCCGAGCACGATCTCGACCTCCGCGTGGGCCAGCGGTGCACCGAGGCAGCGGTGGATCCCGTGGCCGAAGGCCAGATGACTGGCGGCGTTCGCGCGGCCGAGGTCAAGCCGGCCGGGGTCGGGGAACCTCCCGGGGTCGCGGTTGGCCGCGCCCGGGCACACGAAGACCGGACTGCCGGCGGGCACCGCGGTGCCGCTGAGATCCACCTCGTCGGGTGCCCACCGCCACGTGGCGATGCTGACCGCGGAGTCGTACCGGAGCAGCTCGTCGACGGCGGTCCGGATGCAGTGCGGGTTGGTGTGCAGGTGCTCCAGCTCGGCCGGGTGCTGGAGCAGCGCCAGCACGGCGTTGCCGATCGCCGCGGTGGTGGTCTCGTGGCCGGCGACCAGCAGCAGCACGGCGAGGGAGAGCAGCTCGTCCTCGCCGAGCCGGTCGGCGTCCTCGTCGTGGACCGCGATCAGGTCGGAGAGCAGCGAGCTGTCCGGGCGCGTGCGTTTGATGCTGATCAGCTCCGACATGTAGCCGGCCACGGCGTGGGACGCAGCGTCGATCCGCTGGTGGTCGCCGGTGGCGAACAAGTCGGTCGACCAGGAGCGGATCGAGGGACGGTCGACCGGGGGAACTCCCAGGAGCTGGCAGATGACGGTGACCGGCAGGGGGCCGGCCAGCTCCTCGACGAGGTCGACCTCGGTGCCGGGCTCCCACATCCCCACGAGCTGCTCGGCGAGCGAACGGATGTAGGGGCGCAGACCGTCGACCCGGGCCGGCGTGAACGCCTTGGTCACCAGCTGCCGGAGCCGGGTGTGCTCTGGCGGGTCGGTTGCGAGCATGGTGCGTGCGACGGCTGGATGCAGGGACCGCAGGGGCGGTCTGTCGGCGAAGTACGCGCCGGTGTCCTTCGACAGCGGGGCGGTGAATGCCTGCCGAGCCTCGTCGTAGCCGGTGACGACCGTCGCGGTGGTGGCACCGCCGTCCAACGACACTTGCAGGACGGGAGAGGCCGCGCGCAGGGCGGCGTAGGTGGGGTAGCGGTCGGAGTGGAACGCCGGGTCGGCGAAGGGGGAGGAGGTCATGGTCGGTCCCTATGCCGCTACACATGCCGTCTGCCGCTGGGCAGCCACGGCGGTGCGGACGATGTCATCGGTCGTGTAGTGCTGAGAGACCGAGCGTAGCCACAGCGCACCTCGGCGCGGAGGCCCCCGCGCGGGCGGACTCGCCGGTCGCCTGCTGCCGGGTCGGCGCGGATGTGGCGCACGGGGCGGAGGGGAGCCCCGAGGCCTCCGGCGGCGTCAGGCCGGGTGGATGAGGCGGCTTTCGTAGGCGAAGACCACGGCCTGTATCCGGTCGCGGAGTTCGAGCTTTTGCAGGATTCGCCCCAGATGGGACTTCACGGTCGCCTCCGCGAGATACAGGGTGGCCGCGATCTCGGTGTTGGACAGGCCGCAGCCCACCTGGACGAGCACCTCGCGTTCACGGGCGCTGAGCCGGCTCAGCCGCTCGTCGCGGTCGGCGCTGCTGCCGTCGGGGATGTGCGGGCGCAGGTGCTCCAGCAGGCGGCGGGTGATCCGCGGGGAGACCACCGCGTCGCCCGCGGCGACGCTGCGTATCGCGGTGAGCAGCTCCTCGGGCCTGGTGTTCTTCAGCAGGAAGCCCGACGCTCCGGCGTTGAGTCCGGCGAAGGCGTATTCGTCCAGGTCGAAGGTGGTGAGGATCAGCACCCTGCTCTGCGGGGAGACCCCGATGACCTGTCGGGTCGCCTCGATCCCGTCGGTCCCGGGCATCCGGACGTCCATGAGGACGACATCGGGGCGCAGCTCCCGGGCGAGGCGTACGGCCTGGATGCCGTCCGCGGCTTCGCCGACCGGTGCCATGTCGGGCTGGGCCTCCAGGACCGTGCTGAAGGCCATGCGGAGCAGCGCTTCGTCGTCGGCGATCAGGATGCGGATCGTCATGCGGACGCCGCTCCGCCGCTGCCGAGGGAGAGGCGGGTACGGACTGCCCAGCCGCCGCCCGGAAGGGGGCCGGCCTGCAACGTCCCCCCGTAGGCGGCCGAGCGCTCGCGCATGCCGGGGATGCCGTGGCCGGATGGTGTGGCGGCGGGAAGTGGTGGGCAGGGGCCGCCGTCGGTGACGTCCACGGTGACGGACTCGGTTGAGCACCGTATCCGGACCTTCGCGCGTGTGCCGGTGGGTGTGTGTTTGAGGGCGTTGGTCAAGGCTTCCTGTACCAGGCGGTAGACGGTGAGTTGTGCGGTGGCGGGTATGTGGGTGTGGCCGCCGTGGACCTCGAGGCGGGTCGGCAGCCCGGCGGCGCACATCTGGTCGGCGAGGGTCTCCAGTTGAGCGATGCCGGGCAACGGGTGGCGCTCCGCGTCCGGTTCGTCGGTCCGCAGAATGCCCAACGAGCGCCGCATGTCGGTCAGGGCCTGCCGGCCCGTCTCGGAGACCTGGAGCATCGCGGTGGTGGCCTTGTCGGGTGACCGGTGCTGCGCGTAGACGGCGGCGTCGGTGAGCGCGACCATGACGGACAGGTTGTGGGTGACGATGTCGTGCATCTCCCGGGTGATGCGTGTCCTTTCCTCGGCGACGGCCAGTCGCGCCTGCTGGTCCTGCTGTTGCTCCAGGCGGGCGGCCCGTTCCTCCAGGGCCCCGAGGTAGGCGCGCGTGGTCCGCACATTCACACCCAGGACGGCGGCGGCGGCGACCATCGCGGTGACCGCGACGAACGGGGTCAGGAATGCGCCTTCCGTCGTCCAGCGCAGACAGGCCAGCAGGACCCCTGCCTCCACGACGGCACCGGCGACGAGCGTGCAGCGCCGGCCCGAGTTCGCGGCCGCCGTGTAGAGAGCCACCAGCAAGGCGATGTCCGCCGGCAGTTGGACGTCCATCAGCCACTGGCCGAAGGCCGCGGCTGCCACGGCGCCGAACACCGTGAGTGGGGCCCGGCGCCGCCACACCAGGGGCAGCGCAAGGGCGGCGGTGAGGGCCACGGCCGCCGGCAGCTCTTGCGGCGCCCGTGTGGTCACGACGTTGAGGAGGAGCAGCGCCGGCAACAGCGAGTCCCACACCATGGGCGGCAGCCGGAGGCCCCAGCGCCGGGCGGCTCTCACCGGTCGCGCCGCTCGCGCGGAGGCCAGGCCGGCGTACCTCGTCAGTCGTAAGGCTGTCCTC
Source organism: Kitasatospora sp. NPDC032757 (assembly GCF_055579305.1). Taxonomy (NCBI): domain Bacteria; kingdom Bacillati; phylum Actinomycetota; class Actinomycetes; order Kitasatosporales; family Streptomycetaceae; genus Kitasatospora; species Kitasatospora sp. NPDC032757. The sequence goes on along the minus strand of NZ_JBVINN010000009.1, from coordinate 117,884 downwards.
GCCCACCGGTCCCGGTCCCGGTGGCGTGCCCGGTGGGCCCTGCCGGGTTCCGCGGCCGCCTCGGTCATCGCACGTCCCTGTCGGTTCAGCGTCATGGCGGCCCCGGCCGGGGCCACCACCGCGTACAGCCGCGCCCCGGTCGCGTACGGGGCACGTACGCCTCCGCGCTGCCCGGCACGTACCGCAGCCCTGTCACGGTAGGCCGCGGGCCCGCGAAGCACATGAGTCCACCGGCTGATGGCACCGTGCCGCGATACGACCGCAGGAGGAGTCCCGCTACCTCCCGTGGTCGTAGGGCGGCCGCTGATCCGGCGTGCTCGATTGCGACCCCGGTTGTACGGGGACCTGCCACGGATTGCGACCCCGGTTGCACACGATGGCGACCCGGGATCGATGTGGCAGCGCATCCCCGGCGCCGAGTATGGCCGGGTGACCGAGATCATCGCGGGACTGTCCATGTCCCCTCTGGAATTTCTTGCCGTGCCGGCTGCCGTCGCGCTGGTGGTGGCGCGCTGGCTTCCCCCCGCCGCCCGCCCACGCGTCACGACTGCGGCCGGGGCGGTTCTCGTGCTGTCCGCGCTCGTGCTGAGTGTGGCGGGGATCCGCTGGCAGATGCTGCCGGTACTGGCAGGCGCCGCCTTCGCGTTGCCGTTCGCCCTGGCCCCCGTGCTGCGACGCCGTGCCGGCCGGCCGGCGTGGCGGGCCCGCTGGTGGCTGGCGTTGCCGGGATCGGTGGCCTGCATCGGCATGATCGCCACGGGCCCGGTGGCCGCCTGGGCCTTTCCCGTGCCCGTGTTCCCCGAACCGTCGGGCGACTTCGCGGTCGGCACCCGCGTGGTGCAGTGGACCGACCCACGCCGCCCCGAGACCTTCACCGCCGATCCGGACGACCGGCGCACCGTCGTGGTCCAGCTCTGGTACCCCGCCCAGAAGAGCCCCGCAGGCGCGCAGCGGGCCCAGTACCTCGGACGCACGGAGCAGGAGGCGCGCACCGTCTCCGACGCCCTCGCCCGCGGAGTCGGCCTGCCCGGCTTCCTGGTCGACGGTGTTCCGCGTGCCCGCACCCATGCGGTCGTCGACGCCCCGGTGGACAGCAAGGGGGGACGGTTCCCCGTCGTGCTGTTCTCTCCCGGGTCGGGCGGAGTGCGCACCCAGAACACCGCCTGGGCGGAGGAACTGGCCAGCCACGGCTACGTGGTCGCCGCCCTCGACCACCCGTACGACTCCGCCGCCGTCGTCCTCGCCGACGGCCGGACCATCGACACCGAGACCGCCTCCACCGGCGACCCGGACAAGGACGACGAGCTGGCGGCCGGCTGGACAGCGGTTCGAGCCGCCGACCTCGGCTTCGTCCTCACCCGGCTGGAAAGCCTGGACCGAGGTGAGATCGCCGGCCCGCTGACCGGACGCCTGGACACCGGCCGGGTCGCGGTGGCCGGCCACTCCATGGGTGGCGCTGCCGCCCTGCAGGCAGCCCGGCAGGACCGCCGGTTCGACGCCGTCATCGATCTGGACGGCTACCCCCACGGCCCCACCTCGCCCTCCCTCGGCCAGCCGACGCTCGCGCTCACCCAGGCCATCACCCCGGGAACGGACCCGCGCTACATACCCCGCCTCACCGAGGTGCTCGAGTCCGGCGCCGCGACGAGCTACCGGCTCACCATCCCCGGCGCCGCACATCTCACTTTCATGGACGGCCCCCTGTACCTGCCGCCCGTGCCCTCGATAGTCGGCTCCCTGGGCCGCACCGAGAGCCCGCGCGTCGTCGCCGCAGCCACTCTCGCCTTCCTGGACGCCGTTCTCCAAGGCAAACCCGGCGACCTGGCCGGCGTCCTGCCCGCCTACGGCGACCTCAGCGTCTACCCCCCGGACAACAGCTGACCGTGCCGCGCTGCTCCGGCACGACAGGTCTCCGGCGAGCCGAGAGCACGGGACTGCAGTGCCTCCCGGCCATTCGACAGGCCGTCGGCCGCGTAGGCGTCGTGTTCCGGCGCGACCCGGCGTCCCGGTCGTCGTCGGCCGGCCGCCGCATCAGGAAGTCCTCGCTCACCCGGCCGCCCCGTCCACGCCGGGGCGGAGGCCCTCTGCGCGGGCGGCGGCCACCATCCCCGCCCAGGCCTCCACCAGGACCGCCCAGCGCCCGGCGTCCTCCTGCGCCTCGTCCAGGAGCTGCTGCCGCTTCCCGGCCACCACGTCCGCGAGTTCGGCGTACTTGCCGCCCAGCTTGCGGTAGGAGCGGTCCAGGACGTCCAGGCAGTGCTCGTTCCCGGCCCGGTCCCAGTCGACGCTGCCCCGAACCAGGTCGAGGATCGGCTCGACCTTCAGCCCGTGCCGCTCGTCCAGCATCCCGCGGCCGAGGTCGATCATCCCGCCGTAGACCGGGTACAGGTACAGCATCGAGAGCAGGAACTTGACGAAGCGCATCTGGTAGGAGAGGAAGCCGGCGCCGATGCGGCGCTCGGGCGTGTAGTAGTTGACGATGTGGCGGTTGTGGACGACGCCGGGCAGCCGGGCGTGGACCATGGCGTGCAACAGGGCGTAGTCGCTGCCGATGGTCTCGATCGAGGGCAGCAGCGGCAGCACCTCGTAGGCCCGGTGGTCCAGGGCGATGTTGCACATGTAGACGTCCCAGATGTCGGGCACGCCGACGACGGAGTGGTCGGTGGTGAACGGCTCGGAGCCGGCGCCCTTGAAGGAGACGTCCACCATCGCGTCCCTGTCCTCCTCCGACCACACCGGCGGGGTCCACAGACGCACCACGTCGCGGTAGACGGCCGGGTCCATCTCGTGGATCTCGCCGATGTCCACGTTGAGTTCGCCGATGAAGGAGCCACTGACCAGCATCACCGGCTTGTCCGCGTCGGCCGGGTCGAGCTCGGAGCGGGACACGCCGGCCACCGCCTCGCCGGCCGGCCGGCCGATCGAGAGCAGCTCCTGGTGGATCGGGAAGACCTTCCGGCCGTCGATGACCTGGAAGTCGGCGTCGTCGTTGCGCAGGTGCGCCGAGGTGCAGCCCAGGGCGGCCGCGCCCAGGAAGAGCCGGTTGACGCAGGAACCGTACGCGACGGCCCGCGGGAGCATCAGGTCGAGCAGCAGCTCGGGGTCGGGGGCGCCGGAGCGCTCGGCCACCCGGCGCAGGAACTCCCGCTGCTGCGCCTCGCCGAGGTGATGGACGAACACGCCGGGAGTGGGGGCCAGTGACGCCACGGCGTCCGCGTTCTGCGCGAATTCGGCGGCGTCGGTGGTGTCGAGGACGAGGAGGTGCACCTCGACCCCGAAGTTCGCGACGGCGTAGGCCGCCTCCTCGGCGAGGTCCGCGATAGTGCCCGGGCAGGGACGCATGGTGGGCAGGGCGAGGCAGACTCGTTGCATGGTGTGGGATTCTCCGTCTGATCGTCAGATCCATGTGCCCGTCCGAGGATCAAGCCATGGCAATGCCGCATGGACTCGCTCAAAACCGCGGTGAAGTAGTCGAGTTGAGGGCGTCGGTGAGTCCCGAGCGGTGTCAGTGCCGGATCGCGGGGCTCCGCAGGACTCATGTGGACGACCTTGTTTCACCACGGTGGACTAGACCAACTTCGGTGTCAACGGGATGCTTTCGGGGATCGGGCGGCGCATGCCGACACTGCCCGATCGGGCAGGCGCCCCTGCCCTCGCACGGACTTCGGCGGGCTCGCCGGGCGGGTTCCGAGGATGCGGTCCGCGCTTCCCGCGTCCACGAGGTCCGCGCCGGACCGGTATCCGGACCTTCGGGCTCCGATACCGGACACCGCCGATCCGGCCGGGCCGGTACCCGGACACGGGCCGGGACCGTCGACGGACGGCCCCGTCCCGTCATGGGGGCATCGCCCCCATGTTTCCCGCATGTCTCCCGGCGCGCCCCGACGGGCGCACGGCGGTTCGCTCCACGGCTGTGCGGCGCGGGACGGTACGCACGGTGGGCGGCGCCGGGCGGGCGGCGAGGGTCGTGTGCGAGCGGCCGCGCAGGTCGGTGCCGGTCCGGCCCGCGGCCGGGTCGGGAAATCTGGGGGCCCTCACCCGATGCCCGCCGGGCGCTCACCGGTCGATGATCTCTTCCTGTCGGGTACGGGCCAGATCCCCAGGAGGAGCCGATGGGCGAACCGGTGAGAGTCAGCATCGTCGCGCAGGACCCGGTGCTGGAGGCCGGTGCGCGGACCAGCCTGCAGCACCACGGCGACATCGCGGTGGCGCCGCCCGGGGAGCCGGCACAGGTCACGGTCATCATGGTGGACCGGGTGACACCGCAGGTGATGGACATGGTGAGGGCGTCCCGGGAGGCGGACCAGCGCCGGGAGATCGTGCTGGTCGCGACGGAGCTCGCGGCCGGCGACGCGGTCCAGGCGTTCGCGGCCGGCACCCGAGGACTGCTGCGCCGCTCCGAGGCCACCGTGGAGCGGCTGGCGTGGACCGTCGTGGCGGCCGCCGCGGGCGACTGCACGCTCCCGCCGGACCTGCTGGACGGGCTCCTCGAGCACGGGGGCGGCACCCGCCGCTCGGGCGGGGTGGCGGCGCCGGCCGGGTGGGAGCTGTCGGAGCGGGAGCAGGCGGTCCTGCGGCTGGTCGCCGACGGCCGGGAGACCGAGGAGATCGCGCGTGAACTGTGCTACTCGTCCCGCACCGTGACCACCGTCGTGTACGACGTGACCCGGCGGTTCCGACTGCGCAACCGCGCACACGCGGTGGCGTTCGCACTGCGGGCGGGTCTGCTGTGACCGCGACGACGGCGGCCCTCCCCGCCGCGGGACCCAGGGTGCGGGTGCGGTCGAGCGACGCGGTGGCGCGAGCGGCGGTGGAGGCCAAGCTGACGGTCGCGGGGCTCCGTCCGGTCCGTGCGCCGGAGCCGTCGTCGCGGGACGTGCTGGTGGCCGTCGGCGACACCGTGGAGGGCGCGATCGAAGCCTGCCGGCCCGCCCTTCCGGGCAGCGGCGAGCGGCTGTTGGTGGTGGTGGCCGACGTGCTGTCCCGGCACGGAGTGCTGCGGGCGCTGAAGGCGGGCGCGCGGGCCATGCTGCTCTCCGCCGAGGCGACGCCGACGCGACTGGCCGCGGCCGTCCACTCGGCCCACCGCGGCGAGGGCCGGCTCTCCCACCCGGTGCTGGCCTGCCTGCTCAACGGGTCGCCGGAGCCGGCCGGCACCGGCCGGCGCGCGGGCACCCCGCCGCTGACGGACCGCCAGATCGAGGTGTTGCGGCTGATGGCGGACGGGCACGGCAACGAGGCGATCGCCCGGACGCTGTCCTGCTCCAAGCACACCGTCAAGAACGTGATCTACGAGCTGATGGGCCAGCTGCAGGTGCACAACAGGTCCCACGCGGTGGCCCACGCCGTGCGGACCGGGTTGATCTGACCGGCCGGCCGCCCCGGGACGCCGGACCGGGACAAACACGCAGCGCCGCGGCGCCGAGCCTGCCACTCGTTCCCTGGCGCCGTGCCGCGGTCCGGCGGCACGCTGCTCCTGCCCATGTCCGTCCGGCGGGCATGGCCGCCCTCCCTCCACCCGCGGACGCCCGCCCCGAGCGGTCCCCCGCGGGTTCGATCCCTGCCGAGAGGACCCGATGGACATCGCCGAGGACACCCCGAACACCGGCCAGGAGTCTTTGCCGGAGCACGAGTTCAAGATCTTCGAGGAGCTGGAGTCGGAGGTCCGGCTGTACTGCCGCAAGTTCCCGGCCGTCTTCGAGCGGGCCAAGGGCGTCGAGCTGCACGCCGAGGACGGCCGGACGTTCACCGACTTCTTCTGCGGCGCGGGGACGCTCAACTACGGGCACAACAACGACTTCATCAAGGCCCGGGTCGCCGGGTACCTCGCCGCCGACGGCATCGCGCACGGCCTGGACATGTACACCGTGGCCAAGCGGGAGTTCCTGACCGCCTTCGCCGACACCGTGCTGCGGCCCCGCGGGCTGGACTACAAGGCGCAGTTCACCGGCCCGACCGGGACCGACGCCGTGGAGGCCGCGCTCAAGCTCGCCCGCAAGCACACCGGCCGCACCGGCGTGGTCGCGTTCACCGGCGCGTACCACGGCATGTCGCGCGGCTCGCTCGCGGTGACCGGCAGCCGCCGGGCCCGCCGGGCGGGCGGGGTCAGCGGGCAGGACGTCACGTTCATCCCCTACGAGGACGGTCCGCAGGGCCCGTTCGACTCGATCGGATACCTGGAGCGGCTGCTCGCCGACCGGTCCTCGGGCGTCGACCTGCCGGCCGCGGTGATCCTCGAGCCGATGCAGATGGAGGGCGGTGTCTACCCGGCGAGCAGCGCATGGCTGCGGGCCCTGCGCGAACTCACCGAGCGGCACGGGATCCTGCTGATCCTCGACGAGATCCAGTCGGGCTGCGGCCGCTCCGGCCGGTTCTTCTGCTTCGAACACGCCGGGATCGTCCCGGACGTGGTGACGCTGTCCAAGTCGCTCAGCGGCTACGGGCTTCCGCTGTCGATGGTGCTCTTCAAGCGGGAGCTGGACGCCTGGGAGCCCGGTGAGCACACCGGGACCTTCCGCGGCAACCAACTGGCCTTCGTCGCCGCCACCGCGGCCTGCGAGCTGTGGCGACAGGACTCCTTCCACACCCACCTCGCCGCCGCGATCGAACGCCTGGACCGGTTCTGCGGCGAACTGGACGAGCTGGGGCAGGACCTGGTGACGCGCGGATGCGGGATGGCGCTCGGCATCGACCTCGGCGCCTCCGGTGGCCCGCTGCGCGCCGACCGGCTGCAGCGCCACGCCTTCGAGCAGGGGCTGATCGTCGAACTCTGCGGCCGCGACGACGAGGTGGTCAAGCTGCTGCCACCGCTGACCGTCGACCTCGCGCTCCTCGACCGCGGCCTCGACGTGCTGCTGCAGGGCCTGCGAACGATCTGACGGACCTGACGTACCGCCAAGAAAGGAGGACGGAATGTCCCGTCCGCAACACCGCCACCTGATCTCGATCGACGACCTCGGCTTCGAGGAGATGCACCGCATCGTGCAGCGGGGCGCCGACTTCGCGGCCGGTCGCTGCGAGGACGCCCGCCCGCTGCAGGACGCTGTCGTGGGCGTCCTGTTCCGCAAGACCTCCACCCGCACCCGCACCGCCTTCGCGGCCGGAACGCTGCGTCTGGGCGGCCGGTTGATCTCTTACGGCCCCGACGACCTGCAGGAGAACACCGGGGAGACCGTCGAGGACACCGCCGCGGTGCTGTCCCGGATGCTCGACGTCCTGGTGGCCAGGACCGTTGGCAGCGAGGCCGAGCTGCGGGCCTTCGCCGCCCAACGGCGGATGGCCGTCATCAACGCGATGAGCGCCGCCGAGCACCCCACCCAGGCGCTCACCGACCTCACCACGCTGCTCGGCCGGTTCGGGCGGATCGAGGGTCTGCGGGTGCTCTATGTCGGCGAGGGCAACAACACCGCATCGGCGCTGACGTTGGCGCTGTCCCGTTACCCCGGGACGGAGCTGCACCTGCGAACTCCGGGCGGGTACGGGGTCGAGCAGCGCTACCTCGACCGGGCCGCCGAGTACGCGGCGGGCAGCGGCGCGCTGGTGGAGCAGCGGCACGACATGGCCGACCTGCCCCAGGTCGACGTGGTCTACACCACCCGATGGCAGACCACCGGCACGACGAAGCCCGACCCCGACTGGCGGATCGCCTTCGAGCCGTTCCGGGTGGACAAGGCCGTCATGGACGCCACTCCCGATGCGCTGTTCATGCACGACCTGCCCGCGCACCGCGGCGACGAGGTGACCGCCGAGGTGCTCGACGGGCCCGCCTCGATCGCCTTCGAGCAGGCCGAGAACAAGTACCACAGCGCCCGCGCGGTGCTGGAGTGGTGCGTCGGCACCGACCCGGCCGGAGCCGGCCAGGAGTGAGCCCGGCCGAACGGGCCGTCTCCGGAGCCACGGGAGGGCGGCCGGTTCGGCGTGTCCGCGGACGGCGCGGTACGACCACCGGCGGACCGGGCCGCGGGGAGCCGACCTCTCGGTCCGGCCATCAGTCCGTCTGCGCCGTCAGCCGGTCGAGGACCTCGGCGAGCCCCGCGACGTGCGGCGGCTGCAGCACCCCGAGGTGGTCGCCGCCGACCCGGTGGACCTCCAGACCGCCGGGGGTCGGCTCGGTCCGGCGCGCCAGGTGGTCCTGGAAGGGCTGCCCGGAGGCCACGTCGTGCCCGCCGCCCGCGAGTTCGTCGCCGGCCGGCCGGTGCAGCCGCCCCGGGTGGGGCCGGTGCCGGTGGCCGAGGGTGGCCGCCGGGGCGGGCTCGCGCCACACCTTGAGCCGGCCCGCCCGGAAGGGATGGGTCCTGGCCGCCCGGATGGTCCTCCTCGGCGCGCTCCGCCCGCTCCCTCGCGGTGCCGCCGAGTCCGCCCCGAACGCCTGACGCCCGAACGTCCGAACGCCCGCGCCGGTGACATCCACCGGCCGCCAAGGACACAGCGGCAGGGTGCGCATGCTGTTCCTGCTGCCCGTTTGTCTCTTGCCGCCGTTCCCCGGCGCCCGGCAGGCTCGCCCCGTCGCAGTGTCAACCCCGGAGCCAGGAGGGCCGTTGTGGACGAGGAAGCCACCGACACCTGCACGTACCAGGTCGTCGACGACGAGGAGCAGCATGTGATCCGGCTCCCCGACCGCGAACCGCCACCCGACCGGCGGACCGATGGCACCCGTGGTGCCGGTCTCACCGGCGGGGCCCATGCGCATGTCTGACACCGTTCCGGCCGGCGTGCTCCAGACCGTGGGCCGGACGCCGCTGGTCGAGCTGACCAGGATCGACCCGGCCGGCCGCTTCCGCCTCTTCGCCAAGCTGGAGGCGCACAACCCGGGCGGCTCCATCAAGGACCGCTCCGCGCTGGAGCTGTTGCGCGAGGGCATCCGGTCCGGCCGGCTGCTTCCCGGACGGTCGGTCGTCGTCGAGTCCAGCTCGGGCAACCTGGGCATCGGGCTCGCCCAGGTCTGCGGATACTTCGGGATCCGCTTCATCTGCGTGGTGGACCCCCGCGCCAACCGCCAGAACATCGCCGTCATGCGGGCGCTGGGCGCCGAGGTCGAGGTGGTCACCCGGACCGACCCGGTCACCGGCGAGTACCTGCCGGTGCGGATCCGGCGGGTGCGCGAGATCCTCGCCGGGACCGAGCACGCCTACTGGCCGGACCAGTACTCGAACCCGCTCAACCCGCGCTCGCACCACGCGACGATGCGGGAGATCTGCGAGGCCGTTCCCGGCAGCCTGGACTACCTGTTCTGCGCGACCAGTTCGTGCGGAACACTGCGCGGCTGCGCCGAGTACGCGCGGGAGCAGCAGCTCCCGGTCACGCTCGTGGCCGTCGACGCCGAGGGCAGCGTCATCTTCGGGCGAAGGCCCGCACCCCGGCTCATCCCCGGCCACGGCGCCGCCGTCCGGCCGGCGCTCCACCAGGACGGCCTCGCGGACGAAGTGGTGCACGTCAGCGATCTGGACTGCGTGGTCAGCTGCCGGCGGCTGGCGAACCGTGAGGCGATCCTCGCCGGCGGCTCGTCGGGTGCGGTGCTCGCCGCGGTCCGGCGGATGAGCGAGCGGATCCGGCCCGGCGCGACCTGCGCCGTGATCCTCCCCGACCGGGGCGAACGCTACCTCGACACGATCTACAACGACGACTGGGTGACGTCGCACTTCGGTGACGTCACCCACCTGTGGAGGGAGAACAGTCCGGTGGCCGAGGTGACAGCATGCTGATCCTGACAGCCCGAGACGTACGGCAGGTCCTGGACGGTGCGGAGCACCAGGTGGTCGAGGCGGTGAGCCGGGCCTACCGGCTGCACGCGGCCGGCCGGACCGCCGTTCCGCACTCGCTCTTCCTGCGGTTCCCCGAGGAGGCCCGCAACCGGATCATCGCCCTGCCCGCCTACCTCGGGGACACCGGGGACCCCGGGGACCGGAAGCCGGTCGCCGGCATCAAGTGGATCTCGTCCTTCCCGGGCAACCCGGCCTCCGGGCTGGAACGCGCCTCGGCGGCCGTCATCCTCAACTCGATGCGCACCGGCCACCCCGAGGTGCTGCTGGAGGGCTCGGTGATCTCCGCCCGGCGCACCGCGGCCTCCGCTGCGCTCGCTGCCGTGACGCTCGCGCCGCGGGAGCCGCAGACCGGCGTCACGCTGATCGGCTGCGGCGTGATCAACTTCGAGGTGCTCACCTTCCTGCGTGCCCTGCTGCCCGACCTGGCCGAGGTCACCCTGTTCGATCTCGACCCGGCTCGCGCGAAGGCCTTCGCCGAGCGGTGCGCGGCCCGGCTGCCCGGGCTCAAGACCGCCACCGCCGAGCGGATCGAGGACGCCCTGGCGGCCCACCCGCTGGTCTCCCTCGCCACCACCGCGTCCACCCCGCACCTGGACCCCTCCCCCTGCCGGCCCGGGACACTGCTGCTCCACCTGTCCCTGCGCGACCTCACCCCGGAGACCATCCTGTCCAGCGTCAACGTCGTCGATGACGGCGACCACGTGTGCCGCGAGGCCACCTCGTTGCACCTGGCCGAACAGCAGGCCGGTCACCGCGACTTCATCGCCGACTCCATCGGTGCCGTCCTCACCGCCGGCCGCTGCCACCGCGACCCCAAGGCGCTCACGGTCTTCTCGCCCTTCGGCCTGGGCGTCCTCGACCTGGCCGTCGCCGACCTGGTCCACCACCGGGCACAGGAGCAGGGCCTCGGCACCCATGTCCCGGACTTCCTCGCCCCCGGGGCGTAGGAGCGGCAGGTCCGCGGGGGCGAGGGAGACCCCGCCCCCGCGGAACCTCCGGAGACCGGGCACCGCGGGCCGGTCAGTCCCCGCACAGCTCCCGGGCGAGGCGGCACAGCTCCGCGCGGCCCGCACTGCCGGTCTTGTGGAGCAGGCCGGCGATGTGCTTCTCCACCGTGCGGGGCGATATCGACAGCCGCTGGGCGATGTCCTGGTTCCCGAGGCGCTCCACGAGCAGGACGAACACGTCGTACTGGCGCGGCGTCACCCCGCTCGCCCGCAGCGCCTCGGGGATCAACTCCCGCCCGGTGCGCCGCTGTGCGACCGACACGCCCGCCTGCCGGATCAGCGATCGGCAGGCACCGGCGACGGAACGGACGCCGGCCTCGTGGAAGTGCTCCTCGGCAGTGCGCAGCCAGCCGACGGGATCTCCCCAGCCGTCGGCGAGGGCCGCCTCGGCGACCAGGCGCAGCCCGAGGTGCCGGGCAGTCGGGAACCCCCGGGCCGCCTGCACCGCCACCTCCACCCGGGCGACGGCCTGCCCGCCGCGGCCCTCGCGTCCGAGCAGGACGGCGTCGGCGAGCAGGAGGAACTGCCGGTTCCACGCCAGCGCGGAGGCCGGTGCCGCCAGGACCGTCGCGTACGCCGCACGGTCGGCGGTGCCCTCCAGGACGGCGAGCAACGGACCGAGGCCGTGTCGTCCGCTGAGGTAGAACACATTGGGGTGCCGGTCCTCCCAGGCGGCCGCGGCGGCCAGTTCGGCCAGTGCCTGGGCGCGGTTCTCCTCCAGGAGAGCGCAGAAGGCCCGGCACAGGCCGTGCACGACCGGCGTGAGGAAGGAAGCGGAGTCGTCGGCGCGCTCGAAGCGGAGCAGTTCCCGCTCCATCTGGCGCCGCCGGCCCTGGTGGGCGGCGAGGGCTGCCGCCACCAGCAGCAGGTAGCGGTGGATGCCGAGGTTGCGCATCCTGGCACTCGGCTCCAGGCAGCGGTCGATGATCTCCCGGGCGGCCGGGAAGTCGGCGCGCTGCAGGGCGTCCATGGCCAGCAGGCCTTCCGCGTGCTGGGCGAGGATGAGGGCCCCCAGGTCGCGGGCGGCGTCCCTGGCCTCCCGGATCCGACGCGCGTCACCGGTGCGCATGAAGGCGTTCCCGCCGAGCCGCAGCAGTGCCTCCACCCGCCAGACCGGCAGGGTGTGCGCCTCCGCGACGGCGAGCATCCGCTCCAGGCACGCGTCCGCCTCGTCGAAGCCGCGTTCGCGGGCCAAAAGGGCCAGCAACTGCCACGCCTGGCAGGCCACCACGGGGAGCTTCTCGCGCTCGGCGACCTCGGCCGCCTGCCGGGCCAGCCGCTCGGTCTGCGCCGTCGCCCCGCCGTGGCCGGGCAGCAGCGCCAGGTGGCCCTCGACCACGTCGAGGGCGGCGGTCTGGCGGGGATCGCCGGAGCCGTCGAGCTGAGCACGGGCCGCGGCGATCTGCGCCAGGGTGTCGGCGGCGCGCTCGGCGATCACGGCCACCCAGGCGAGCCTGGTGTGCAGGGCGACGCGACGCTCGACGTCCAGCGCGTCGGCCCCGGCATCCGGTAACGACTCGGCCAGGGCGAACACCCGGTCCAGCTGCCCGGCCTCGGCCAGCGCGTAGACCAGCGACTCGACGACGTCGGTGCGGTCGGTCGCCGCAGCCAGCTCATGGGCCCGCTCCAGCAGTTGCACGGCGGTGGTCGAGGCTCCCGCGGCGAGCGTGCGGCGGCCGGCCTCGGCGTAGAGCAGCGCCGCTCCCGGCCCGTCGCCGCCCAACTGCCGCAGGTGCGCGACCAGCTGGCAGTGCCCGTCGGAGAGTGCCGGGTCGGCCGCCAGGATCGCCTCGGCCGCCCGGAGGGCGATCACGGCCCGCTCGGCCGGAGGCAGCCCGGCGAGCAGGGCCTCCGCCGTGAGCGCGTGCCGGAAGGCGTACTGGTCGACGGCGGTGGGATCGGGGACGACGAAGCCCGAGGCGGCCGCCGCGGCCAGGTGATCGAGCAGCAGCCGCGTGCCGTGGCCGGTGATCAGCTTGAGCGTGCCGAGCGAGAAGCCGGTGCCGAGGGTGGCGGCCAGCAGCAGCAGGTCGCGCACCTGGGGATCGAGCTGCTCCAGCCGGTGGCGCAGGCCGCTGATCACGTTGGCCGGAACGGCGGCCGCCAGGTCACCGGTGACCCGCCAGTCGCCGCCGTCCTGGCGCAGCGCCCCGGAGGTGACCATCTCGGCGAGCAACTCCTCGACGAGGTAGGGGATCCCGTTGCTGAAGGTGTTCAGCCGGTCGACCACGGCGGCGGGCACCTGCTCGGCCCGCAGCTCCAGGCAGCCGGCGGCGAGCGCGCCGATCTGGGACATGCCGAGCGGCTCCAGGACGGCCACCGAGGCGACCCGGCGGCGCTCGCCGCCCCGGGCCAGCTCCAGGGCGGTCCCCGGTTCGGGCCGCAGCGTGGCCACCAGGAGGACCGGCAGTCCCGCCAGGTTGTCGACCAGGTAGTCCACCACGGCGATGGTGTCCGAGTCGGCCTCGTGCAGGTCCTCCAGGACGAGCAGGCAGCCGCCGTCCCGGCCGATGACGACCAGCAGCCGCAGCATCGCCTCGGCCAGCTCGACCGCGCTCTCGGGGTAGCCGGGCACGGCGGTGTGCCGCCACTCCGGGATCACCCGGCCCAGGGCCGGACGGTAGGGCTCCAGCTCCGGGTCGTCGGGGACACCGACGACCCGGAAGCGAGAGTTCAACGCCTCGGTGAGCGGGCGGTAGGGGATCCCGGCACTGGTCGGGCTGCCGCGTCCGCGCAGCACGGGCAGGCCCAGCGACTCGGCCCGCCCGGCACAGTCCCCCGCCAGCCGGGACTTGCCGATCCCCGCCTCCCCCGAGAGGAAGACCGCGTGGCCCGCGTTGTGCTGAAGATCGGTCAGGGCGCGCCGGAGCAGGCCGAGTTCGATCTCACGGCCGATGGTCGTCGGGGAAGTGTTGCGCACGTTCGCAGGCTACTGTGCAGGACTTGTGATGAATAGTGATCTCTAGAGGAAGATAACCACGCTCCTTGCACGCGCCCACCGGGCGACCGGCCGGAACCACCTCGAAACGGTCAGTGGTGCTCGTCGGTGACCGGCTGGCTGATGGTGGTCCACTGACTGGTGCTGCGGAACGCCGAGGCCTCGCGCAGCAGCCGGGACCGACGGCCGAGTCCGCCGCCGCTCCGCAGCCGGATCTCACCCGCCGGGTGGTCGCCGGTGGCGCCGGATCCGCTGGTGGGCTGCTTCCGGCGCGGCAGGAGGTCGGTGGTGTTCATGAACGGTTTCCTTTCCACTGCAGACGATCTCGGAGGTCGGCGTCAGATGGTCTCGGAGGTGACCGCGGCCCGGGACGCGAGTCGGGCCGACGGCGGTTCAGGTGTCGGCTCCCGCAGCAGCAGGGCCGACGGGACGCGGTCGGGGAAGCCGAGCCGCAGCAGGCCGTGGCCGCAGCCGGCCAGGCCGGTGAGCAGTCCGGGCGACGCGGTCCCGGCCCGGGCGGCGCGGCGGGGGCCGCGCCGGGCCGCACCGGCGGCCCGGTCCCGCAGCGCCGAACGGTCAGGCGTCCGGTGCAGCAACTCCAGTGCGCCCCACTCGCCGTGACACAGGCTGTGATCAGGTAACGGTCCGGTGCCGGCGAGACGTCCGACCACCTCGGCGACGGTCTCGGCGAGCCCGGGGTCCGCCATCGCCTCGGCCCGGTCGGCGACCGCCAGCGCCACCCCGGCCGAGCCCGTGCACCAGGAGAGGTCCACCCCGGTGGACGGCAGCGCGGCCACGGCCGAACGCAGGGCGGCCAGTCCCGTCCGGCGGTACCGCTCGCCGCCCCCGGCGGCGGCGAAGCCGAGCAGCGCCCAGCCCACCCCGGCGGCGCCGGTGGCGAAGCCCGGCGCCGCCGGGACGGGCGCGGCGGCGAGCCGGTCGGCGCAGGCGCCCGCGCCGCGCCGGAGCTCGGCCGACGGACTCACGCGGTGCGCGGCCAGCAGCGCGACCAGGCCGCCCGCCGTGCCGTCGAGCACACCGGTCGGCTGCTCGACCCCGGCGGCCCGGACGGTCAGGGCGGCCGCCGGATCGATCAGGGCGCGCACCCCGGCGTCGTCCAGGGCGGCTGCCACGCCGGTGAGTGCGTACAGGATGCCGCCGAGCCCGGTGAAGCCGCCCGAGCCGACCGCGGCGAGGTCCTCGTCCGGGAGCGCGGCGAGCCGTTCGAGCAGCTCCGGCACCGGCTGCAGAGCGGCCAGCGCCGTGCCGGCGTAGCGGTCCGCGCCGGTGACCGCGGCCAGTTGGGCGAGGAACAGTGCGACGCCCGTGTACCCGTGCCCCAGGTCGGCACCGCAGGGCCCCAGCCTGCGGTACCGCTCGCCGAGCGGTTCCACGCCCAGCCAGTTAGCCCGCCCCCGCCCCCGGTGGGCCCGCCCGACCAGCAGGTCGCCGAGCTCCCGGGCGGCGCCGAGCACCCGCCCCGGAGCGGGCGGTTCGCCCGGTTCGGCGGCGCGCGGGCCGGGCACGGCGGCGGGATGGGCCGCTTTCGCGGCACGGCAGGCCAGCGACGCCCGGATGATCCGCTCCTGCCCGGCGAGGCCGGCCTCGTCCATCGCCGCGAGGCGGTCCGTCACCCGGGCCAGTCCGGGGCGGTCGAGGGCGCCGGGGATGCGGGTGCCGGTGCCGCTCCACAGGTCGACGCGGCCCGGCCGGGCGGTGAACACCGGCACGTCGCCGTCCCCCAGTTCGGCGACCTCGTGGTCGAGCAGTCCCGGCCAGCCCCGGTCGTCCACCGCGTCCGTACCGAGCAGTCGCAGCAGCGCCTCCCGGTCGGCCGGCTCCCGCAGCACGTCGGGGTGGGTGGCCTCGACGAGGACCGTCGCGTAGACCTGGGTCGCCCGGGTGACCACGCGGACCTCGTCGTCGGCGAAGCGGCGCAGAAGGCCGGCCAGCTCCTGCCGGTCCGTCAGGATCGCGTGGTAGCCGGCGCGGAAGCCGGCCACCAGCGCCTCGGCGTGGGCGGCGGGCTCGGCTTCGGCGCCGTCCAGCCGGGGGCGGTTGTCGCCGGCGGGGACCGAGCCGGGCCGGCGCACCAGCCGCATCTCGTCGGTGCCGGCGGCCTCCCAGCCGATCGCCTCCAGCGGCGAGCGGTGGTCGGTGCCGCCTCCGAGGCCGGAGAGGTCGAGCGCGGCCTCGTCCCCGAGCATCAGTTGGGGCAACAGGCCGGTCCGCTGGACGGACTCGTCCAGCGCACGGCCCGCCGGGTCGGCGGCGGCGGGGTCCTCGGGCGAGGGCGGGTGGAAGAGCGTCTCGACGTCCACCGGCACCGGGTGGTCGCCGCAGGCGATCAGGTTCTCGTGGTGCAGGTCGGTGAGGTCGAGGACGTGGGCGATGGCGAGCAGCGCGCCCTGGCGCCGGTAGAACCGGTCCAGTTCGGCCGGGCAGGCGCAGGGTCCGGCCTCGATGAACTCCGACCAGCCGTATCCCGGACGGGTCAGCAGGGCGGGCGTGCGCAACACGGGCGTCCCGGGGCGGGTGTTGAACCAGTCGACCAGTTCGCCGAAGTGGTGGTCGGCCGCGAGCGGGCGGGGCTTGTAGACGAGCCGGCTGCCGTCGGCGAAGCCCAGTACGGCGACCCGTCGGCCGCCCCGGTGCGCGTCACCGGTGGTCCGGTCCACGGCGGCCAAGGGCCCCGGGTCGCGTCCGGCCAGCAGCCGGGCGACCAGTTCGGTGCGGTCGGCGGTGTACCGGGTGAGCAGTTCGGCCATGGCCGCGACGGCGTTCACGCAGGAACGGCCGACCAGCAGGGCCAGCACCGGGTACTCGGCGAACAACCGGGCCAGGCCGGCCCGGGTGCCGGTGGTGGCGACGAAGTCGCGGAACCTGGCCGGCGGGGTCGCGCCCGCCAGTCGCCCCTCCACCCTGGCCACCCGGAGCTCCAGCACCAGCGCGCGGGCCGCCAGACCGCCCAGTGCGGCGGCCGTCCTCGCGGTGAACTCCGCCACAATCTGCGGTAGTTCGGCCGACCGGCCGACCGCCGGGTCGAGCGCGGCGAGCAGCCGCCGCGCGGCCAGGCCGGCGAACGGCGCGAGCACGACGGCGAAGCCGGCCGTCCCGGGCAGCGGCCCGGACGGCAGGACCGGGTCGCCGGGTGCGGCGGCGAGAGCAGCCTCGACGAACTCGGCCGGGTCGAGGTGCTGCGGGCCCGGGGACTGCGCCGGCGCGAGGGCCGGCGACCACCGGGACGGGGCGGTCGCCTCCCCTGCTGCGAGCGTACTGTCACCGATCACGGCGCAGAGCCTGTCAGTCCGCCCGGTGGCGGCGCAAGAGATGGGAACCAGCCGGAATTACCCTACCGGGGGACGGCGTTGAGGGTATCCGGCGCACCTCGTCCCCGGAGGCGCCGGCATCGGTGCCGGGTACGAGGAGGAGTCCGGATTCCGCCCCGACCACGGCAGCCCGCCCGGGCATTACGCCAAGATCGGACGGGAGGTCCACGCGGCACTCACGGCCCTCTGCGCCTTCGCGGCCCGAGCGCCTCCTGACTTCCGTTGACCATCCGCACTCAGGGCCGGCCACACGGCATCCGTCGCCGAGTCGGCATGCGGGCAGCATGCTGCGCCTGTGACGGTGCGTAGTAGAGAAGGACTGGCAGTCCTTGCCGCGGGCCGACTGCGTGATCCTCGGCCGGTTCTTCCCTATGGCGGCCGGACCGCTGCGAGACAGGCTTTCACCAGGGCGCCGGAAGGCAGGCGCCGGCCGAGCGGGAGGAGAGCGGAATGGCTGACGAGGACACCGACGGGCGCACCTATCTCGTGGTCCGGAACGACGAGGAGCAGTACTCGATCTGGCTCGCGGACCGGGAGGTCCCGCTGGGTTGGCACCGGGAGGGCACCGAGGGTCCCCGGCAGGCGTGCCTGGACCACATCGACTCGATCTGGACGGACATGCGTCCGCTCAGCCTGCGCCGGCGCATGGAGCAGGAGAGCCGGCCCGCATGAGCACCCAGGCTGGCCGCGCCGCGCCGCCGCTGCCCGGGCAGTGCGTGCACGATCGGTTCGCGGAGCGGGCGAACGACGCGCCGGAGGCCGTGGCCCTGGAGTGCGGCGGCCGGCGGCTGACCTACGCCGAGCTGGACGCCAGGGCCGGCCAGGTGGCCCACCTGTTGCGCGGGCGCGGCGTGCGGCCCGGCGCCGCGGTGGCAGTGTGCGCGCAACGGGACCTGGAGGTGCTGGTCGCGCTGCTGGGCGTGCTCAAGGCGGGCGGCCACTACCTGCCGCTGGACCCGGACTACCCGGCCGAGCGGTTGGAGTTCATGCTCGCCGACTCCGGCACCCGGTTGCTGCTGGTCCAGCCGGAGTTCGCCGACCGGTTCGCCGGCGCCCCGGGCCTGGACACCGTCCTGATGGACCGGGACTGGTCGGCCGCGTCCGAGCTTCCCACCAGTACGCCGGCGGCCGGGGCCCGGCCCGACGACCTGGCGTACGTGATGTACACCTCCGGGTCCACGGGCCGCCCCAAGGGGGTCGAGGTCACCCATCGCAACATCATGCGGCTGGTCCACGAGGCCGACTACGCGGACCTCGACCCGGGGCAGGTGATGCTGATGCTCGCCCCGCTGTCCTTCGACGCCTCGACCTTCGAGCTGTGGGGCGCGCTGTGCAACGGCGCCAGGGTGGCCGTGCTCCCGCAGGGCGTGCCGACCGCGGCCTCGATCGAGCAGGCGGTGCGGCGCCACGGTGTCACCGTGCTGTTCATGGCCGCCGGGCTGTTCCAGCACGTGGTGCGCACCCGCCCCGGTGCGCTGGCGGGGGTGCGCCAGGTGCTGGTGGGCGGCGACACGCCACCGCCCGCCGAGGTGCGGACGGTGCTCGAGTTGGGCGTGGAGGTCGTCAACGCCTACGGGCCGACCGAGTGCACGACGTTCAGCTGCGCCCGGCGCGGCGTCACCGTCGCCGAGACCCGGGGGAACATCCCCATCGGCGGCGGCATCGTCCGCACCGACACGTACGTGGTGGACGAGGCGTACCAGGAGACGCCGGCCGGGGTGGCCGGGGAGCTGCTGATCGGCGGCCCGGGGGTCGCCCGCGGCTACCTCGGCCGGCCGGCCCTCACCGCCGAGCGCTTCGTCCCCGACCCGTTCGGCACCGCGCCCGGTGCCCGGCTGTACCGGACCGGGGACCTGGCCAGCCGGGACGCCGACGGCGTGCTGCACTACCTCGGCCGGCGCGACCAGCAGGTCAAGATCCTCGGCCACCGCGTGGAACTCGGCGAGATCGAGGTCGTGTTGGGCAATCACCCCGAAGTGCGAGGGGCCGCGGCCGCCGTCCGGACGACCCCGAACGGGGACAAGCAGCTGGTCGGCTACGTGCTGTCGGACACCCTCGGCCCGGCGGCCGACGGGCAGCTGCAGGACTATCTGCGCGAACGGTTGCCGGACTTCCTGGTCCCCACCGCCTGGGTGCGGCTGACGGAGTTCCCGCTGACGCCCAACGGCAAGCTGGACCGCTCGGCGCTCCCGGCGCCGGTGGCCGGCGGTGACGGCCCGGGGCTCGCCCCGCGCACACCCCTCGAGCAGGCCGTCGCCGAGGTCTGGACCGAACTGCTCAAGGTGGCCGCGATCGGCGTGCACGACGACTTCTTCGGGCTGGGCGGAAACTCCCTGCTGGCCACCCAGGCCGCCGTGCTGCTCCAGGAGCGGTTCCCCGTCGACCTCCCCGTGAACGTGGTGTTCAGCGCACCCACCGTCGCGTTGCTCACCGAGGAGGTCCATCGCGCGATCGCCGAGCATGTCGCGCAGCTGTCCGACACAGAGGTGGAGTCCATGTTGTCTCAGGAGCGTGAGGGATGAGCACACCCCTGACCGGTCCCGCTTCGGAAAGCCCCGCCGACCAGCGGCAGGCCCTGATCGAGAGCCTGCTGCGCGCGGGCGGCCGCAGCGCCCGGACCTCCGACACCATCCCCCGGGTGCCGCGGGACCGGCCGCTGCCGCTGTCGTCCGCCCAGCAGCGGATCTGGCTGGTGGAGAGCCTGCGCCCAGGCACCACCGAGTACGTGGTGCCGGTCGGGTGGGAGCTGCGCGGACCGCTGGACGTGGCGGCGCTGCGCGCCGCGCTGGCGCAGGTCGTGGCGCGGCACGAGGTGCTGCGCACCCGCTATCTGGCGGTCGGCGACGAGGTGAGTCAACTCGTGCTTCCTGAAGACGAGTTGGACTTCGAGACGGTGAACCTCGGCGAGCTTCCCGCCGACGCCCGGGCAACCCGGCTGGACGAACTCGTGGAGCGCCAGGCCCGCACGCCGTTCGACCTCGGCGGCCGGGGCCCGCTGCGGGTCCGGCTGGGCCGGTTCACCGCGGAGCACCACGCGCTGGTCCTGATGGTGCACCACATCGCCTTCGACGGCTGGTCCATCGGCGTGCTGGCCGCCGAACTCGGCGCGCTCTACCCGGCGTTCGCCGATGGCCGGGCCGATCCGCTGCCGGAACTCCCGGTGCAGTACGCGGACTTCGCCGCATGGCAGCGCGAGGCGCACTCCGGCACCGCACTCTCCGGCCAACTGGATTACTGGCGGGAGAAGTTGGCTGGATCGACCGCGCTGGAGCTGGCCACCGACCGGCCCCGACCGGCGGCCTTCGACCCGGCCGGCGCCACCCTGTCGTTCACCGTGCCGGCCGAGATCGCCGAGCCGCTGATCGCCTGGGGGCGGTCCCGGGGCGCGACACCGTTCATGGTGCTGCTGGCCGCGTTCCAGCTGCTGCTGTCCCAGCACGCCGGCCGCACCGACGTCACCGTGGGCACCCCGGTCGCCGGCCGCGCCCGGGCCGAAGTGCGGGACCTGCTGGGCTTCTTCGTCAACACCCTGGTGCTGCGCACCGACCTGTCCGGCGAGCCGACCTTCGAGGAGGTCGTCGGCCGGGTCCGGGAGACGGCACTGGGGGCGTACGCGCACCAGGACGTGCCGTTCGAGCGGCTGGTGGACGAGCTGGCACCTGCGCGCGACCTGTCCCGCAACCCGCTGTTCCAGACCATGTTCTCGCTGCACGACTCGGACACCGCCGCGGAGTTCAGTGGGGCCGGGGTGCGGGCCACTGCGCTGACGACGCCCTGGCACAGCGCCAAGTTCGACCTGATGCTGCAACTCACCCAGCAGTCCGACGGTTCGCTGTCAGGCGTGGTCGAGTACGCCACGGAGCTCTTCGAACGGGAGAGCATGGCGGTGCTGGCCGAGCACTTCACCACGCTGCTGGGCGTGGCCGCCCGCGATCCGAAGGCCGTCGTGACGGGGACTTCGCTGCTCTCGCAGCGCGAGCGCGGCCTGCTGGAGGGGTGGAACGAGACCTCGGTGGTGTACCCGCAGGGCGAGGTGCTGCACGACCTTGTCGCGCGGCAGGCCGCCCGCACCCCGGCGGCCGTGGCCGTGCGGTTCGAGGAACAGCAGCTCGAATACCGCGAGTTGGACGCCCGTGCCGAGCAGCTGGCGCGGCGGCTGCGGGCCGCCGGGGTGGGGCCGGAGACCGTGGTGGCCGTCTGCCTGCACCGCGGCCTGGAGCTGCCGGTGGCGCTGCTGGCCGTGCTCAAGGCGGGTGGCGCCTACCTGCCGCTGGATCCCGGCTACCCCGCCCAGCGCCTGGGCTACATGCTGGACGACTCCGCGGCCCCGGTGGTGCTGAGTACCGCGGAGCTCGCCGCGACCCTGCCGCCGCACCGGGCCCAGGTCCTGCTGGTCGACGAGGAGGCCGCCACCGCGGAGACCCCCGCGGGGGCCGGGGCGACTACCCGGGTGGACCCGCTGCACCCGGCCTACGTCATCTACACCTCGGGCTCGACCGGCCGGCCCAAGGCCGTGGTCACCCCCCACGAGGGCATCGTGAACCGGCTGCGCTGGATGCAGGACACCTACGGGCTCACCGGCACCGACCACGTCCTGCACAAGACGCCGTACAGCTTCGACGTCTCCGTCTGGGAGCTGTTCTGGCCGCTGACGACCGGCGCGACCCTGGTCGTGGCCCGGCCCGACGGCCATGGCGACCCCGAGTACCTCGCCCGGACCATCAGCCGTCACGAGATCACCGCCCTGCACTTCGTCCCCGCCATGCTCCGGGCGTTCCTGACCGCGCTGCCCCCTGGCACCCCGCTGGGGCCCTTGCGCCTGGTGCTGTGCAGCGGCGAGGCGCTGCCCGACGACCTCGCCGCCGCCTTCCACCGGCACCCCGCCACCGGCCGCGTCCAGCTGCACAACCTCTACGGCCCGACCGAGGCCTCCATCGACGTCACGGCCACCGCGTGCCCGCCCGGCGAGCACGTCACCATCGGCACCCCGGTCGCCAACACCCGGGTCCACGTGCTGGACCGCGACTTCGCGCCGCAACCGCTGAACGTCCCGGGTCAGCTCGCCCTGGCCGGCGTCCAGCTGGCCCGCGGTTACCTGGGACGCCCTGCGCTGACCGCCGAGCGCTTCGTTCCCGACCCCGACCCCCGCCACCCCGGCCGTCGGCTCTACCTCACCGGGGACCTGGCCCGGCGCAACCCCGACGGCACCGTCACCTACCTGGGCCGCAGCGACCACCAGGTCAAGCTGCACGGGCACCGGATCGAACTCGGCGAGGTCGAGACCGCGTTGCGGGAACACCCACTGGTCGCCGACGCCGCGGCCGCCGTCCAGGGCGATCCCGGCCAGGAGCGGCTCACCGCCCACCTCGTGCCCGCCGACCCCGACGCCGTCCCGGATCCCGCCGACCTGCGAGCCTGGATGCGCCGCCTGCTGCCCGACCACATGGTCCCCAGCGCCTGGGCCACCCTTGCCGGGCTCCCGCTGACCCCGAACGGCAAGCTCGACCGCCGGCTGCTGCCGCTGGTCGAACCGGACGGCGGGGCACAGGAGTTCGTCGATCCCCGCAGCGAAGGCGAGCGGACGGTGGCGAGCGCTTGGCGTGAGGTCCTCGGAGTGGAACGGGTCGGCGCGCACGACAACTTCTTCGACCTCGGCGGCCACTCCCTGCTGGCCAGCCGGATCACCCTGCGGCTGCGCGGGACGACCGGCCGGGAGGTGCCGGTACGGGCGCTCTTCGACCATTCGACGGTGGCCGAACTGGCCGCCGCGCTGCCCGGCTACCCCGAGCTGTCCGCTGCAGTCGCGCTCCCCCTGCCGGGCACCCGCCGGCTGCGCCGGTAGGACACCCGACGGGCGATGGTCAGCGCGCTGGACGGCATCCGCGCGCAACCGCCTGCCGGTTCGGTCTGCGCGGTCGTCCTCCACGCGAGCCGACCACGGCGTTCACCGCCTTCGTCGACGCCGCCACCACGCGGCCCGGCCTGCCCGTGGACCACCTCTCCCTGCCCCGTTCCGCAGGGATCCGTCTCCTCCCTCGGCCGAGGCCAGGGATCTCCATGGAGGTATCCGATGACCGCGCATCCATCCGCCCCGTCCGCCCCTGCGGATCACCAACGGGAGCCCACCACGCAGTCCGCGCTCCCGTTCGTCCTGGCGGCGGACGCGCCGGGCACACCGGTGTCCGACGTCCTGCCCGCCGCCCGTCCGCTGATCCGCCGACGGCTCCTGGAGCACGGGGCGGTCCTGCTGCGCGGATTCGAGGTGGGCGGGGTGGACGGGTTCGCGGGCGTGGTCCGGGCGGTGTCCGGGGAACCGCTGGCCTATGCCGAGCGCTCCTCGCCCCGCAGCACGATCAAGGGGCAGGTGTACACCTCCACGGACTACCCGCCCGCCGAGGAGATCTTCCTGCACAACGAGAACTCCTACCAGGCCGACTGGCCGCTCACGCTGTTCTTTTCCTGCGTGCGCCCGCCGGACACGCGCGGCGCGACGCCGCTCGCCGACACCCGCCGCATCCACCGGTCGATCGACCCCGCGGTGCGCGAGGAGTTCGCCGCCCGCGGCTGGATGGTCGTGCGCAACTTCACCGACGGCTTCGGGGTGCCCTGGCAGCAGGCGTTCAACACCGACGACCGTGCCGAGGTGAAGCGGTACTGCGCCCGCAACGGCATCGAGCCGCAGTGGACCGGCGAGAACGGCCTGCGCACCCTCGCCCGGCGCCAGGCAGTGCACCGGCACCCGGTCACCGGCGAGACCGTCTGGTTCAACCACCTCGCCTTCTTCCACGTGAGCACGCTGGCCGCCGACGTGTGCGCCGGGCTGCGGGAGATGTACGACGAGGAGGATCTGCCGACCAACACCTACTACGGCGACGGCGCGCCCATCCCGGACGAGGTCGTGGCGCACCTGCGCGCGTGCTACCGCGCCGAGCAGCGTCGCTTCGACTGGCAGCTCGGCGACGTGCTGGTGGTGGACAACATGCTGGCGGCCCACGGCCGTGAGCCGTTCACCGGTCCACGCAAGATCGCGGTGGCCATGGCCGAGCCCTGGTCGGCTGCGGCCGTCGGCGGCCACCGCTCCGACGCGCTCGGGGAGGCCTCCGATGGGAACCGATGAGGCGGGATACTCCCTGTCCTTCGCCCAGGAGCAGCTCTGGTTCGTCGACCAACTCCGGTCCGGCGCCTCGACCGAGTACCTGTCGAACCAGACGCTGCGGCTGCGCGGCCCGCTGGACCCCCGCGCGCTGTCGGCCGCGCTCTCGCAGATCTCCGCGCGGCACGAGATTCTGCGCACCCGCTACGGCACCGTGGACGGCGCCGGGGTCCAGATCGTCGACGAACACGCGCCGGTGGAGCCGCGCCCGGTCGACCTGCGCGAGCTGCCGGCCGCCGACCGGGACGCACGCCTGCGCGAGCTGGGCCACGCCGAACTGACGACCCCGATCGACCTGCGCACACAGGCACCCTGGCGGCTGACGCTGGTGCAGCTCGGGCCGGACGACGCGGCCCTGCTGGTCACCGTCCACCACATCGCCTTCGACGGCTGGTCCTGGTCCGTGCTCGCCCGCGAACTGCAGGACTTGTACGAGGCGTTCCGCTCGGACCGGCCGTCCCGGCTGGAGCCGTCGACGCTGCAGTACGCGGACTTCGCCCAGTGGGAGCGCGACCGTTGGGAGACGGCCGGCGAGGTGATCGAGCGCCAGCGCTCCTACTGGCGCGCGCGGCTGGCCGGACTGGAACCGCTGGAACTCTCCACCGACCACCGGCGACCGGACCAGTGGGTGTCGACCGGGGCCGACCTGACCTTCACCGTGCCGCGCGAGCTGGCCCTGCGCCTGGCCGAGCTCGGCCGGCACCGCGGCGCGACGCCCTTCATGCTCTACCTGGCCGCCTTCCAGGTGCTGCTGGCCCGCCACTCGGGGCAGCAGGACGTGGCCGTCGGGGTGTCGGTGTCCCGCCGCGAGCCGGCCGCTCTCGAACAGCTGATCGGCATGTTCCTCAACACCGTGGTGCTGCGCGCGGACCTGTCCGGCGGCCCGTCCTTCACCACTCTGCTGGCGCAGGTCCGCGAGACGGTCCTGGACGCCCACGAGCACCTGGACGTGCCGTTCGAGCGGGTGGTCGCCGACCTCGCGCCGGAGCGGGACCTCTCCCGCAACCCGGTGTTCCAGGTGGGCTTCGCCCTGCACACCGTCGCGCCGCAACCGTTCCAGCTGACGGGGCTCGAGGTCACCGCGGACGAAACGGCGACTCCCAGTTCCGCCTTCGACCTCTCCCTGCACCTCACCGAGCGCCCCGACGGCTCGGTGAACGGCCGGCTGATCTACCCGACCTCCCTGTTCAAGCTCCCCCGGATCGCGCGGATGGCCGAGCACCTGCTGCGGCTGCTGGGCGACATCGCCGACCGGCCGGACGCCCCCGTACACCGGCTGGAACTCCTCGCCGAGGCCGAGCTGGGGCAGTTCGAGGGGTGGAACCGCACCGACGCCGCGTCGCCGGAACTCTCGCTCCCCGAGCTCTTCCGCGCCCAGGCCCGGGCGACCCCGGACGCGGTGGCGGTGGTGTCCGGGGACCAGGAGCTCGGCTACGCCGAACTCGCGGACCGAGTACGGCGCCTGGCGCTCCACCTGCGCACCCGGGGGGTCACCCGTGAGACGCCGGTCGGGGTGGCGCTGCACCGCGGCACGGACCTGGTCACGGCGCTGCTCGCGGTGCTGACGGCGGGCGGTGTGTACGTCCCGCTGGCGCCCGAGTACCCCGTCGACCGGCTGGCGTACATGGTCGCTGACGCCGACGTCGAGGTCGTGCTGACCGAGGAGTCGCTGCGGGAGCGGCTGCCGGCCGACCTGCGGGTGGTGACGCCGGACGACGCCTGGCTGACGGGCGACGCCCCGGCCCCCGATGCCGGACTGCCCTCCGTCCAGGACACCGACGGGGCCTACGTGATGTACACCTCCGGCTCGACGGGCCGGCCCAAGGGGGTGCTGATTCCGCATACCGCGATCCGCAACCGGGTGCTCTGGTCGGTCGAACGGTACGGGCTCGGCGCCGGCGACCGGCTACTGCAGAAGACCACGATCGGCTTCGACGCGGCGATGTGGGAGTTCCTCTCGCCGCTGGTCTGCGGCGCCACCGTGGTGATGGCCCCCCAGGAGGCACACCGGGACCCGACCGTGATGATCCGGGCGGTCGCCGAACACGGCGTCACCGTCCTGCAGTTGGTGCCCTCGGTGCTGCGGCTGCTGCTGGCCGAGCCCGAACTGGCCGGCTGCGCCTCGCTGCGGCTGGTGTGCTCGGCCGGCGAGCCGCTGCCGGCCGAACTCTGCGAGCGGCTGCGCGCGGTGGTCGACGTCGAGGTGTTCAACACCTACGGCCCCACCGAGTGCGCCATCGACTCCACCGCCTGGCGCTACGAGGGCGGCGGGGGCGAGGGCATCGTGCCGATCGGCCACCCGCTGACCGGCGTGCGGACCTATGTGGTGGACCGCGACGACGCCCTGGTGCCGGTCGGCGTCCCCGGCGAGCTGTGCGTGGGCGGGATCGGCCTGGCGCGCGGATACCTGGGCCAGGGCGCGCTGACCGCCGAGCGGTTCGCCCCCAACCCGTTCGCGGCCGGACCCGGCGAACGTTGGTACCGCACCGGCGACCTGGTGCGCCGCCGTGAGGACGGCGCGCTGGAGTTCGTCGCCCGCGTCGACGAGCAGGTCAAGGTGCGCGGGGTGCGGATCGAACCGGGTGAGATCGAGGCCGTGCTGACCGCGCACCCCTCGGTCACCGCCGCCGCGGTGACCACCCGCCGCTCGACGGCGGGCGACCTCGAACTGCTCGCCCACGTCGTACTCGCGGACGGCGACGAGGACGGCGAGCCGGCCGGAACGGACGAGATCCGCGCCCACCTCGCGGCCCGGCTGCCGGAGGCGATGGTGCCCTCGGTCGTGCTGCTCCTGGACACGATGCCGCTGACCCCCAGCGGCAAGGTGGACCGGCAGCGGCTGCCCTCACCCGAGGAGCGGGACCGGCCGGCGGGCGGGCGGTGGACCGCCCCGCGCACCCCGGCGGAGGCCGCAGTCGCCGCGCTGATGGCCGAGGTCCTCGAAGTGCGGCAAGTCGGCGCCGAGGACGACTTCTTCGCGCTCGGCGGCCACTCCCTGGTGGCCATCCGGCTGGTCCTGCGGCTGCGCCGGGACTTCGGCATCAAGCTGACGGTCGGCGAGCTGTTCAGCGCCCGCACCGTCGCCGCGCTGGCCGCCCGGATCGACGCCGCCAGCTCCGAGGGTGACGGGCCGGGCGTGCGGCCGGTGCCGCGCACCGGGGAGCTGCCGCTCTCCTTCGGCCAGCAGCGCATGTGGTTCCTCGACCAGCTGGAGCCAGGGAGCGACGAGTACCTCGTCCCGCTGGCGGTGCGCCTGCGCGGCCCGTTGGACGCCGAGGCGCTGCGGCTGGCGGTGGACGCCACCGTCGCTCGGCACGAGGTGCTGCGGACCCGCTACCTCGCCGACGACGGCAAGCCGCGGCAGGTGATCGACCCTGCGGGACCGGTCCCCTTCGAGCTGGTCGACCTCAGCGGTACGCCGCAGCCCGAGGAGCGGGCGCTGCGACTGCTGGCCCAGGCCGCCGGCCGGGCCTTCGACCTGGCGGCCGAGTGGCCGCTGCGGGTCACGGTGGTCCGGACCGGGCCCGAGGAGCACCTGATGGTGCTGACTTTGCACCACATCGCTTGCGACGCCTGGTCGATGGGCCCCTACCTGCGCGACCTGGACCAGGCCTACCGCGCGCTCGCCGCCGGCGAGCCGTCACCGCTGCGCCCGCAAGCCGTCCAGTACGTGGACTTCGCCGCCTGGCAGCGGGGTCAGCAGTCCGCCGGCGAGACGGCCGGGCAGCTCGACTACTGGCGTGAGCGGCTGGCCGGACTGGAGCCGCTGGAGCTGCCGACCGACCGGCTGCGCTCCGCCGTCCGCGACGCACGCGGCGACCTGTTCGACGTCGAATTGCCGCAGGCGCTGGGCCGGGAGGTCGCGGAGCTGGCACGCCGGCGCGGTGTGACACCGTTCGTGCTGATGCTGGCCGCGTTCCAGGTGCTGCTCGGCCGCTACACCGGTCTCGACGACGTCGCGGTCGGCACCCCGGTGGCCGGGCGGACCAGGCCGGAGACCGAGGAGCTGGTCGGCTTCTTCACCAACAGTCTGGTGATCCGCACCGATCTGGCGGGCGACCCGGTGTTCGGTGAGTTCCTCGAGCAGGTGCACCGGGTGTCCGCGGAGGCGTTCAGCCACCAGGACGTGCCGTTCGAGCACCTGGTCGACGCGCTGAAGCCGGACCGCGACCTCTCGCGCAACCCGCTGTTCCAGGTCATGTTCGAGCTCCAGCACCAGGAGGGCGACCTGACCGCGCTCGGCGGGGCGGCCGTGGAGAGCATCGAGACCGGCCCGGCCGTGGCCAAGTTCGACCTGACGGTGAGCGTCACCCAGCACGGCGACGGGCGGCTGCGCTGCTGGTTCGAGTACGCCACGGCGCTGTTCGACCGGGCCACCGTCGAGCGGCTGGCCGGACACTACCTGACCCTGCTGCGCAGCATCGTGGATGCCCCGGACGCACGGCTGAGCGCCCTCGCGATGCTCACCGCCCCCGAGCGGCACGACCTGCTCACCGTCTGGCCCGACCCGGACGGGGAACGGCTGGCCGCGCTCGACCCTGCCGAGCAGCACGGGCTGTGCGTGCCCCAGCTGATCGAGCACCAGGTCCGGCTGACGCCGGACGCGATCGCGGTGGTCTTCGGGGACCAGCGGATCAGCTACGCGGAGCTGAACGCGCGGGCCAACCGGTTCGCCCGCCGGCTGCGCGCGCTGGGGGTCGGACCGGAGACGGTCGTCGGCTCGTGCCTGGAGCGCAGCCCGGAGGCGGTCGTGGTGCTGCTGGCGGTGCTCAAGGCGGGCGGGGTCTACGTCCCCTTCGACCCGAGGCATCCGGCGCAGCGCCTGGAATTCATGCTCGCCGACGCCGGCGCCGAGGTCGTGGTCACCTCCACCGAGTTCGCCGACCGGCTCGGCGGCGGCGGTGGGCGGCTGCTGGTGCTGGACAAGGAGGAGGCGGCCGCGGGGCAGGGCTCCTCGGCCGACCTGCCCGCGCAGGCCGGTCCCGGCAACCTCGCCTATGTCATCTACACCTCGGGCTCCACCGGCCGTCCCAAGGGGGTGATGATCGAGCACCGGTCCTACGCCCAGCACTGCCGGGTGATCGCGGACGCCTACGGCATCGCGCCGGGCGAGCGGGTGGTCCTGCTGTCCGCCCTCACCTTCGACGTCGCCATGGACCAGATCGCGGCGACCCTGGTGGCCGGCGCGACCGTCGTGGTCGGCGACCCGGTCTTCTGGACGCCCGCCGAACTGCCGGCCCGACTGGCCGAGCACGAAGTGACGATCGTCGAGATCACCCCCGCCTACTACCGGGCGATGCTGGAGTCACCCGAGCTCGGCCGGTTGACCTCGCTGAAGCTGATGAACGTCGGCAGCGACGTGGTCACCGTGGCCGACGCCGAGCGCTGGGCGGACAGCGGCCTTCCCGGGCGGTTCCTGTGCAACTACGGGCCGACCGAGGCGACCGTCACCTGCCTGCTGCACCCGGTGGGCGACACCCGGCCGCCCGGGCAGCAGTCCGCCGCCCTGCCGATCGGACGGCCGGTCGCCGGCACCCGGGCCCACGTCTTGGACGCCGACCTGCGGCCGGTGCCGGTCGGGATCGCCGGCGAACTCTGCCTGGGCGGGGTGCGGCTGGCCCGTGGCTACCACCGCCGGGCCGCCCTGACCGCCGATCGCTTCGTGCCGGACCCGCTGGCCGTCGAACCGGGGGAGCGGCTCTACCGCACCGGTGACCTGGTCCGCCGACGGCCGGACGGCGCGATCGAGTTCCTCGGGCGGATCGACCGTCAGGTCAAGGTGCGCGGGCTGCGGATCGAGCTCGGTGAGATCGAGGCGGCGCTGGCCGCACACCCCGCGGTGCAGGAGGCGGTCGTCATCGCCGTCGAACCACTGCCCGGGGACCGCCGGCTGGCTGCCTACCTGGTGGCCCGACCCGGCGACACCGTACCGGGCATCGGCGAACTCCGCTCTCACCTCCGGGAGTTGCTGCCGGAGTATATGATCCCGTCGCTGTGGGTGACGCTGGTGGACCTGCCGCTGACGCCGAGCGGCAAGGTCGACCGCAAGGCGCTGCCGGATCCGGTGTCGGCCGGGGCGGCCGGCGGGCGGGAGTACCAGGCGCCCCGCGACCCCGTCGAGGAGGCGCTGGCCGGCATCTGGAGCGAGCTGCTCGGCGTGGAGCGGATCGGGGTGCTGGACGACTTCTTCGCCCTCGGCGGCAACTCGCTGCTGGCCACCCGGGTCCTGGCGGGGATCCGGACGGCGTTCGCGGTCGAGCTCCCGCTGCGCCGGCTGTTCGAGGCCACCACCGTGGCCGCCCTCGGGCAGGCGGTGTCCAAGGCCGTCGAGGACGACATCGCCGAGCTGACCGACGACGAGGTCGCCGGGCTGCTCTCCGAGGAGGGTGCGTGATGACCGGGACCGCCTGACCCCGCGCCGGACCGCGTCGAGCCCCGCTCGTCACCGACGACGAGCGGGGCATCGCACGGTGGTTCAGCCGGCCGCCGCCACGGGTTCCGGCGCGTGCAGCTCGGCCAGGCTCGGCGCCTTGCGGATCGCGGGGCTGACGCTCGCGGCGACCGCGAGAAAGAGCATCCAGCAGGACAGCACCGCCACCGTGGCACCGGCACTGATCCAGCGCAGCAGCAGACCGCCGACCAGCGAGCCGAGCGGGATGGCTCCGAAGGCGATCATGCGTGCCGCGCCCTGCACCCGGCCCAGAATGCGATCCGGCGTCACTGCGAGCTGGTAGGCCACCACCACCACGTTCCACACCGGGCCGACGAAGCACATCAGCGCGTACACCGCCCCGATCAGATAGGGGTCGTGCACCACCAGCAGCACCGGGACCACCAGCGCCCACGCCCAGTTCGCCCCGATCACCACGGTCCTCATCGACAGCCGGCGCTCCAGCGCGGGCGCGGCCAGCGAACCGAGCACCCCGCCGACCGCGGCCACGCCGAACATCACACCGACCGCGCCCGACGAACCGCCGTCGGCGCGGGCGATCACGATGACGGTCAGGAACAGCGCCTGGAACAGCAGGTTGCTGCCCGCGACCAGCAGGGTGGTCACGCGCAGGAAGGGCTGGCGCCACAGCCAGGAGATCCCGGCGGCGAGCTCCGTGGTCAGCCGACCCGGCCGGTCGGCCGGCTCGGCCCGGAAGTCCTTCCTGATCATCAGCAGCGTGGTCAGCGACACCGCGTAGCTGACCGCGTCGAAGAGGAACGGGATCGCCCTGCCGAGCCCGAACAGCAGACCGCCGAGCGGCTGGCCGAACACAACGGCTCCCCGGGTGCGCGCCTCGTTGCGGGCCAGCGCGAGCGCGTACTGCGAGGGGTCCACCAGGGTGGTCACGGCCGCCGCCTCGGCGATCCCGAAGCACACCGTGAGCGTGCCCTCGATGAACCCGACGACCAGCACGTGCGCCAGCACCAGCCGGTCGGCGGCCAGGGCCAGGGCCAGGCTGCCGATGGCCAGGCCGCGCAGGACGTCGCACCAGATCATCACCCGTCGCCGGTTCCACCGGTCGACCAGCGCGCCGGCCGGGAGCTGGAACAGCAACTGCGGCAGGAGCGCGACGAACCCGGTGAACCCGGCGCTGGCGGGCGAGCCGGTGAGGTAGAGGACCAGCAGCGGATAGGCCACCGTCGTGGCGTTCGAACCGAGTTCGGACACCACCGCGCCCTGCCAGAGCAGCAGGAAGTCCCGGTTGTGCCGCAGCGGTTGCACCTTTTTTGTCATGCGCCGATGCTGCGCGGGCGCGAACGGCCGGGAGCAGAGAAGGACCGGCAGTCACGCGCGCAGTCACAGCCGTGCGAAGTGTGCCGTAGTGACTCTGCCGACGCCGGCCGCCCACCCGGCAGGCTGAGGCCCAGCCCACCCCCCAGTTCCTGGTTGACCACCGCAAACACAGGAAGGCCCAGATGAGCACGAGCTCCACTGCCCGCGCTGAGTTGCTGCAGCGGCGCCTGCGAGGCCTGACGAAGGCGAAGCACAGCGACGAGATCGCCACGGTGTGCCGAGACGGCTCGTTGCCGCCGTCGTTCGCGCAGCGCCGCCTGTGGGTGCTCGACCAGATCCAGCCGGGCGGCACCGAATATCTGATGGCGTTGCAGCTCAGACTGCCCGGCCCACTGGACGAGGAGGCGCTGCGGCGTGCGCTGGACGAGATCGCCGCCAGGCACGAGGTGCTGCGCACCCGGTACGTGACGGTGGACGACGAGCCGCTGCAGGTGATCGACGCGCCCGGCGCCGTCGCCTACACCCGGGTCGACCTGTCCGGCAGCGACCGGGACGCCGCCGAGCAGCGGTTCGCCGAGCTGGTGGCCGAGGCCGGCGAGCGGCCGTTCGACCTGGCCGGCGAGCAGCCGATCCGGGCGCTGCTGGTCCGTCTGGCCGACGACGAGTGCGCTCTGCTGCTGACCCTGCACCACATCGCCTCCGACGGTTGGTCGGAGTCGGTCCTGCTGTCCGAACTGGACCGGCTGTACTCGGCTTTCGCGGCCGGTCTGCCCTCCCCGCTGCCCCCGCTGCGGGTGCAGTACGCGGACTTCGCCGCCTGGCAGCGCGAACGGCTCTCCGGCCCCCGGCTCGCCGAGCAGCTCACCTACTGGCGCTCGAAGTTGTCCGGCCTGGAGCCGCTCCGCCTGCCGACCGACCGGCCGCGCGGGCCGGTGCGCGACGCCGCCGGCGCCGAGGTCTCCTTCGAGCTGCCGAAGACGCTCGCCGAGGCCCTGGTCCGGCTGGGCCGGGAGCACGGCGCGACGCCGTTCATGGTCACACTGGCCGCCTTCCAGCTGCTGCTCGGCCGGTACTGCCGGCAGAGCGACGTGGCGGTCGGCACCCCGGTGGCCGGGCGCAACCACCCCGACACGCACGAGTTGATCGGCCTGTTCGTCAACACGGTGGTCCAGCGCACCGATCTGTCCGGCGACCCGTCCTTCGTGGAGCTGCTCGCCCGGGTGCGCGAGGACGTGCTGAGCGGCTTCGAGCACCAGGACACCCCGTTCGAGCTGCTGGTCCAGGAGTTCGCGCCGGAACGGGACGCCTCCCGCACCCCGCTGGTGCAGGTGACCTTCCAACTGGTCGATGCCGAGCCGGCCGGGTCGCCCACCGGTCTGGGCGGCGAGCAGCGGCCGGTCGACTGGGAAACCGCGAAGTTCGACCTCAGTCTCGGCCTGGTCCGGCGGCCGGACGGCTCGATGGTGGGCCATCTGGAGTACGCCACCGCGCTGTTCGACCCGGCGACGATCCAGCGGATGGCCGGCCACTACCTGCGGCTGCTGGAGGGCGCCGTGGCCGCGCCGGAGCACGCGGTGAGCCGCTTGGAGCTGCTGACCGCTCCCGAGCGCGAGCAGTTGCTCACCGACTGGGCCGGGACCGGCTCCACCGAGCCGGTCCGGCAGAGCATCCCCGAGGTGTTCCGGAGCTGGGCCGAGCGCACCCCCGACGCGGTCGCGGTGAGCTGCGACGGCGCCGACCTGACCTACGCCGAGCTCGACGCCAGGAGCAACCGGCTGGCCCACCGGCTGCGCTCGCTGGGCGTGCGGACGGACCAGCTGGTCGGCGTCCGCCTGGAGCGCGGCCTCGACCTGGTGGTGGCCCTGCTCGGCGTGCTCAAGTCCGGGGCCGGCTACCTGCCGCTCGACCCGGGACAGCCGGCCGAGCGACTGGCCTACATCCTGGCCGACTCCGAGGTGTCCGTCGTGGTCAGCCGGGAGCCGGCCGGCGACGCGGTCGCCACGGTGCCGACCGACGCCCCGGCGGGCGACTGGCCGGACACCGCCCCCGCCCCCGCCGCGGGTGCGGGTGCGGACAACGTGGCCTACGTCATCTACACCTCGGGCTCCACCGGCAGGCCGAAGGGCGTGCCGGTGACCCACGCCAACGTGCTGCGGCTGCTACGGTCCTGCGAGGCCGACTTCGGCTTCGGCCCCACCGACGTGTGGACGCTCTTCCACTCCTACGCGTTCGACTTCTCGGTCTGGGAGCTGTGGGGGGCGTTGCTGCACGGCGGCCGGGCGGTCGTGGTGCCGTTCGCCGTCTCCCGCTCCCCGCAGGACTTCCTCGAGCTGCTGGTCGCCGAACGCGTCACCGTTCTCAACCAGACGCCCTCGGCCTTCCGGGTGCTGGGCGAGGCGGTGGCCGAGGCCGGGCTGCGGCCGGACGCTCTGGCGCTGCGGACCGTGGTCTTCGGCGGCGAGGCCCTCGACGTGGCCGAGCTGGAGCCGTGGTTCGCCCGGTTCGGCGACAGCGGCCCGGTCCTGGTGAACATGTACGGGATCACCGAGACCACCGTGCACGTGACGTACCGCCCGCTGCACGCGGCCGAGGCGGCCGGGACGCGCCCGAGCCCGATCGGCCGGCCGCTGCGCGATCTGCGCGTCTACCTGCTGGACGACGACCTCAACCTGGTGCCGGCCGGCATGCCCGGCCAGGTCTTCGTCTCCGGCCCCGGGCTGGCCCGCGGCTACCTCGGCCGCCCGGCGCTGACCGCGGAGCGATTCGGCCCGGACCCGTACACGACGCAGCCGGGGGCGCGCATGTACCGCACCGGCGACGTGGCGCGCTTCGGGCCGGGCGGCGACCTCGAGTTCCTCGGCCGGGCCGACGACCAGGTCAAGATCCGCGGGCACCGGATCGAGCCGGGCGAGATCGAGGCGGCCCTCGGCCGGCTCCCGGACGTCGACAAGAGCGTGGTGCTCGCTCACCGGCGCAGCGGCGAACGCGAGGCGCGGCTGGTCGCCTACCTCACGGCCGGGGCCGGCCGCCGGATCGATGTGGCCCGGCTGCGCGAGGACCTCGGCCGGGTCCTGCCGGCCTACATGGTCCCCGCGGTCTTCGTCCCGCTGGACACGCTGCCGGTGACGGCCAATGGAAAGACCGACCGCCGGGCGCTGCCCGATCCGGACGCGCACCGGGCCCAGGCCGACGACGAGTACGTCGCGCCCCGGACCCCGGTCGAGCGGACCGTCGCGGAGACCTGGGCCGAGGTGCTCGGGCTCGAACGGGTCGGCGCGCAGGACAACTTCTTTGCCTTGGGCGGCGACTCGATCCGCGCCATCCGCGTGGTCGGAGCGCTGCGCCGGCGAGGGGTCGAACTGACCGTGCAGAACCTGCTGGTGTACCAGAGCGTCTCGGCCCTCGCCCGGTTCGCGCAGTCGGCGGGCGCGCAGGCGACGGCAGCGGACGCCGGCGGCGTGGAGGAGCAGCGGGTCGAGCCGTTCGCCCTGCTGAGGCCGATGGACCGGGCGAAGCTGCCGGCCGGCCTGGCGGACGCCTACCCGATGTCCATGGTGCAGGCGGCCATGGCCTACCAGATGGTCTCGGACCAGGACGACAGCCCGTACCACAACATCACGCTGTTCCCGTTCCTCGACGACGCGCCGTTCTCGCTGCCCGCGATGCGCGAGGCGGCGCGGCTGCTGGCCGGCCGGCACGAGATCCTGCGTACCAGCTTCGATCTCACCGGCTTTTCCGAGCCGCTCCAGCTGGTGCACGCCGGGGGCACCATCGAGGTCGGCTACGACGACCTCCGCACGCTCGGCGCCGAGGAGGCCGAGCAGACGCTGCGGCGGTTCACCGCGGACACCCGGCGCAGCCCCTTCGACCTCGGCCGGGCGCCGATGCTCAGCTTCCACGTGCACCAGACGGCCGAGGACCGTTGGACCTTCTCCTTCATCGAGTGCCACGCCATCCTCGACGGCTGGAGCCACCACTCGCTGCTCGATGAGCTGATGACGGACTACCGGGCGCTGCGGGCCGGCCGCGAAGCGGCCGCTCCCGGCACGCACACCGTGCGCTTCGCCGACCACATCGCCCTGGAGAAGCGCTCGCTGGAGTCCGCCGAGGACCGCGCGTTCTGGCGCGAGCAGGTCTCCCGATTCGACCGGGTCGAGCTGCCGGTCGCCTGGGCCGCCGCCCCGGACGGCGGGGAGGCGCCGTACCAGACAACGGTGCTGTTCGAGGATCTGGAGCCCGGCCTGCGCCGGCTGGCGGCCGCCGCCGGGGCCCCGCTCAAGAGCGTGCTGTTCGCCGCGCACCTGAAGGTGCTCAGCGTGATCAGCGGCAGCGACCGCTTCCACACCGGCCTGGTCTGCAACGGGCGGCTGGAGACCGACGGCGGCGACCTGGTCCGCGGCATGCACCTGAACACCCTGCCGCTGGGGGTCGAGCTGACCGGGTCGAACTGGACCGAGCTGGTCGGCCAGGTCTTCGCCGCCGAGGTGGCGGCCTGGCCGCACCGCCGGTTCCCGCTGCCGGAGATGCAGCGCGAGTGGGGCGGCGGCACGCCGCTGGTCGACATCGCCTTCACCTACCTGGACTTCCACGTCCTGGACACCCGGCCCATCGAGTCCGCGAAAGTCGTGGACGTCAGCCCGAACGAGTTCGGGCTGGACGTGTGGACCTTCCCCGGCGTGCTGTACGTCTCCGGTCGGCCCGAGCGGATCAGCCGCGCCAACGGGCAACGGCTGGCCGGGCTGTACCGCACGGTCCTGGAGAGCATGGCCGCCGACCCGGCCGGCGACTCCCGCCACAGTGCCGTGGACGAGCGTGAGAGGTCCCTGCTGCTCTCCTTCGCCGCCGGTCCCGACACCGCCTACCCCGAGCTGTGCCTGCACGAGCTGTTCGAGCAGCAGGTCTCCCGCACCCCGCAGGCGACCGCGCTGCGGTGCGCCGACGGCACGACCGTCGGCTACGCCGAACTCAACGCCAGGGCCAACCGCCTGGCCAGGCGCCTGCGTTCGCTCGGCATCGGCCAGGAGTCCCGGGTCGGCGTGCTGCTGCGGCGGGGACCGGAGCTGGTGGTCGCGCTGCTCGCCGTGCTCAAGGCCGGCGCCGCCTACCTCCCGCTCGATCCGGCCCACCCGGCGCAGCGGCAGGCCACCCTGGTCGCCGACACCGAAGCCCGGGTGGTCGTCACCCAGAGCGAGCTGACCGGCCTGCTCGCCGACTGCCCGGCCGAGCGGTACCTGGTCGACGCCGACACGGCGGTCGCCGACCAGTCGCCGGAGAACCTCGAGCGGACCGCCACACCGGACACGCTCGCCTACGTCATCTACACCTCGGGCTCGACCGGGACGCCGAAGGGCGTGATGATCGAGCACCGCAACGTGGTCAACTACGTCTGCTGGTGCCTGGGCGGCTACACCCCGCTGGGCGGCACGGGCGCACCGCTGTACTCCTCGATGGCCTTCGACCTGCCGGTCACCTCGCTGTTCCCCGCCCTGCTGTCCGGCCAGCCGGTCATGCTCGTCGAGGACGACGGGACGCCCGGGATCGACGCCCTGGTCGCGGCGCTGGAGCAGGGCGGGTTCGGCATCCTCAAGCTGACCCCCTCCCACCTCGCCCTGCTCAACCAGTCGCTGTCACCCCAGGGCCTGCGCACTGCGGCGGGCCGGCTGATCGCCGGCGGCGAGGAGCTGACCCGGGAGAAGGTCTCCCGCTGGGCCGAGTTCGCGCCGGACACCGTGGTGGACAACGAGTACGGTCCGACCGAGACCACGGTCGGCTGCTCCCACCTCGAAGGCACCGCGGCCGACCTCGAAGCGGGCGTGCTGCCGATCGGCCGGCCGTT
The DNA here is from genome assembly GCF_055579305.1 of Kitasatospora sp. NPDC032757. Taxonomy (NCBI): domain Bacteria; kingdom Bacillati; phylum Actinomycetota; class Actinomycetes; order Kitasatosporales; family Streptomycetaceae; genus Kitasatospora; species Kitasatospora sp. NPDC032757. Next base: position 80,134 of record NZ_JBVINN010000009.1, on the reverse strand, counting down.
CTCCAACACCACGATGCGGGTGCTCGACCGGACGATGGAGCTGGTACCGGTTGGCGTGGTGGGCGAGTTGTACATCGGTGGCGCGCAACTGGCCCGCGGCTACGTGGAGCGGCCGGGCCTGACCGCCGAGCGCTTCGTGCCCGATCCCTACGCCGCGGTGCCCGGCGGGCGGCTCTACCGCACCGGGGACCTGGCCCGCTACCGTGCCGACGGAGTGCTGGAGTTCGCCGGCCGCGTCGACCACCAGGTGAAGATCCGCGGCTTCCGCATCGAGCCGGGCGAGGTCGAGGCCGCGCTGCGCCGGGAGGCCGAACTGCGCGAGGTGGCCGTGCGCGTGCACACGACGCCGAGCCACGAGCGGGAGCTGGCCGCCTATCTGGTGCCGGCCGACGGGACCGAGCTCGACCCGGTCGCGCTGCGCGACCGGCTGGCCCGGATCCTGCCGGCCCACCTGGTGCCGTCCAGGTACCTGGTGCTCGACAACCTGCCGATGACCCCGAGCGGCAAGGTGGACCTGGCCGCGCTGCCGCGGATCGACGAGGCCACGACCACCCGGCCCTACCGGGCGCCGCGCACGGCTGTGGAGAACATCCTGGCCAGGGCCTGGGCCGAGGCCCTGGGAGTGGCCGAGGTCGGTATCGACGACAGCTTCGCCGAACTCGGCGGCCACTCCATGACCGTGATGCGGGTGATCGTCAAACTCCGTGCCGAGCACGGCTACCGGCTGTCCTTCCAGGACTTCTACCGGCACCGGACGGTGGCCGAACTGGCCGTCGCGGTGACGGACGCGAGGGCCGACACCCCGTCCGGCTCGCAGGCCGCGGACTCGATCGTGTGGCTGCGCCGGGCGGGCACCAAGCCGCCGTTGTTCTGCATCCACCCGGGCAGTGCGCACTGGTTCGCCGAACTCGCCGAGCACCTCCCGGCCGACCAGCCGGTGGCCGCGTTCGAGTGGCCCGGGCTGACCCGGCCGTGCCCCGCCCCGGAGAGCGTCGAGCAGATCGCCGAGCTCAACCTGGCCGAACTGCGGCGGATCGCCCCGACCGGGCCGTACCGGCTGCTCGGCTGGTGCGGGGGAAGCCAGATCACCAGTGAGATGGTCAGGCGGCTGCAGGCAGCCGGCGAGGACGTCACCTTCATGCTGCTCGATCCCGCTCTGGACACCTACGAGCGGGAGAACATGCACGACTTCGTGCGCAGGTTCCAGTACGCCGAGGCGGTGCTCGCCGAGCTCGCCGAGGCGAGCGGGGAGCGGATCGGCGAACTCCAGCAGGAGGCGGTGACCGTCCTCACCAAGATCATCGATGAGGGTGAGGTGGACCCGCCGGTGCCCGGGGACCAGTTCTGGCCCTCCCGGGTCCGGGTCTGGCGGGAACTGCTGCAGACCCGGCTCGACTACCGCCACACGCCCGTCCCCGCCCGGCTGCACCTGCTGGCCGGCGACGAACTGGCCGCCGGCGAGCACGAGGTCGCGGTCGGGGTGAGCTTCACGGACTTCACCGCCCGGTGGGCCGAACTGGCCACCGAGGGGATCGAGGTCCACCGGGTGAGCGGCAACCACCTCGGTGTCCTGCGCGCGCCCCACGTCGCGGACGTGGCCGAGCTGCTGACCAGCCTGTTCGAGAGCGACACCACGGCGAGCAAGAGGGATGTGAAGTGATGCCGACCATACTCACGGCCGACTCGCAGCTGGGCGTGGTGGCGCTGGACCCGGGCGTCGCACCGGCCCTGGAGGCGGTCGCCGCGGCTCTGCTGCCGGTGGCCGACGGGCGCGTCGACGACGTCCGGTGGCTGCGCGAGGCCGGTCGACGGTGGCACGAACTGCCGCTGGCGCTGCGCAGGTCCCTCTCGGCCTTCCGGCGCGACTCCGGACCCACCGGGGCGCTGCTCGTCCGCGGCCTGCCGGTGGACCAGGAGCTGCTGCCCGACACGCCGATGGTCAGCGGCTCCGTCCAGCGGGAGGCGACCATCCCGGCGGGCGCGCTGATGCTCGTCACCAGTGCGCTGGGCGACCCCATCGCGTTCCGCCCGGAGAAGTCCGGCGCGATGGTGCAGGACGTCGTGCCGGTGCCGGGCAACGAGGAGTTCCAGGGCAACGAGGGCTCGGTGCTGCTGGACTTCCACACCGAGAACGCCTTCCACCCGTACCGGCCGGACTACGTGCTGCTGCTGTGCCTGCGGGCCGACCACGAACGGGTGGCCGGGCTGCGGACCGTGTGCATCCGCCAGGTCCACCGGCTGCTCGGTGAGGACCACCGCGCGGTGCTGTTCAGACCCGAGTTCGTCACCAGCCCGCCGCCGTCCTTCGGGGCGGGGACGACACAGCCGCAGCCGCACGCGGTGCTCAGCGGCGCGCCGGACGACCCGGACATGGTGGTCGACTTCGCGGCGACCGAGCCGCTGACCGAACGGGCCGCAGCCGCCCTGCGCGCGTTGCAGTCCCTGTTCGGCCGCCACGCGCTCACCCACCACCTCGTCCCCGGCGACCTGGCCATCGTCGACAACTCGGTGACCGCGCACGGCCGGACCGAGTTCACCCCGCGCTACGACGGGCGGGACCGCTGGCTGCAGCGCTCGTTCGCGGCACGCGACCTGCGCCGCTCGCTCTCCCACCGGCCGGGCGACGGCCATGTGCTGCTCGGTTAGCGGCCGACAACCTGCAGGCGATCGTGTACGGGGTGCGCACCTCGCTCACGGCCACCGGCGGCGCGCCCGTCCCCGCCGCGCGTGACCTGCGGAGCGTCGCGGACCCCGGCGGCCCGCCGGGCGCCGTGGCGTCCGGCGCCGGCCGTGGTGAGGCGTTCGGGCAGGCCGACTTCCAGAAGGCCTACCTCTGAGAAGGCCGACCCCTGACCGGACGTGCACGCGTGGTTCCGGGGCAGGTGGAGGTCCGCCCGGCTCGCCGGGCGGACCTCCACCCTTGCCCAGCTCGAACGCTGGCGTTGCTCGGGCCTGTTACCTGCTCCCGACGGGCTGTTCCTGGGGCGGGCCGGCACCAGCACCTCCTACCCGCAGGAAGTGAACGACCTCGCCCGCGCGCTGGCGCGCCGGCACCGGCCCGGCCGCCGGCTGGACGACACGGTCCTGCTGCCTTCTTCTGTGACAGCGCCCAAATTCCGGAACTCCCACTGAAGTTGGCACTGGTCAGGACGTACTTCCCACACCGGCAACGCCATCGCGATGAGGTGGCCAGGATCGCGGACGCCGTCCCTGACGACCCCGGCTCCGGGCAGGACATCTTCTACGACCGGGCGGAGGCCGAAGCCGTCCTCGATGTCAAGGAAGGTGGAATGGCAATCCGGAAGATGCGCGCGAACTTGCGCCGGCTGCCCGATCTCGCCCGCGCCTCGCGGGAAGAGGCCGATGAACGCCTGGTCGGCGTGCTGACCCACCTCAACTCACCCCGCCTGCCCGAGGACGATCTCGTCATCATGCGCGACCTGGAGGCCGCGATCGACCTGGACTCCGACGAGTTCAGCCTTGCCCGACTCGCCGTCTGGGAGTACGCGGCCACGACTCACGCGGGCCAGATGGGCCGCTTCGAGGAGACGAATGGTGAGGAACGCTTCGATATGCTCTGCGACACTCCGCTGGACGAACTCCACCGTCTGCGGGACGAAGTGGTTACTGCGATGCAGGAGACCTGGCGGCGCGCCACCGGCGGACGCCGAGACGCCCTGGCCATCGACACCGTGTCGATGGCCAGGAGCGCCGCATGCGCGCTCGCCGAATGGACCACGGCCCGACAGGTCCACCCGGAAGGATCCTCGTTCGCCGACATCCACTTCACCGACAGCCTCCTCGACCTGGCCCGCGCCACCGTCCCCGCGTGGCTGCTGAACCGCGCCGACCGCCAACGGGCCGCGATTCCGCCGGTCGATGAGGCGGGCGAAGGACGTGCGGCGTTCATCGCCCGCACCACCGGGGCCACCGGCCGGCGGCGCCGCACCCGCTGATTCCTGCCGGAGCGCCGGCGGGCTCTGCGGAACACCCGCAACCCACAGGAAATGGAGGGGTGCCGGAGACTCTGCAGCAGTCCTGCCGGGATGCCAGGGCCGGTTGTGTCAGCGTCTCGTGAGCGCGCTCCCCGTACGGCAGGAAACCGGTGGAGGGTGATGTCTTCGCTCCGGCTGCCACAGCCGAGGGAAGCCCCGGAAGCGTACGAATCCCCGTGCCTGGTCGACGGGGAGCCCGCCGATCAGGGGTTCTACCCCCCGGCACCGGCGAAGTGCGGCAGGTCCGAGACATGGGTCAGTAGTTCAGGTCGAACACGGCAGTGACGGGTGCGTGGTCTGACCAGCGTTCGGCGTGGGTGGCGGCGCGTTCGATGTAGGCCTCGACGGCCCTTTCGGCCAGGGCTTTTGTAGAAACAATTAGGTCTACTCTCCAGCCGGTGGACGCGTTTTCCGAAAGCGTCCACCGGTTCGAGTGCGGGGGTGTTCGAGGGTGTCTGCCGGCCTGGACGGTAGAGGGCTTCCCGTGGGCCGCATGACGGCGTTGTCGCCGGTTGCGGCGGTGGGTTCTCGTGTGCCGGACACGCACGGGGACGTGGGGCACGGTGTCGCAGCAAAAGCCGGTTGCCTCGGCCCCGGTCACCTTCGGGCGTCGCGGCGTCGGCGGTCGGGCTGGAGAGGTGTGTTCCACCACGGGGTGTCCGGTCCGGCCGTCAGGGTCACCGTGCGCGCCTCGCGGACGACGTCACGCAGGGCGGCCAACATGGTCTCGTCCCGCCGGGCAGCCGACCAGGCGAGGACTGCGTTGCACGGGGACAGGTCGGCGACTTCGACATAGCGAATGCCCGGGCGCGGGAAGAGCTGGGCGGCGGTGCCCGCCACGAAGGCGATGCCGTGGCCGAGGCCGACGGCGGCGACGATGGCCTCGAGCGTCGTCGCGCCGTGATCGGTGTAGCGGACGGCGGTGCCGTCGGGGCGAGGGTCCGCTGCCCAGTAGTCGCGCCAGGTCCGAGGGATGTGCTCCGCGAGGCTGATGGTCGGGAGGCCGGAGAGCTCGGCCAGGGCCACGCGATCACGGTCGGCGAGCGGATGGCTGTCGGGGAGGCAGACGAGCCGGGGTTCCGTGGCCACCTCCATGGCCTGGAGGCCCGATGGTACGGGCCCGAAGCACAGGACCGCGTCAACCCGCCCCTCCAGAAGGGCGTGCGCCTGATCGGCGAAGCTCACCTCCAGGAGTTCGACCTTCAGACCGGGGTGGCGCTCACGGGTGCGTTCGACGATCGCCCGAAGAACGGGAAGCGAGGTGACGTATGCGCCGAGTGTGAGCCGTCGTCCCGAGAGTTCCCCTGCCCACGTGGCCGACTCCGCGGCCTGCCGAAGCTTGTCGGCGGCGTCCACCATCTCCCGCACATGGGGCAGGAGGTCCTCGCCGGCCGCGGTGAGGACCACACGCCGGGTGGATCGATCGAGGAGGGTAAGGCCGAGAGTCTCCTCCAGTGCCTGGATCTGGCGGCTGAGCGCCGACTGGCTGATGAACAGCCGCTGGGCAGCGCGGCCGAAGTGCAGTTCCTCGGACAGGATGAGCAGCAGCCTTAGCTGATGCATGCTCGGATCGGATGCTCTGCCCCTGGCCATGCATAAAAGGCTATCAAACCCGTGCATCAATGCATCATTGATCACTTCCGCAGCGAGCCATGGGTGGACGAGACTCGGTGCAGGGGCCGACAGGCTCAAATGTCCTGCCATCAGGTGAAGTTGCTCCCCGCGTGAACATTTCTGGCTGCCCGCTCGGCGGCATCCGGCCGACATGGCCGCAGCAGCCGGAGTGGCCTGTAGAAACCGCGCGGATCAGCGCGTCCCGTCACTTTCCACGACCGTCGAGGAGTTCCATGTCACGCCCGAACGGCGTCCCCCGGCCCTGCGCCGGGGATGCCGCCTCAGCCGTCCCACCAGCATGCCGGCGCCGGCGCGCCGGCATGCTGCGCAACACCGCGGTCGCCCTGGCCGTGGTGCTCGCCGCGGAGGCCGCCGCCGTCATCATGACGACCGGTCAGGCCGTGGCTGTCGCCCCGGAGGCGCCGGTCCCTGAGCCGGCGAAGGCGCTCGGTCCGGCCGAGGCCGAGGACGTCGCGACCGCGCACCTGAAGGCCCGGCTGGAGAACCGCCGGATCGAGGTGACCGGCGAGCGCGCCGAGTCCACCACCACCTGGATCAACCCGGACGGCACCACCACCCTCGACCTGGCTTCCGGCCCGGTCCGGTTCAAGGACGGGTCCGGGGTCTTCCAGCCGGTCGACGTGTCGCTGGCCAAGCAGCCGGACGGCTCCGTCAAGGCCAAAGGCCATCCGCTCGGCCTCTCCCTGGCGGGCGCCACCCCGGCCGGCGCCGCGTCGAAGTTCAAGGCGGCCGGCGCCCCGGCCGGCAGCGAACTGGCCCCGGCCGTCCCGTTGGTGTCGCTGGACAACGGCAGCGGCGTGAGCATGGCGCTGTCCTGGCGCGGTACCCTGCCGGCGCCCACCGTGGACGGCACCAGAGCCCGGTACGAGAACGCGCTGACCGCCACCGACCTGGTGATCGAGTCGACCCGGACCGGCTTCGAGCAGTTTCTGGAGCTGAAGGACCGCTCGGCCGTCGCGGCCAACGGCAGTGTCACCCTCACCCTGGACGTGGCCGGCCTGACGGCCCGACACAACCCGGACGACTCGGTCTCCTTCCTCGATTCCAAGAGCGGGGAGGAGAAGGGCCGGCTGCCCGCGCCGGTGATGTGGGACGCCCAGGTCGACGAGCGCAGCGGCGACCACAACCGGACCGCCCCGGTCGGCCTGAAGGTCACCCAGCACGGCGACGCCGTCGACCTCACGCTCAGCCCGGACGCCGGGTTCCTGAACGACCCGAGGACCCAGTACCCGGTCACCATCGACCCGGCCGTCAACATCGGCGTCGGCTTCGACACCTTCGTCCAGCAGGGCTACGCCACCGACGTGTCCTCGCAGACCGAGCTGAAGCTGGGCAACAACGGCTCCGGCCAGATCGCCCGCTCCTTCCTGCAGTTCCCGATGTCCAAGATCAGTGGGAAGCAGGTCACCGGTGGCAAGCTCAACCTGTGGAACTTCCACAGCTGGTCGTGCACCGCGAAGGGCTGGGAGGTCTGGGACACCGGTACCCCCACCACCGCCACCCGGTGGACGGCGCAGCCCACCTGGTTCCACAAGTGGGCCACCTCCACCGCGACCAAGGGCTACTCCAGCTCCTGCAACGACGGCTGGGTGAACCAGGACATCACCGAGCTCGTCAAAGCCTGGGCGGCCAACGGCAAGCCGGTGAACTCCCTGGGCATCCGGGCCACCGACGAGAGCGACCCGTACGGCTGGAAGAGATTCAACTCCGGCAACGCGTCCTCCAACACGCCGTACCTGTCGGTGACCTACAACACCCCGCCGGCAGTCTCCACGCTGGTCTCCCCGGCCGACGGCGCGGTCACCGGCGATGCCACGCCGGCGCTGTCGGCGAAGGCGACCGACCCCGACGGCGGCAACGTGCTGCTGGACTTCGAGGTCTGGGCCTCGAACGGCACCAGCGCACTGCAGTCCGGCCACACCGCCTACGCGGCCTCGGGTTCGACCTTCACCTGGACACCGGGCACCGCGCTGCCCGCCGGCGGCTACAAGTGGCGTTCCCGCTCCTGGGACGGCACCGCCAACAGCGCCTGGTCCGCCTTCCGTTCGTTCACCGTGGACACCACCGCGCCGGGCGCGACCACTATCGCCTCCGGGGACTTCCCGGCCGGCCAGTGGTCCGGTACCCCGGACGGGAACGGTGACTACAGCGCCACCTTCACCTTCACCCCGCCGACCGGCGACGTGAAGGACATCCAGTACAAGGTGGACGGCGGCACCTGGGTCACCGTGCCGACCACCGGCACGCCGGTCAACGCGACGCTCACCTTCAAGGCGGGCGCGCACACCGTCATCGCGCACAGCCGGGACGCGGCGGGCAACGTCTCCGCCGACCGGACGTACACCTTCTACGCCGGCAAGGGCGCCGCCCTGACCGCCCCCGGCACCGGCGAGCGCACCGCCCGCCGCACCACGCTGGCCGCCGAGGGCCAGGGCACCGCGACCGGAGTGCGCTACCAGTACCGCCGCGGCGAGACCGACGCCTGGCAGGACGTCCCGACCGCCAACGTGACCACCACCGACGGCAAGCCGGTGAGCGGGTGGCCCCTCGCGGCCCCGGAGGGCAAGCCGGCGACGCTGACCTGGAACGTCACCGACACCCTGGCCGAGAACGGCCCGGTGGACGTCCGCGCGGTCTTCACCGACGGCACCGCAACCGCCGCCACCGCCGCGACCGAGCCGAACACCATCACCGTGGACCGCCGGGCCGGTGACGCCCCGATGGCCAACGTCGGCCCGGGCCAGGTGAACGTCCTGACCGGTGACCTCGTCCTCTCCGCCACCGATGCCGAGGGCTTCGGCCTGACCGCCGAGCGCTCCTTCTCCTCCCGCGGGCCGCTCAGCGGCGCGGCGCAGGAGGGCCAGGCGGCGATCTTCGGCCCGCAGTGGAGCTCCGGCACCACCGCCGAGATCACCGACGCCGACTACGCCTACGTCCGGCAGACCTCGCCGACCTCGCTGTCGGTGGTCTCCGCCGACGGTGCCGAGGTCGGCTTCACCGCCACCGGCGCCGGCGGCTGGAGGCCCGAGCCGGGTGCCGAGGGCCTCACCCTGACCGGCGCGCTCACCGGTGCCTTCACCCTGAGGGACACCGCCGGCACCACGGTCACCTTCGCCAAGGTCGACCCGTCCGCCATCACCTGGCAGGCCTCCACCTCCTCGCTGCCCAGCGACAACTCCACCACCTCGCTGGTCTCGGAGAAGGTCGTGGCCGGCGGCAAGACCCTGGCCCGCCCGAAGTACGTGGTCGCGCCGACCTCGGCGACCGCCTCAAACTGCGCCGCCGTGCCGTCCACGGCCGGCTGCCGGGTGCTGGAGTACGTCTACGCCGACACCACTACAGCCGGCGCGTCCGCCTTCGGCGACACGGCCGGCCAGGTGAAGCAGATCCGGCTCTGGTCCACCGACGCGGGCGCCACCGCCGCCACCCCCGTCGTCGTCGCGCAGTACGCCTACGACGACCAGGGCCGGCTGCGCGAGGTCTGGGACCCGCGGATCAGCCCGGCGCTGAAGACCGCCTACGCCTACGACGCCTCCGGCCGGGTCACCACCGTGACCGAGCCCGGCGAACTGCCGTGGACCCTGGAGTACGGCAAGGCCGGCAACGCCGCCACCGCGGGCGACGGCATGCTGCTCGCCGCCTCCCGGCCCACCCTCAAGCAGGGCAGCAAGGACGTCACCGACGGCACCGCGACCACCTCGGTGGTCTACGACGTCCCGCTGAGCGGCGCCAACGCCCCCTACCCGCTGGCGCCCTCCGACGTCGCCGCCTGGGGCCAGAGCGACGCCCCGACCGACGCCACCGCCGTACTGCCGCCCGACGCCGTCCCGGCAGGCCACGACGGCAAGGCACTCGGCACCGCCGCCTACGCCCGCGCCAAGCTGACCTACACCAACGCCTCCGGACGCGAGGTCAACACCGCCACCCCCGGCGGCGGCATCACCACCACCGAGTACAACGCCTACGGCAGCCCGGTGCGGACCCTCTCCGCGGAGAACCGCATCCTCGCCCTGGCCACCACCGGCGCCGGCCTCGCCAAGCTCCAGACGCTCGGGATCGCCGGCCGCTCGACCGCCGACCGCGCCCAGCTGCTCTCCTCCGCCTCGGTCTACTCGGCCGACGGCAAGCGCCTCACCGAGCAGTACGACCCGATCCGGCTGGTCACCCTGGAGCACGACCTGGCCGCCTCCGGCAGCAGCCCTGCCCTCACGGCCGGCGCCGAGGTCGCGGCCCGCGCCCACACCGTCACCGCCTACGACGAGGGCCGCCCGGCCGACGCCGCGGTCAGCGACCGCGCGACGTCCAGCACGGTCGGTGCCCGGATCGACGGCTACACCGCCGACGCCGACGCCGACACCCGCACCACCGCCACCTCCTACGACTGGGCCCAGGGGCTGCCCACCCGGTCCGTGCAGGACCCGGCCGGCCTGAAGATCACGACGGCCACCGGCTACGACGCCGGCGGCCGGGTGACCGCGCAGAGCCGCCCGAACTCCAACGGCTCGGACGCGTCCACCACGGTGACCGCGTACTACGGCCCGAACGGCTCCGGCGCGTGTGCCGGCCACCCCGAGTGGGCGGACCTGGTCTGTTCCACCGCCCCCGCCGCGCAGATCGCCGGCGGCGGCGCCAACCCGCTCCAGCTGCCGACCAAGACCTACCAGTACGACCGCTGGGGCAACGTCACGGTCATCACCGAGGTCGCCAACGGCGCCACCCGGACGACGACCCGCAGCTACGACGCCGCCGGCCGACTCGTGAAGGCCACCGTCAGCGGCGGCACCGGGACCGCCGTCCCGGACACCGTCTTCACCTACGACCCGGCCACCGGCGAGCCGGCCACCACCGGCAACGGAAAGGCCACCATCACCCAGGCCTACGACAGGCTCGGCCGCCAGGTCGCCTACGACGACGGCGCCGGCAACGTCACCACCACCGAGTACGACAAGCTCGACCGGGTGGTCAAGAGGTCCGACTCCGTGCCGTCCACCACCACCTACGGCTACGACACCGCCAAGGACCCGCGCGGCCTGCCCACCTCGCTCACCGACTCCGTCGCCGGCACCTTCACCGCCGCCTACGACATCGAGGGCCGGCTGCTCACCCAGACCCTGCCCGGCGGCAACACCCTCACCAACACCTACGACAGCCGGGGCATCCAGACCGGCAAGACCTACACCAACCAGGCGGGAGCGGTCCTGCTCGCCGACAACGCGGACCACACCGTCCACGGACAGCAGGCCGGCCGCACCCAGTCCGACGGCAAGAGCACCACCGTCACCTACACCTACGACGCCACCGGCCGGCTCCTCAAGGCCGCCGACACCACCGGCCTTGCCTGCGCCACCCGGACCTACACCTTCGACAAGAGCAGCAACCGCACCAACCGCACCACCACGACCGACGACTGCGACCCGGCGACCAACGACACCGTCAACAAGACGGAGAACCACGGCTACGACACTGCCGACCGCCTCACCGACACCGGCTACGTGTACGACGCCTACGGCCGCACCACCGCCCTGCCCAAGGGCACCCAGCTGAGCTACTACACCAACGACCTGGTGCGCACCGAGACCCTCGGCGACACCCGCAAGACCTGGGACCTCGACGCCTCCGGCCGCCTCGCGACCAGCACCACCGAGACCGGGGGCACCGACGGCACCTGGGCGGTCACCGGCCTGTCGACCAACCACTTCGACGGCGCCACCGACAGCCCCGCCTGGTCCAAGGACGCCGCCGGCCGGCTGGTCCGCCACGTCCAGGACCTCACCGGCCAGCTCACGGCCGCCACCGGCCCCGACGGCGGGGCGGTCCTGCTGCTGACCAACCTGCACGGTGACGTGTCGGTCCAGCTGTCGCCCGACGGCACCCAGGACCTCGCCGTCTACCACTACGACGAGTACGGCAGCCTGGTGGACGCCACCGGTTCGACCGAGTACGGCTGGCTCGGCGGCGCGCAGCGCGAGGCCGACGAGCTCTCCGGCCTCACCCTGATGGGCGTCCGGGTGTACGACCCGACCACCGGCCGCTTCCTGCAGACCGACCCGGTCCTGGAGGGCTCGCCCAACGCCTATGGCTACCCGGTCGACCCCATCACCATGGACGACCTGACCGGCATGAACTGGCAGAAGAAGTGGACGGTGTACTTCAGCCGGGCCGAGGGCAACACCATCGGCACCCTGCTGTACGTCTCCGGCAAGATCGGCCAGGGCATCTCGAGGATCACGGGGAGGCTCCCGCACTGGGCCGCCAAGGCCGCCGCGGCCTTCCTGCGGACCGTGGCCTTCCTCCTGAGGCGGGTCGGCAAGCAGTTCCTCAAGGCCGCCAACAAGCGTGGAAGCCACGGGGTGAAGTTCGTCTTCGGAATCTGGAACTCCAGCCACTGGTGGGTGCCGGACCGCCCGATCTACCGGGTGCACGCCCGGTACTGACCGAAGACCGTGCTCGACCGGCCGGCCCGGGGTACGCCCTCGGGCCGGCCGGTCGTGGTTCCCTGGTGTGCTGTGGTGTCACCGCAGGCGGGCGATCGCCCGATCAGGGCTTACAACAGCGGCGGCAGGGCCTCCTGGTGCGCTCAAGGTCTCGACAACCCCGAGCCGCACCCAGAGGCCCTGCCTTCATTCCTGACAGGTGGCAAGACCACCGGCCGGGCTGGACCAACCGAATCCATGTCCGCCAAGATCGGTACGACAATGGCTTCTTGCATGCCGGTCAGTTCAGGTCGAACACGGCAGTGACGGGGGCGTGGTCGCTCCAGCGCTCGGCATGCGAGGCGGCACGTTCGACGTAGGCCTCGACGCATTTCTCGGCGAGGTTTCCAGTGGTGACGACGAGGTCAATGCTCCATGCCGCATCGTTGTCGAATTGTCAAAACTGCTCGACGACGCGGGCGAATTGACCATCGGTACTTCCGCTCCAGCACCGGCCAACTGTCGGCGGCCGTCCAGAGTGGCCACGACGCCGAAGAGGAACGTTGCCCACTACCGCCGCCTTGGGCGCGGCGGACTGTGACCCGAAGGTGCGGCATCTGGACGCCGGCCGGCTTCGACGGGAGCCGCGAGATTCTAGTCATCCGCGCGGTGGTCGAGGCCGAGCAGAACGTCCTCCTCGGTTGAGCGCGTGGTGAGCATGAGGACGGGCACGTCGTCGTCGCGTCGCGGCACACGGCAGACCCGTAGGCCGTCGATGTCGGGGAGTGTCAGCTCCAGGACGATCAGGTCGGGCCTGCGGCTCCTGGCCTCGTCGCTCGCCACCCGGCTGTTCCGGGCCGCGACGGCGGTGTGACCGTCCCGAAGGAGCAGCCGGTGCAGGAGACCGGACTGTAGGGCGTCGTCCTCCACGACGAGAACATGTGCGCACCCGCCACTGGCCTTCTTGTCGAAGTGCTTGAACCGCGGCCGGCGAGGGCCGTCACCTCCGGCTCGACGCATGGCAGGCCGGACCGCCCGCCATGCCCTGGGCGCGGGTGCGTAGCAGGAGAGCGACCCAACTACGGTACGGCTTCCACCGGTCGGCGATCTCGGCCAGTCGGGTGACGTCGGTAACCGCGGCGGTGCCGAGCCCGTATGCGATGGCGATTGCTCGGTGGAGGCGTGGTTCGTGGCGGGGGAAGACGTCGGGGTGTCCTGCTCCCCGGATGAGGACGAGCTCGGCGGAGAAGGGGCCGATGCCGGGGAGGGTGCGCAGTTCGGCGAGGGCCTGGTCGGCGGGCAGGGCGCGCAGGCGGGCCGCGTCGAGGTGTCCGGCGAGGGCCGCTTCGGCCAGCGCGTGCAGTCGCTGGATCTTGAGGTCGGTCAGCCCTGGCACGTGGGTGATGGAGCGCAGGGAGGCGGGGGTGGGGAAGGCGTGCAGGGTCTGGCCGGCGATGTCTGTGCGCTGTCCGTGCCGACGGGCAATGTTGGCCTTGATGCCGGCTGCCTGGGTCATGCGGATGCGGTGGCCGATGAGGGCCCAGGCGGCGGCTTCGTAGGGGGAGTGAAAGCAGACCGGGCGCAGCCCCGGGTAGTCCGCCATGAGTCCGGCGACCACCGGGTCCGCGGCAAGAGCGGGGAATGCGGTGCCGTCGGTGTCGAGGGAGAGGATGCGGGCGAGCTGAGCCGGTACGGCTGGGCCGGCCGCATGCCCGGCGGTCAACGCCTGTGTCCGGGGCGGGGTGCCGGGGTGAACCGTGAATTCGGCCCGGACCGTGCCGGTGGCGCCGTCTGCCCCCACCCCTTGTCGGACGGTGGCCGCGACGACGGATGCCGCGTCGTCCGCGGGGAAGGCCAGACGGAGGATCTCGTCAGCGGCCTGAGTGTGGCTCGCGGGAGTGAAGCCCTCCAGGAACCGGATACCGGCCGCGAGCGAGAAGGGCCCGGTGGGGGTGAGGGAGACGGCGCTCACGGGTCAGCCTCCGTGCGCGGTGAGGGTGTAGCCCTCGGGGCCCTCGAAGGAGAACATCGGCCCGAACGGGCTGTCCGCCATGGGGGTCAGGATCCTGATGCCGGCGGCGGTGAGCTGGTCACGGAGCTGGTGGGCGTCCGGGGTCCGGAACCAGAGCACCACACCCAGGCCGGGCCGTGCGGCGTCGGTGAGGTCGACGCCCGGGAGGAGCTCGCGGACGGCGAACGGGGTCGGCTTGGTATCGAACACGACCGCGTGGGGCGGTGAGACCGCGGCCCTGCGCAGCCCCAGGTGCTGTTCGCAGAAGGCGGCTGCGGCGTCCACGTCGCGGACTTGCAGGGCGACGAAGTCGGGGCCGTCGATGGTGACGGACATGGGTCCTCCTCGATCCTCAGGATCCTTGATGTCAGAACTTTGACATAGCGAAGACTAGGATCCCGGGCCGGCCGTGTCAAAATGCTGACATGATGGAGAAGTCGCCGATCGAGCCGCCCCACCTCGCGAAAGACGTCACCCGGCGCGTGGGATACGTACTCAAGCGCACCCAGGCTGCCCTGCGCGGCGCTATGGACGGGGTCCTGCGCGAGCACGGGCTCACCGTGCCGCAGTACGCCACCCTCGAACTCCTGGCCCTGTCCCCGGGCATGTCCAACGCCGACCTCGCCCGCGCGACCTTCGTCACCCGGCAGTCCGGCAATGTCGTACTGCGGGGCCTGCAGGAGACGGGACTGATCGCCCGTCCGGCCGTCGCCGACCACGGCCGGGCCCGCCCGGCCCACCTCACCGAGGAAGGCCGCACTCGCCTGGCCGCCGTCCAAGCCGCCGTCTACGCCATCGAACGGCGCATGGTGGAGGCGATCCCGCCCGAGCGTGTGGCCGCGCTGCTCGCCGACCTCGACCGCATGGCGGCAGCCCTGGAGGAATGACGCGCCGGGTCCGGGTTGCAGGGCCCCCTGCCTCCTCCACGAGTCGGCGCACGATCAGCCGGTCACGTTCCTCAACCTACTTCGAGGACGGTCGGCGTCGCGCGTCATCCGGCACGGCCGGCGGCACGCGGACGCGCGGCGGCGAGGATGTGGCCACGTGATGCGGCCACCTCCTCGCGCAGCACCCGGAGGTCGACGTCCAGCACCCGGCCGGCCCGTTTGCGGACCTGGCCGGCGACGAGGACGGTGTCGCTGTTCCGGGCGTCCGAGCCCAGGGCAACCGAAGCCGTTGGCCCCGGCCCGCAGGGCCCGGGCCACGTGCCGGTGAGTGAGGCGAGCAACTGCCGGGCCTGGTCGGGGCGGCTGACCGTCAGGTGTGCTACTGTCCCGGCCTGGGCGTTGGCGGCGGATGCGGCTCCAGTCGCCCCGACTCGTCATTCGTCGGATCGCCCTGCCCCGTGGCCAGAACAACGATCCGACCGAATGAGGGCCACATGATGCGCCGGACTGAACCTGGTCCGAAAAGGACCGTCAGAGTCCCTGGTCGTACACCACGGTGACGGGGGCGTGGTCACTCCAGCGTTCGGCGTGGGTGGCGGCGCGCTCGACGTAGGCCTCGACCGCCTTGGCGGCGATGCCGGGAGTTGTGCACTGCAGGTCGATGCGCCAGCCGGAGTCGTTGTCGAAGGCGCGGCCGCGGTAGGACCACCAGCTGTAGGGGCCGGTGCGGTCGGGGTGGAGGCGGCGGACGACGTCGACGTAGCCGGCCTCCTCGTAGACGCGGGTGAGCCAGGCGCGCTCCTCGGGGAGGAAGCCGGCCGCCTTCTGGTTGGCCTTCCAGTTCTTGAGGTCCTCCGGGCGGTGGGCGATGTTCCAGTCGCCGCAGACCACGACCTCGCGGCCGTCGGCGGCGGCCCGGGTGCGGAGCCTGCCGAGGTGGACGAGGAATTCCGCCATGAAGCGTTCCTTCTCCTCCTGGCGTTCGGTGCCGACTTCTCCGGAAGGGAGGTAGAGGCTGGCCACCGTCAGCCCCGGAAGGTCGATTTCGACATACCTGCCCGAATTGTCGAATTCCTCGGACTCGAATCCGACCACGGTGCGCTCCGGCTTCTGCCGGGACAGCACCGCGACGCCCGCGCGGCCCTTGGCGACCGACGGTGCCCAGACCGCGTGCCAGCCCTCCAGGTCGCGCAGCTCCACCGGGAGCTGCCCGGGCTCGGAGCGGACCTCCTGCAGGCAGATCACGTCCGCCTCGGTGGCCGCCAGCCACTCGATGAAGCCCTTCTTGGCGGCCGCCCGGATCCCGTTCACGTTGACACTCGTCACCACAATCACCCGGGAAGCCTACCGAGCGCCCCGGCCGGCCCGGCGGCGGCACGTCCGGGAACGGCACGTCCGGGAGGGGTCTCTCCGGGGCGGCGTCGGGTCCGGATGTCAGGATGTCGTGAACGCGGCATGAATCCGCGCGACAACCGCACCAACCGCCGCCATTGGTCTTGACCATCTCCGGAGGCAGCCCCTAGGGTCACTTACTGCAAGGACCTTTAATAAAGAAGGACGGATAAAGCCCGCTCTCCCACCTGCCGCAACAGCGGACAGCGGGCCGGGTCCGCCCTCCTTTCGGCAGGGCGGACAAAGCAGGGTGGAGGCCACGGTGGGAACGACTGGAGAGCTCACGGCGGTACCGGAGCCGAAGTACTGGCACCTGCGCACGGTGCTGCTCCGCGCGATCGACACGGAGTTCTCCACCGGCCAGGTCCTGCCCAACGAGCGCGAGCTCTCCGCCCGCTTCGGGGTGGCCCGGGCCACCCTGCGCCAGGCGCTCGACCAGCTGGAGCTGGAGGGCCGGCTGGTACGCCGCCGCGGCATAGGCACCCTGATTGCGGCCCCCCGGGTCGGCGTTCCGGTCAACCGGCACGAGGAGGGCTGGCCCGGCACCGCCCGCAGCCAGGCCTGGCGCACCGTCGACTGCACCACCGCCCCGGCCTCCGACCGGCTCGCCAAGGCCCTGGGCGTCGCCGAGGGCGCCACCGTGCACACCGTCCGCCGGGTCCGGATGGTCCAGGGCCAGAACATGGCCACCGAGTCGCTGCACGTTCCCGCCTCCGCACTGCCGCACCTGCCCGGCTTCCGCGCCGAGAGCGACCGTGCCCGTTCGGTGCTGCGCCAGCTGGAGCGCCTGGAGGTCGACGGCGAGTCCCGCGCCGTCGAGCTGGGCGTCGCCGAGGCCGAGGAGGCCGCCCTGCTGGAGCGCCCGCCCGGCTCGCCCGTCCTGGTGATGACCACCCAGTACGCCGCCGCCGGCCGCCTGGTCGCCCTCGCCGTCTCCACCTACCGCGCGGACACCTGCAAGCTCACCTTCGGCGAGACCGGCCTGGTCGAGGTCACCCCGGTCGCCGCCACCGCCGGTGCCACCACCGAGGTGCGCACCGCCTCCTGAACGACCCGCCTCCTGAACGACCCGCCTCCTGAACCACCCCGAAACACCCTCAGGCCGAGGCCCGGACGCCCCACAGGCGCCCGGGCCTCGGCCGTGGTGACGGGCGAGCAGAGGGGGCGCCGGGACGCTCGGCCACGGGGCGCAGGCGCGCTCGGCCACGGGGCGCCGGTCCGCCCCCCACGGCCGAGCGGTCACCCGACGTCACCCGAGGTCACCCCCGGGCGCCGGCGCCCGTCGGCGGGTCGACGGCGAAGAGCTGCTCCTCCACCTGGTCCAGCGCCACCCGCAGTGCACCCATCGCCACGACCTCCGAGCCGAGGGCGGCCAGCGCCACCTCGGGGGCGCGCAGGGTGAACTGGGCGAGGCGCTCGCGCAGCGGCTCCAGGACGCCGTCGAGGCCGGCGGCCCAGCCACCGACCACGACCAACTGCGGGTCGATGGCCAGCACCAGGGCGGCGACGCTCTGCACCAGGCGGGTCAGGAAGCGGTCCATCGCGACCTTCGCCACCTCGTCGCCCTCGCGGGCCAGCTTCAGCACCCGGGCGACGGCGGCCTCGTCCAGCGGGTTGAGCGGCTTGCCGGTGGTGGAGAGCAGGCGCTCGGGGGTGACCTCCTGACCGAGCAGGTGGAGGGCGCCGATCTCGCCGGCCGCACCGCCGAAGCCGCGGTGCAGCTTGCCGTTGATCAGTGAGCCGGCGCCGGGGCTGAGGCCGGCCATCACGAAGACCACGTCGTCCGCGCCGACCGCCGCGCCCTGCCAGTGCTCGGCGATGGCGGCCAGGTTGGCGTCGTTCTCGATCATCACCGGGCAGCGGAACGAGCGCCGCAGCCGGGCGCCCAGGTCGAGGCCGGTCCAGCCGGCCATGGCGGTGCCGAGCTGCACGGTGCCGTCCCGGTCGACGATGCCGGGGGTGCCGACGCCGACCGCCCAGAGGTTGTCCCGGGAGACGCCGGCCTTGCGCAGCACCTCGGCGACGACGGTGCGCACGGCGCTCAGCCGTTCCTCGGCGTCCAGGGTCTCCTCGACGGTCCGGAAGTGACTGCCCACCACCTCGCCGGTGAGGTCGGCGAGGATGACCCGGATGTCGTGCACACCGATCTCGACGCCGAGGATGTGCCCGGCCTCGGCGCGGAACCGGAACCAGCGGGCCGGACGCCCCCGGCGGCCCGCACCACCGGGCTGACCGCCGTTCTGCGGCTGGTCCACCTCGGCGACCAGGCCGGTCTCGACCAGCCCCTCGATCACACCCTCCACCGTCGGCCGGGAGAGTCCGGTGTCCCCGACCAGTTGAGTGAGGGTCACCGAGTGGCCGGCCCGCAGCGCCCGAAGCGTGACCGCCGCGTTGATCCGCCGCAGCAGCGAGGAGTCTCCTCCGGTGAGCCGATCCGCCAAAACGCTGCCCTTCGCCGTTCGCGCGACAGCCCTGGCGCGCGGTGCCGAGTGCGCGGCGACCACCGAGTGCCGACCACCGAAGGCCGACCGCCGGGTGTCCCGCGAGAGTCCGCCGACCGGACCGCGGGCACGACAGCGCTGGGCCGTCTGCGCCAGGCCCGGAGGGCATGTGCCGGATGCTACCCGGGCCCGGGCCCGGCGGGCGAGCATCTCCGCAGCTCACCCAGGCTTCGGTATCGAAATGGTACGCACCGGGTCGCCGTGCGTACGCCGCCCTTCCACGGCGCCACCGGACGTCCCCGGGCCCCTCTCCCGCCTCGGCCGCCGGGGCCGCGCCGCCTGGTCGGGACACCCCCGCCGAGCCTCTATGCTGCGGACATGCTGAACGAGACGCGCGACGTTCATCCCGGCGCAACTGTGCCGTCGGACCGGAGCTTTGTGCGGAGGGAGACCCGGCCGGCTCCCGTGCCGTTCGTGCCGGAGGTCACCCTGCACATGGCGCAGGACGCCATCGCGCTGTGGGAGACCACGGAGGCGGCGCGCGGCGAGGAGGGCCTGGCGCCGCCGTTCTGGGCGTTCGCGTGGGCCGGCGGGGTCGGCGTCGCGCGGTACGTGCTCGACCACCCGGAGCTGGTCGCGGGGCGGACGGTGCTCGACCTGGCGGCCGGATCCGGTCTGGTGGGCATCGCGGCGGCACTGCGCGGCGCGCGGTCGGTGCGGGCCGCGGAGATCGACGCCTACGCGGTGGCCGCCATCGACGTCAACGCGGAGACGAACGGCGTCCGCGTCGACGCGGCGGTGCAGGACCTGCTGGACGGGGACGGCGCGCCGGCCGAGGTGGTGCTCGCCGGCGACGTCTTCTACGAGCGGGCGATGGCCGCCCGCTTCCTCCCCTTCCTGGAACGGGCGCGGGCCCGCGGCGCGGTGGTGATCGTCGGGGACCCGGGCCGGGCCTACCTGCCGCGCGAACGGTTCAGCGCACTGGCCGCGTACGACGTCCCGGTGGTCGCCGACCTGGAGGACGCCGCGCTCAAGACCACCACGGTCTGGCGGCTCGACCCGCCGAAGGACTGAGACACCCGCCCGGAGGGAGACCGCCCGTAAGGCCGGGACCGTCCGAAGCGCCGGGATCGTCCGTGATCCGGAATTCCCCGCGGGCGGATCCGACCCCCTGGTAGACAACCCGGCATGACCGATGACCTGACCTTTGGCCTGACCGACGACGTGACCGATGACCTGACCGACGACGTGATGGCCGGGACGACCGCCGACATCGCGCTGCGCACCGCCACCACCGACGAGATCCCCGCCGTGCTCGCCCTCTGGGCCCGCGCGGCCAAGGGGACCAGCATCACGGACGACGCCGACGGCGTGGCCGCGCTGTTGCAGAGGGACCGGGAGTGCCTGATCGTCGCCACGACGGCGGCGGACGCCGGGACCATCGTCGGCACCGTGATCGCCGGCTGGGACGGCTGGCGCTGCCACCTCTACCGCCTCGCAGTCGACCCCGTGCACCGCCGCCGGGGCATCGGCGCCGCGCTGCTGGCCGCCGCCGAGGCCCGCTTCACCGCCCTCGGCGGCCGCCGCGCCGACGCGATGGTGCTGGACGACAACGGGCTCGGGCAGCGCACCTGGCGGGCGGCCGGCTACGGGCCCCAGCCGCAGTGGACCCGCTGGGCCAAGCCCTTGGACGCCTGACCGCAGGCCCCGACCCTCACCCCTCGGACCCCGCGAACCGCACGCCTCGACTCTCAAGCCTCAGGCGCCGCGACGGCTCCCGTGACGAAACCGCGCCCCCACCGGTCCGCTCACGGGTTGCTGAGCGCGTAGGTGCGGAAGGTGGCGAGCAGCGGCAGCACGTCCGTCTTGCCCGGCTCCTCGGTGACCGCCCGCATCGCGTCGATGACGGTGCGGGCGATCGCCTTGGTGGCCCCGAGGTCGCCGGCGGCCGTCGTCGCGGCCCAGGCACGGAGGGTCCGGGCGAGCAGGGCGGCCATCCGGGCGCCGATGTTGGAGCTGACGGCGTCGGTCAGCGCCTCCAGCTCCTCGTCGGTCATGCTGGAGCGCAGGCCGAAGGCGAGTGCCATCAGGGTGTCGATGGCGTGTTCGCCGTACGCCGCGACCAGGACCGGGAGCGGCTGCTCGTCCGGGCCGCCGGCGGCCAGTGCGGCCAGCGCCTCCTCGTCGTCCTTCCACGCCGCCTCGAGTGCGGCGAGGGCCCGGAGGGACTCGTCTACCGTCAGGCCATCTGTCATACCGAGAACGGTATTGAGCCCTACCGGACCCGCGCCGCACCCGTCGGAATTTCTCACTCCTTCGAGCGAAACCGACCGGAACCCGGACGCCGGAGTGCACCGGTGGCCCTTCGACGAACCGCCGCACTCCGGCCGCACCGCCGCAGTGCCGGCCGCACCGCGCGCAAGGTCGGCCGTGTGCCGTCCTACGCGGGCGCGTTGGCCGCGGTGAACTCCGCCGCGTCCCAGTGGCCGTGCAGCGCCGGGGCGAGCGCGGCGCGCGCCAGGGCGGCGAAGTCCGCGGCGCCGGCGGCCCGTTCGGGCAGGGCGCCGAGCAGCGGGGCGCCGGCCGAGCGGGGCAGGTCGGCGAGGTTGCAGCGGTCGGCCAGGCCGGGGGAGTCGGGCCAGGCGCCGATGACCACGCCGAACAGCGGCAGGCCGCGCGCGGCCAGCGCCTCCGCACTGAGGGCGGCGATGTTGAGCGTGCCGAGGCCGGCCGAAGCGACCAGCAGCAGCTGGGCCGGCAGGCCGAGGTCGCGGGCGGCGAGCGCCTGGTCGGCGAGCGTGCGGCCCTCCTCGTCGTAGCGGACCAGCAGGCCGCCGGCGCCCTCGACCAGCACCAGGTCGTGGTCGCGGGCGAGTTCGGCGGCCGCGGCGGCCGTCTCGGCGGGTGTGAGGCAGGGCCGGCCGGACCGGCGGGCGGCCGTGTCCGGCGCCAGCGGCTCGGGGTAGCGGGCGAGTTCGCGCAGCGTGAGCCTGGTGTCGAGCGGGGCGTCGGGCCTGGTGCCGAGCGGGGCGCCGACCAGGCGGGCGACCTCCTCGGCGTCCCCCGGCTCGCCCGGGGCGACCCCGGTCTGCCCGGGCTTCAGCACCGCGACCCGCAGGCCGGCCTGGAGGGCCGCCGACGCGATGGCGGCGGTCGTCACGGTCTTGCCGACCTCGGTGTTGGTGCCGGTCACGAAGAGAACGGGAGGGGTGATCATCCGGCCACCGCCGCTGCGGTCACCGCGGCCGCGATCCGGGCCACGTCCTCGTCCCCCGTCACGTAGGGCGGCATGGTGTAGATGAGGTCCCGGAAGGGGCGCAGCCAGACGCCCTCCCGCGCGGCCGCCGCCGTGGCGGAGGCCATGTCGACCGGGTGGTCCAACTGGACGACGCCGATGGCGCCCTGGACCCGGACGTCGCGCACGCCGGGCACGTCGGCCGCGGCGGCCAGGCCGTCCCGCAGACCGGTCTCGATGCGCTTCACCTCGACCTGCCAGTCCTGTCCGAGCAGCAGGTCGATCGAGGCGTTGGCGACGGCGGCGGCCAGCGGGTTGCCCATGAACGTCGGGCCGTGCGCCAGCACCGGCATCTCGCCGCGGCTGATCCCGTCCGCGACCTCGCTGCTGCAGAGGGTGGCGGCCATGGTGAGGTAGCCGCCCGTCATCGACTTGCCCAGGCACATCACGTCCGGAGAGACGCCCGCGTGGTCGGCCGCGAACAGTGCGCCGCTGCGGCCGAAGCCGGTGGCGATCTCGTCGAAGACCAGCAACACGTTGTGCCGGTCGCAGAGTTCGCGCAGCATCCGCAGGTAGGCGGGGGAGTGGAACTGCATCCCGCCGGCGCCCTGCACCACCGGCTCGACGATGACGGCGGCCAGCTCGCCGGCGTGACGCTCCATCAACTCGTCGAACTGTGCGGCGTATTCGGCGTCCAACGGCGCGTCGAAGCCGGCCGGCGGCTGCGGTGCGAAGAGCTGGTCGGGCAGCACCCCGCCCCACAGGTGGTGCATGCCGCCCTGCGGGTCGCAGACCGACATCGGGTGGAAGGTGTCCCCGTGGTAGCCGCCGCGCCAGGTGAGCAGCCGGCGCTTCTCCGGCCGGCCGGTGGACTGCCAGTACTGCAGGCACATCTTCATCGCGACCTCGACGGCCACCGAGCCCGAGTCGCCCAGGAAGACGTGCTGCAGCGGCTCCGGGGTGATCTCGACCAGCCGGGCGGCCAGCCGGACGGCGGGCTCGTGGGTGAGCCCGCCGAACATGACGTGGCTCATCCGGCCCAGCTGCTCGCGCACCGCCCCGTCCAGCACCGGGTGCCCGTAGCCGTGGATCGCCGCCCACCAGGACGACATCCCGTCGACCAACTCGTCTCTCCCCGCGACGGGTCGGGCGAGCCGCAGCCGCACCCCGGACGCGGATTCCACCACGTACGGGGTGGCGGTGCCGGGCATCGGCCCGTACGGGTGCCAGACGTGCGCCCGGTCGAGGGCGAGCAGGGTGTCGGTGGGCATGGGGGTGCCGGGGAGCTGAGCCATGATGGTGGATTCCCTTGCGGAGGTCAGGCGTTGGGCGCCAGTTCGGTGCCGGCGCCGCGGCGCCGGACGCGGACCAGGTCGCCGCGCAGCTCGTCGGCGGGGTTCTCGGCCGGTGCCTCCCCGGGAGTCGCCGCGGCGTGCCCGCCGCAGGGGCCGCACCCGTGCGCGTCGGCCTCGCCGTCCGTGTCACCGTGCGCGCCCGTGTCACCGTGCCCGCCGCACGGCCCGCAGCCGCCGCCGGTCCCGCAGGCACCGCCCGCGGCCACCGCGGCGGCGACGTCGGCCCGGTGCCGGGGCAGGGTCGCCTCGCCGGCGCCCTCGACCTCGAAGCCCGCGTCCTTGATCATGTCGAGGTCGGCCTGGCCGGCCTGGCCCTCGCTGGTCAGGTAGTCGCCCAGGAAGATGGAGTTGGCGATGTGCAGGCCCAGCGGCTGGAGCGTGCGCAGGTGGACCTCGCGGCCGCCCGCGATCCGCACCTCGGTGTCCGGGTTGACGAAGCGCACCATCGCCAGGATGCGCAGGCAGCGCTGCGGGGTGAGGTTCCACTCCTTGGCCAGCGGGGTGCCCTCGAACGGGATGAGGAAGTTGACCGGCACCGAGTCCGAGCCCAGCTCGCGCAGCGCGAAGACCACGTCCACCAGGTCCTCGTCGCTCTCGCCCATGCCCGCGATGAGGCCGGAGCAGGCGGACAGGCCGGCGCCGTGCGCCTTCTGCACGGTGTCCACCCGGTCCGCGTAGGTGTGGGTGGTGGCGATGTCGCCGTAGGTGCCCTCGGAGGTGTTCAGGTTGTGGTTGTACGCGTCGGCGCCGGCCGCCTTCAGCCGCTCGGCCTGGTTGTCGGAGAGCAGGCCCAGGCAGGCGCAGATCTCGACGGCCGGGTCGGCGTCCTTGATGGCGGAGATGGTGTCGGCGACCCGGTCGATGTCACGGTCCGTCGGGCCGCGGCCGCTGGCCACCAGGCAGACCCGCTTGGCGCCGCCGGCGACGCCCGCCTTGGCGGCCTCGGCGGCCTGGTCCGGCTTCAGCCACGTGTACTTGAGGATCTCGGCCTTGGAGCCCAGCCGCTGCGAGCAGTACGAGCAGTCCTCCGGGCAGAGCCCGCTCTTGAGGTTCACCAGGTAGTTGAGCTTGACCCGGCGGCCGAACCACTGCCGGCGCACCCGTCCGGCGGCCGCGACGACGTCCAGCAGCTCGTCGTCGGTGGTGGCGAGGACGGCGAGCGCCTCCTCGCGGGTCGGGGCTTCCCCGCGCAGGCCCTTGGCAGTGAGGGTATCGAGCAGATCCATGGGCCTGATCCTGCCTGGTGGCCGACGGGCGACGCCAGAGGAAACCCACCAGAAGATCTCCGGGAGGATGTGCGAGTTGTCACAGTGTCGAAGCTCACGGTAGTGGCCCACGTCACGTCCCCGCCCACGGCGGTTGCGGGCCGGTCGTGCGGTGATCGTCGACGGCCCTCCCCCGTGACCTGCAGCACCCGCGCACTGCTTAGAATCTGCGCCATGACCACGCAGGGGGAGCGCACCCCGTCACCGGGAGACCACGGGACCGACCAGCCGAGCGGCGCGTACCGGAGGCCGGCCGGCAGGATCGGCGCCCGCCGCGCCGTCGGCTGGGTCGTGGTGGCCGGTGTGGTCGCGGCCGGCGGCTGGATCATCACCCGCCCGACGCCCGGCGACTTCATACCCGGCCTCGGCCCCTCCAGCAAGGACGCGACCAAGTCACCGCCCGTGGTCGGCAGCCCGCCGCCGCGCAGCGGCGCCGACCCCGAGGGCCTCAACGTCGACACGCTCTTCCCCGCCCAGCGGCTCGTCGAGGTCGGCGGCTACAAGGGCAGGCGCTCCGGCGTCCGCCAGGGCGAGAACTGCACCGAGGCCCTCCAGGACCGCACCCAGGACCTGTTCCGCGAGAGCGGCTGCCAGGGCTATCTGACGGTCAGTTTCGCCGGCCAGGACAAGCCGGTGCTCAGCAGCGTCACCCTGCTGCGGTTCGCCGACCAGGCCGCCGCCGCCCGGGCCGCGGAGGCGCTGCGCGCCAAGCCGGGCGCGGTCGCCTTCATCCTCGAGAACGCCTCCACCGCTCCCGCCCTGCCCACCGGGGCCGCCAAGCCCGGCACGGAGCCGCGCGTCGAGGTGGTGGGCCGGCACGTGACCGTCACCAGCTCGCGGCCGGTCGAGGCCCACGGCGGCTCGCCGTCGGCGTCCCCGGGCGCCCCCACCGTCGCGACCCCCCTCGCCGTCCCGCCCACCGCGGCGTCGGCCGGCCCGGAGCAGGTGCTGGACGAGGCCACCCGGGCCCTCTCGTACTCGGCGGGCGCGCCCTTCATCTGGATGTGAGCCCGCGCGCCGGCCCGGAGACGCCCGGCCCGGAGACGCCCGGCCCGACGCCGCACCGCGCCCGGAGCCGTCCCGCCGGAAGGCACCCCACCCGGAGCCGTCCCGCCGGAAGGCGTCCCGCCGGAAGCCACCTCGCCGCAAGCCGCTCAGCCCGGACATGACGAAGCCGGGGGCCCACCGCACGGTGGGCCCCCGGCTTTCTCACGTTCGCCGGCCGACGAGGCCTCAGCCGCCCAGCCGGTCCACGGCGGTGACCCGCAGCACCGCCCGGCCCTCCTCGTCCGAGCCGTACAGGTCGACCTCGGCGCTGATGCCCCAGTCGTGGTCGCCCGCCGGGTCGTCGAAGATCTGCCGGACCTTCCAGGAGGAGTCCTCCTCCTCGATCAGCAGCATCTTCGGGCCGCGCGCGTCCGGGCCGGTACCGAGGTCGTCGTACTCCTCCCAGTACCCGTCCAGCGCGTCCGCCCAGCGGTCCGCGTCCCAGCCGTACTCGCCGTCCAGCGAGCCCAGCTCGTCGTAGTGCTCCAGCGCCGCCAGCTCGACCCGGCGGAACATCTCGTTGCGCACCAGCACCCGGAACGCCCGCGCGTTGGCCGTCACCGGCGCCGGCTTGTCGTCCAGGGTGACCTCGGCGGCCTGCGGCTCCGTCGGGTTGGCCAGCTGCTCCCATTCGTCCAGCAGGCTGGAGTCGACCTGGCGGACCAGCTCGCCGAGCCAGGCGATGACGTCCTTGAGGTCGTCGGTCTTGACGTCCTCGGGGACGGTCTGCTCCAGCGCCTTGTACGCGCCCGCAAGGTAGCGCAGCACGATGCCCTCGGTGCGGGCCAGTTCGTAGTGGCCGACGTAGTCCGAGAAGGTCATCGCCCGCTCGTACAGGTCGCGGACGACGGACTTCGGCCGCAGCTCGTGGTCGCCGATCCACGGGTGCGCCCGGCGGTACACCTCGTAGGCGTGGGTGAGCAGCTCCTCCAGCGGCTTCGGGTAGGTGATCTCCTGGAGCCGCTCCATCCGCTCCTCGTACTCGATGCCGTCGCGCTTCATCTCGCCGATGGCCTCGCCGCGTGCCTTGTTCTGCTGCGAGGCGAGGATCTGGCGCGGGTCGTCGAGGGTCGCCTCGACCACGGAGACGACGTCCATCGCGTAGGAGGGCGAGGTCGGGTCGAGCAGCTCGAAGGAGGCCAGCGCGAAGGTGGAGAGCGGCTGGTTGAGCGCGAAGTTCTCCTGGAGGTCCAGGGTGAGGCGGACGATCCGGCCCTCGGCGTCCGGCTCCGGCAGCCGCTCCACCACGCCGCCCTCCAGCAGCGAGCGGTAGATGGCGATGGTGGTGCGGATGTGCCGGCGCTGGGCGGCACGGTCCTCGTGGTTGTCGGTGAGCAGCTTGCGCATCGCCTCGAAGGCGTTGCCGGGCCGGCCGATGACCGACAGCAGCATCGCGTGGCTCACCTTGAAGCGCGAGACCAGCGGCTCGGGGTCGGCGGCGATCAGCCGCTCGAAGGTCTCCTCGGACCAGCCGACGAAGCCCTCCGGCGCCTTCTTCCGGACGATCTTGCGCTTCTTCTTCGGGTCGTCGCCCGCCTTGGCGACGGCCTTGTCGTTCTCGATGACGTGCTCCGGCGCCTGCGCGACGACCTGCCCCACGGTGTCGAACCCGGCCCGGCCGGCGCGGCCCGCGATCTGGTGGAACTCCCGGGCCCGCAGGACGCGCACCCGCACGCCGTCGTACTTGGACAGCGCGGTGAACAGCACCGTGCGGATCGGCACGTTGACGCCCACGCCGAGCGTGTCCGTCCCGCAGATCACCTTCAACAGGCCCGCCTGGGCGAGGCGTTCGACCAGCCGGCGGTACTTGGGCAGCATGCCGGCGTGGTGCACGCCGATGCCGTGCCGCACGAACCGGGACAGGTTGCGGCCGAACTTGGTGGTGAAGCGGAAGCCGCCGATGAGGTCGGCGATGGCGTCCTTCTCCGCCTTCGAGCACATGTTGATGCTCATCAGCGACTGCGCCCGCTCCACCGCCTCCTTCTGCGTGAAGTGCACGACGTAGACGGGCGCCTGACCCGTCTTCAGCAGCTCCTCCAGCGTGTCGTGCATGGTGGTGCGGCGGTACTCGTAGAACAGCGGCACGGGCCGGGTGGCGGAGCGGACGACGGTGGTCGGCCGGCCGGTGCGCCGGGTGAGGTCCTCCTCGAAGCGGCGGACGTCGCCGAGCGTCGCCGACATCAGCAGGAACTGCACCTGCGGCAGCTCCAGCAGCGGGATCTGCCAGGCCCAGCCGCGGTCCGGCTCCGCGTAGAAGTGGAACTCGTCCATCACCACCTGGCCGATGTCGGCCCGTGCCCCGTCCCGCAGCGCGATCTGCGCCAGCACCTCGGCGGTGCAGCAGATGATGGGAGCGGTCGGGTTCACGCTCGCGTCGCCGGTCATCATGCCGACCTGCTCGGTGCCGAACATCTTGCACAGGTCGAAGAACTTCTCCGACACGAGCGCCTTGATCGGGGCCGTGTAGAACGTCCGCTTGCCCTCCGCCAGCGCGGCGAAGTGCGCGCCCGCCGCCACCAGGCTCTTGCCGGAGCCGGTCGGCGTCGCCAGGATCACGTTGTTCCCCGACACCAGCTCGATGAGCGCCTCCTCCTGCGCCGGGTACAGGGTGATGCCGCGCTCCTCCGCCCAGGCGGCGAACGTTTCGTACAGGGCGTCGGGAGTGGCGGGCTTCGGCATCAGGTCAAGGAGGGTCACCCGGCTATCTTGCCTGCTCGCGTCCGCCCCGGGCAAAGCCCGTCGTCCCCCACCGGCCGGGAACGGCGGGCTGGGCGCCCACCGGGCGGCCCTCCCCGGTCACCGACCCGTCGCTCCTGCGCCGCCGGTGCTGCCCGGCCCGTCGCCGCTGCGCCGCCGTCCCGCCCCGCCCCGGCCCGGGGCCGTGGCGGAGGTGGTGGGTGCGCGGCCGGTCACCGGGACCGGTCAGCTCGCCGGCGCCGGCACCGCAGGCGCCCGGTCGGCGAGGTGCACGCCGGTGCACCCCTCCCGGCGGACGATCTCCCCGGCGGTCCGGTGCGCGAGGTCGACGTAGGCCTGCGCCCGCTTGCGGTCCGACAGCCCGGACAGGGTGAGGTCGCCGCTGATGTCGATGCGGCGGTAGACGGCGCCGGGCCGGCTCTGCCCCGCGCCGTCGCAGCGGAGCAGGACGGTGGGGAAGAAGCCGAGACGCAGCCAGGCGTCGGTCCCGTCGCCGAAGTCGAGCTTCCCGGCCCCGCCACCGGAGGCCTTCCCCGCCAGGTCCTCCACGCTGGACCGGTGGCCGCTCTCGTCCTCCTGCCGGACCTCGACCTGTACGGCGGCCACGCCGCCCTTGGGCTGCCAGGCGACCGCGCACGTCACGTCGGGGGTCTTCCCGGACAGGTCCCCGCCGGTGGACCACTCGGTGCCCTTCCCGTCGTCCCCGACCAGGGGGCGGACCTGCTCCCGGGTGAGCAGCCCCCAGCAGGCGCTCTGCGGCAGGTCCACCGACTGCCAGGGTTTCCACTGCCAGAGCCCGGCGGCGGCCAGCACCAGGACGGCGGCGGCCGCCGTGCCCGCCTGCCACCGGGGGAACCGTCGGCGGGCCGCGGGAGCGGAGTCCTGCGACGCGTCAGGCATGCTGGATCACCTCGTAGGTGTCGCGGCCACTGCCGTAGCCGTCCTTGATCTTGCCCGCCGCGCTGGGGGCGAGGTCGTTGATGTACTTCGGGTCCATGCCCTCCCTGGCGGCCGCGTCGCGGATGGCCTGCTCCACGGAGCCCTGGGCGCCGGTGACGGCCTTGTTGTACGCCTCCAGGGCCTCGTTGGTCGCCTGGTTGTGGGAGTCCACGTGGTAGCTGTCCGCGACGCCGTCCATGATCTGGTTGACGACCTCGTTGACCATGGGGCCCGCGACGGGTGCGCGTTCCTCCAGGGCCTTGCCACCGGTCATCTCCCAGATCGTCCCCGCCCACTCCCGCTTCGTGGCGACGGCCTCGTTGTACTCGGCGTCCTCGGCGGCGTGCTTGTTGTAGACCTCGTCGACCATCGCGCTGGTGAGCAGACCGGTGATCTCGCCGCCCGGCCGGGAGACGTTCTGGATGGCCGCGGTGAGGTCGCCGTGGTCGGCCCGGTGGGCGATCACGTCGTCGATCACGGCGGTGGTGTACGCCTGCTGCGCGGTGGCGATCGAGCCGTAGGCGTCGGGATTGCGGCCGAGCGTGACGACGAGCC
This sequence comes from Kitasatospora sp. NPDC032757, assembly GCF_055579305.1. NCBI lineage: Bacteria > Bacillati > Actinomycetota > Actinomycetes > Kitasatosporales > Streptomycetaceae > Kitasatospora > Kitasatospora sp. NPDC032757. Next base: position 50,267 of record NZ_JBVINN010000009.1, on the reverse strand, counting down.
GCTGCACGTCGTCCTTGCCGAGCTCGGTGGGGACGCCGGAGACGGGCAGCTTGACGCTCGAGCCGTCGAGGGCGTGCTGGACGTCGCCCATGTAGGCGCCGGTCATGTGGGCGAGGCTGCCGTTGAGTTCACCGAACAGCGCGTCGTCCCCGTACAGCAGGCCCGCCGCGTCCTTGTCGCCGAACTTGTGGACGCTCTGCTGCATGACGACGCCCATCTCCTTGGTGTGCGGAGGGAGTGCGCCCTTCTCGTCGTCGTAGGCCCGCCCGGTGGCGGCCGCCTCCAGGGCGTGGCCGAGGGCGCCCACCTCGAAGGGCTGCGCGGTGCCCGGGTTGGGGCGCAGCGGGTAGGGCATGTCGCGCAGCAGCGAGCGTTCGCCGCCGTCGGTGAGCATGTCGAAGTACTTGTTCTCGCCGCCGTGGCTCTTCACCGAGCCGTCCGGGTTGTACGTGGTCGGCGGGTCGGTGAAGAACTTGGTGGCCGCCTCGGGGCTGTGGCCGAGCGCCTCCAGGACGGACGACATCGGGTTGAACCCGTGGACGTTGCCCTTCTCGTCCGGGACGCCGGTGAACTGGAACTCCTGGAACGGCGAGCCGTGCATCGCCGCCACCGCGTCCCAGCGGCCCGGGTTCTCGTTGGTCAGCTGGGTGACGTGCTCGGCGATCGGGTTGATGAAGTGGGCGTCGTAGTCGCCGTGCCGCAGGATGTTGCCGAGGATCTGGTACCCGTACGGGCTGGCCTTCGGGTTGGCCCGGGGGTCCAGCGGGATCTGCTCGCCGCCGGCCTTGCGCAGGCGCTGCTCCCAGTCGTCGGAGACGTGCGGCTGCTTGTGGCTGTCGGTGGCGGTGGCCAGGGTGAGGCCGAGGCCGTCCTGGATGCCCTTGACGGCTGCCTTGCGGGCCGGGCTGTCGCCGAAGTCGCCGCTCTGCGCCATCGCGCCGTAGGACGCGAGGAAGGTGGCCGGGTCCTGCCCGCCGTAGAACGCGGCGGCGAACCGCGAGTCGCCGGAGTGGTGCTGGAGCAGCGTCTGGAGCTGGGCGAGCTGGGCGTCGGTGGCCTTGGAGCCGAGGCCGAGGATCTGCGAGGCCTGCTTGGCCTCGGCCTCGGCGAGGCTGCCGACCGGGTTGCTGTTGAAGGTGCTGCTGTCGCTGCCGGTGTCGCCGGCCAGCGCGGCGGTGGCCGCGGTGTCGGCCTCGTTGGCGCGGTCGAGGGCCTTGCCGATCTCCTCGGCCGCGGCCTGGGCGTTGTCCTGCTGCCCCTTGGCGTAGTCCGGGTCCTTCTTGTCGGCCGGGTCGGTGGCCGGCGGCCAGTGCACGCTGCCCTCGGCGTCGACGGTGAGGCCCTTGCCGGTGGCGTGCTGGACGGCGGTCTGGAGGTCCTTCTTGGCGGCCGCGAACTCGTCGTGCGCCTCGCGCAGGGTGCGCGCGATGGCGGAGGCCTCCTCGAAGGCGGCGTGGATCTGGTCACGGGTGCGGGTGAGCGAGGCGAGCGCGGGCTCGGCGCTGGGGCCGTGCCAGTTGGACTGCTGGACGGGGCCGATGACCTCGTTCTGCATCTTGGTCGAGAGGTCCCACTTGCGGACCATGGCCTCGAAGTCGCCGGCCGCCGCGTTGAGCGAGGCGAGGTCGAGGTGCTGGAGCTGGCTGAACGTCACCATGGTGGTCTGGTCTTCCCCCGGGTCCTCAGTCGTGCTTCTGTGCGAACTGGCTCTGGATCGAGGCCTCGGTCGCCTCGTAGTTCTGCGCGGTGGTGTGCAGGTTCTGGCTGATCGTGCCGATGGCCTGCTCCAGGGTGTGGGTCTGGCCCTGCCAGACGCTCCACGCGTTGTTCAGCCCGGCACAGAGGCTGAATCCCATCAGCGAGGTGACCGCACTGTTGACGTGTTCCCAGGGCTGGCCGCATTCGGTGCGGACGGAGCCCTGGAGGGCGGCGGCGTTGTTCCCGGCCTGCCGGATCATGCCGGGGTTGGTCGTGACGGTCTGGCCGCCGCCGCTCGCCGGTACGGTGACCGGGGCCGTGGTGCCGGCGGCCGCCGCGGCCAGGTCCGGGAACTGCTTCTTCGCGTCCGCGGTCAGGTTTCCCGAGCTGTCGAACAGCCAGGGATTCATGCGCCGCTCGAATTCCAGGTCTGCCATCTGTAGTAATCCCCCCATGTCAGATCGCTGGGGGAGCGTAACCGATCGAACAGATGGCTGAAAATCCTTGGCAAAGACTTGAGGGTCTTGGCGAAAAGCCGGCGATGAAAGTGAATCGGAAGCAATTCCAGGATGAATTCCAGGTTAATCAGCCGTGAATGGCGTGGCGACCGTGTGCCGCGTCGCACATTGCCCGCCCCGCGCCCGCCGTGCCAGAGTGCCGACCATGGCCCATCGCACAGTGCCCGAACCGCCCGTCCTCGCAGCCCCGGACGGCGCCCCCGCGCCGGGCGCCGTCTTCGACTGGCTCGACGAGACGGCCGAGTTGCGCTCCCGCGCCGGCCTCACCCGGACGCTGCGCAGCCGCCCCGCGGAGGACCCGGTCCTCGACCTCGCCGGCAACGACTACCTCGGCCTCACCCGCCACCCGGCCGTCACCCGGGCCGCCGCCGACGCCGCCCTGCGCTGGGGCGGCGGCGCCACCGGCTCCCGGCTGGTCACCGGCACCACCGCCCTGCACACCGAACTCGAAGGCGAGCTGGCCGAGTTCTGCGGCGTGGAGGCGGCCCTGGTGTTCTCCTCCGGATACACCGCCAACCTGGCCGCGCTGACCGCGCTCACCGACCCGGACACCCTGATCGTCTCCGACGCCTACAACCACGCCTCGCTGATCGACGGCTGCCGGCTCGCCCGCGGCGACGTCCACCGCGCCCCCCACAGCGACCCGGACGCCGTCCGCTCCGCGCTCGCCGAACGCACCCACCGCCGGGCACTGGTGGTCACCGACTCCGTCTTCTCGGTCGACGGCAACGCCGCCCCGCTGCCCGAACTCTCCCTCGCCGCCCGCGCGTTCGGCGCCGCCCTGCTCGTGGACGACGCACACGGGCTCGGCGTCCTCGGCCCCGGAGGCAGCGGCGCCCTGGCCGCCGCCGGCCTCGCCGGCGAGCCCGACACCGTCGCCACCGTCACCCTCTCCAAGTCGCTCGGCTCGCAGGGCGGCGCCGTCCTCGGCCCGCGCCGCGTGATCCGCCACCTCACCGAGACCGCCCGCACCTTCATCTTCGACACCGGCCTCGCCCCCGCCGCCGCCGGCGCCGCCCTCGGCGCGCTGCGCCTGCTGCGCGCCGAGCCGCACCGCGCCGAGCGGGCCCGCGAGGTGGCCCGCACCCTCGCCGACCGGCTCGCCGCGGCCGGCCTGCACGCCTCCACCCCGGACGCGGCCGTCGTCTCGGTGCGCGCGCCCGGCCCGGAGGCCGCCGTCGCCTGGGCCGCCGACTGCCGCCGGGCCGGCCTCGCCGTGGGCTGCTTCCGCCCGCCCTCCGTCCCGGACGGCATCTCCCGCCTCAGGCTCACCGCCCGCGGAGACCTGACTGACGCTCAGATCTCCGACGCGGTAAGGATCATCGCCTCCCTCGCCCCGGAGGGCGCCCGCACCGCCTGACCACAACCGCGCCCGCCGTCGCGCGCCCGCCCCTCCCGTACCGCCCCTTCCGTACCGCCCCTCCCGTGCCCCCGGGGGGGAGGGCGGCGCGGGCCACTCGCCCCGCCCGACCACCCGACGGCCCGACGGCCCGACCGGCGGCTTCGCGGCGGCGGCACGAACGTGGCTCCGGCGGCGCGAACGCGCGGACGGTACCGGCCCCCGGCGCCGAACCGCGCGGCCCGGGCACGCGTCCCAGCAACGGGAGCGACGGACAGGGGCAGGAATGGATCCGGACATTCGGCGCGCGCTCGTCAAGGCGCTCACGATCGCCGCCGCAGTACTGGCGCTGCTCGGGGCCGGCGGCTGGGGCACGGCCGTGGCGGGGGAGGGGCTCGGGTACGCGGCCGGGTTCTCCGGCACCCCCGGCGCACTGGTCGCCGACCGGTGCCTGCGCACCGACACCGCCGAAGCCGTCCCCGCCGAGAGCGGCGACTGCCGGGGCACGTTCTACCCCGACGACGGCGGCATCCCCAACGAGCACGCCCGCATCGACTGGAAGGTGGAGACCCACGCCAGGGTCCGCGTCTCCTGCGACGACGGCGTGTGCCGCCTGGCGGGCACGGCGGGAGTGCTGTTCTGGCTGAGCATGCTCCACCTCGCCCTGGCCGCGGTCGCCCTCGGCGCCTGCCTGGCCGCCCGGCTGCTGCGCCCGCTGCTCCCGTGGACGTGGCTGGTGACGGCCCTCGGGGTCGCCACCGGCATCCTCCTGGTCGGGGCGTTCGCCTTCTTCCTCGGCGCCCTCGCGGCACGCTGAGCCCCGGCCGGGGCTCTGAGCGGCCGCACGGTGAGACCCTGCCGCCCCCGCCGGGCCTCTGCGGCCCCGCTGGGGACACCGGCCGCCACGCCTCTGCGGCCCCGCAGGCCGAGACGCCTGTCGCCCCCCGCCGGGTCCCCGGCCGCCACGCCAGGCCCACGCGGCCCGGCGGGCACGGGCCCGGACCCATCGGCGGGCCCGGCGGGCCTCAGATCCCGGCCAGCTCCGCCAGGAACGCCGTCTCCGCGTCCCGACGCCCGGCCGCCACCCGCGGGGCGGCGACGATCACCGCGGTCGCCCGGCACCAGGCGAGCACCCGCTCCGGATCCGAGCCCGGGACGAGCGCCGCCAGCCCGGAGATCCGCCGCCTGAGCGCGGGCAGGCCGGTGACACCGTCCACCGCCCAGTCCACCAGGTCGAAGTCGGGATCCCCGAGGGACGGCCGGGGGTCGATCGCCACCGGCCCGGCCGGGCCGGCCAGCACATTGCCCGGGTGCAGGTCCCCGTGGACCAGCGCCACCGGGCCGCCCGCGGCCAGCTCCCGCGCGAACGCCCGCGCGGCCGGCGGCACCGCGCCGGGCGCCCGCCGCTCGGTGAGGCCGAAGAGGAACTCCACCCGGTCCGCCAGCGGGCCGAGCGCGAGCCCGTCCACCGGCACCGACCGCAGCGCCCCGAGCAGCGGCGCCACCTCGGCCGGCCGCCGGCCCTCCCGCCGCAGCGGCCCGCCCGGGCGCACGTCCGCCAGCAGCAGGGCATGCGCCGCCGGTTCGTAGGCCAGCAGCTCCACCACCGACGCCAGCCCGCCCCAGGCCCGCAGCGCCACCGCCTCCTGCCGGGCCACCTCGGGGTCGGGCGTCAGCTTCAGCCAGACGGTCCCGCCGCCCGCTCCGTCACCGCCGGCCCGCGAGCAGCGGAACACCCGGGACGTCCCGCCCCCGCCCGCCGACAGCACGGTCAGCCCCCACCGCCCGGCCAGCTCCGTCACCAGCGACGGCAGCCCGGCGCACCACTCCTGCGCGGCCGGCCCGAACCGCACCGCCAGCCGGGCCCGCACCTCCGCGGGCACCTCCGGCAGGTCACTCACGGCCGCCCCAGCACCAGCAGCGTCTCCGCGCCGACAGGCCGGTACCCGGCCGCCTGGAACGCCCGCACACTCGTCGCGTTGCCCGGCGCCTGCTGCGCCCAGATCCACTCGCCCTCCGGGAGCAGGTGCCGGGCGCTCACCGCCAGCGCCCGCCCCAGGCCGCGCCCGCGCGCCCGCGGATCCACCTCGACCGCGCACTCCCACCGCCCGGCAACCCCGCGGCCCAGAACCAGCACCCCGCCGTCCACGGTGAACACCCGCACGTCCTCCCGGTAGCGCAGCGCCCGGACCACCCGGGGGTGCTCCCGGTCCGCGACCTCCTCCAGCGCCAGCGGCGGCTCACCGGACAGCCGGCCGGCCACCGTCAGCAGGTCGATGTTGTTGACCACCCGCCCCGTCCGCTCGGCGAACGCGGTCAGGAACGGCGGGCACAGCGGCGCGGCCAGCGGGTCGCTCGGCACGGCGGCCAGCACGGCGTGCACCCAGGCCGGGTCCTCGTCGGTGAACACCACCGCGTGCGCCGCGAACGACAACACCCCGGCCTCCCGCGGCGACGGCTGCGGCACCACCGTCACCGTCCCGTCCGACGGCGGGAACACCCCGCCCGCCGCGTCCGCCAGGATCTCCCGCACCCCGCGCTCGCCCACCCCGAAACCCCTCCCGTGCCCCGACCGTCTCCCGAGACCGCCAGCCTACGTGATCACACTCCGCTCGTGATCATGTCTTCCTCGCCCGGCTCGGCTGCACCCTGGTCGGCTCGCCCGCCGCCTTCGGATGGTCCGGCGGGTACGGCAGCTCACCCATGCCCTCGTCCCGCAGCTGCCGCTCGTACAGCTCCAGCAGCCCGTCCAGCCGGTACGCCCGGTCGTCCATCTCCGCCTGCAGGTCCCCGACTTCGGCGAACCGCGGCGGCAGCGTCCGCAGGTCGAAGTCCTCCGGCGCGGCGTCGTCCAGCTCCTCCCAGCGCAGCGGCGCCGACGCCGTCGCCCGCGGTCGCGCGCGCAGCGAGTACGCGGAGGCGATGGTCCGGTCCCGCGCCATCTGGTTGTAGTCCACGAAGATCCGCTCGCCGCGCTCCTCCTTCCACCAGGCCGTGGTCACCCGGCCCGGCAGCCGCTGCTCCAGCACCCGGCCCAGCGCGATCACCGCATGCCGCCCGTCGGTGAACGTCCACTCCGGCTCCAGCGGCACGTACACGTGCAACCCGCGCCCGCCCGAGGTCTTCGGCCAGCCGCGCAGCCCGAACTCCTCCAGCAGCGCCCGCAACTCGTGCGCCGCCCGCACCGCGTCGTGGAAATCGGTCCCCGGCTGCGGGTCGAGATCGATCCGCAGCTCGTCCAGGTGGTCGGTGTCGCCGCGCCGCACCGGCCACGGGTGGAAGGTCAGACAGCCCAGATTGGCCGCCCAGAGCACCGCCGCCGGCTCGCTCGGGCAGATCTCGTCCGCCGACCGCCCGCTCGGGAAGCTGATCCGCGCCGTCGGCAGCCACTCCGGCAGGCCCTTCGGCGCGCGCTTCTGGTAGAAGAACTCGCCCTCCACCCCGTCCGGGAATCGCTGCAGCGTCGTCGGCCGGTCCCGCAACCCGCGCAGCACCCCGTCCGCCACCGCCAGGTAGTACTGCGCGACGTCCAACTTCGTGAACCCGCGCTCCGGGTAGTACACCTTGTCCGGGTTCGACAGCCGGACGCTGCGCCCGGCGACATCCAGTTCCACGGCTGAGCCCATGCCTCTCACGCTAAGCGCGCCCCGCCCGGCGCGCGCCCCGGAACGGTTGGCGCGAGGATCGGAGCCATGGACCTGCCCGTGATGCCGCCGCTGGCACCGATGCTCGCCAAGTCCGTCGCCAAGATCCCGCCCGGGATGCAGTACGAGGCCAAATGGGACGGCTTCCGCACCGTCGTCTTCCGCGACGGCGACGAGGTCGAGCTCGGCAGCCGCACCGGCAAGCCGCTGACCAGGTACTTCCCCGAAGTGGTCGAGGCGCTGAGACGTGAGCTGCCACCACGCTGCGTCCTGGACGGCGAGGTGGTGATCGCCCGCGACGGGCGGCTGCGCTTCGAGGAACTGCTGGAACGGATCCACCCCGCCGCCAGCCGCGTCACGATGCTGGCCGCGCGCACCCCCGCCTCCTTCGTCGCCTTCGACCTGCTCGCCCTCGGCGACGCCTCGCTGCTGGACGAACCGCTCTCCGTGCGCCGTCCCGCCCTGGAGGCGGCCCTCGCCGACGCCGCCGACCCCGTCTTCACCGCCCCCGCCTCCACCGACCGCGACCTGGCCCAGAGCTGGTTCGCCGAGTACGAGGGCGCCGGACTCGACGGCGTGGTGGCCAAACCGCTGGACCAGCCCTACCGGCCGGGGGAGCGGACCATGTTCAAGATCAAGCACGAGCGCACCGCCGACTGCGTGGTCGCCGGCTACCGCGAGCACAAGAGCGGCCCGGTGGTCGGCTCCCTGCTGCTCGGCATCAACGACGCCGAGGGCCGGCTCCAGCACGTCGGCGTCTGCGCCGCCTTCCCGATGGCCCGCCGGCGCGAACTCGCCGAGGAACTTGCCCCGTTGCGGATGGACGACACCTCCGCCCACCCGTGGGGCGGCTGGGCCGACGAGGCCGCACACGCCGACGCCCGGCTGCCCGGCGCGGTCAGCCGCTGGACCGGCGGCAAGGACCTCTCCTGGGTGGCGCTGCGCCCCGAGCGGGTGGTCGAGGTGGCGTACGACCACATGGAGGGGACGCGCTTCCGGCACACCGCACAGTTCCGCCGCTGGCGCCCGGACCGCACCCCGGAGAGCTGCACCTACGCGCAGCTGGAGGAGCCGGTCTCCTACGACCTCTCCCGGGTGCTCGGGATCTGACGCACCGCCAAAACTGCTGGCACGAAGCCGGCCCGGCCGCCCGGCCGGTGGCCGGCCCGCTTCACCGCCCCGCAGGGCGCGGGCTCAAGCCGCCGCGGGCTCAGGCCATCGCGGGCTCAGGCCGCCGCCGGCTCCAGCGCGGACTCAGGCGCCGCGGGCGCGGTCGAGCTGCTCTCCGGAGCCGCCGGGAAGGAGTAGACGTTCCCCGGCGAGACGATCTCGGTGACCGCCTGCGCGAAGAGCGTCGACGGCTCCGAACCCCGGTACGGCACATCGCTGTTCAGCAGCACCACCAGCGTCGCCTGCGCCGACGGCAGGTAGACCGTCACGCTCTGGTAGCCCGGCAGCGAGCCGTTGTGCCCGACCCACCCGTGGTTGACGAACAACCCCAGCCCGTAGCCGAGGCCGGGTGCCCCGGTCGGCAGGGTCATCAGCCGCTCGGCCTGGGTCGCCGGGTTGAGCAGCGTGCCGGTGGCCAGCACCTTCGCCCACTTCTGCAGGTCGGCCAGGTCCGAGATGGCCGCGCCCGCCGCCCACGCCCAGGACGGGTTCCAGTCGGTGGCGTCCTCGACCGCGCCACTGGGCGTCTGGTTGGTGTACCCGCGGGCGTGCGGCTGCGGGAACGACGCGTCGGCCGGGAAGACCGTCCGCCCCAGCCCGGCCGGGTCGAACACCTGCTGCTTCAGGAAGCTGCCCAGCGGCTGCCCGCTGATCTTCTCGATCACCAGGCCGAGCAGCACCGTGTTGGTGTTGGAGTACTCGAACTGGGTGCCCGGCGCGAAGTCCGCGGGGTGCTGGAACGCGTACGCCAGCAGCTGCTGCGGCGTGAAGACCCGGGCCGGGTCGGTGAGGAAGGCCTGCACGAAATCCGGGTCCGCGGTGTACGAGAACAGGCCGCTGCGCATGTCGGCCAGCAGGCGCAGGGTGATCGCGTCGCCACCGGGCACGTCCGGGACGTACTTGGTGACCGGGTCGTCCAGGCCGGCTCTGCCCTGGTCGACCAGCCGCAGCAGCCCGGTGACCGTGAAGGTCTTGGTCTCGCTGCCGATCCGCATGTTCAGGCCGGTCACCATCGGAGTGCCGGCGATCTTGTCGGAGACGCCGAAGGCCTTGAGGTAGCTGCCGTCGGGGGTGGTCAGGCCCACCATGACCCCGGGGACGGAGGTCTGGCTCAGCACCCGCTGCACCGCAGCGTCCATCCGGGCGGTGACGTCCGGCGTGAGCCGCACCACGGCGCCGCCCGACGCACCCGCCGAGCCCGACGCACTCGGCGCACCGCCGGCCGAGGACGGGCCGCTCGCCGAGGGGCTGAGCGCGGCCGGAACGGCGGTGACCGCACCGGCGGACGACGGCCCGGACGCCTCCCCGCCCGAGCAGCCGGCGGCGGCCAGCACAGTGGCCAGGGCCAGCGCCGCCGTGGCCGCCCGCGAGCGGGAGCGGCGGCGCACCGCGGGTAACGTCCGTCGTCGGGCCTTCGTCACGGTCGAGCTCATGGTCGAGACGCCTCTCTGCGGCGGACGGCCCCGGAGCGGCGCTCCACGAGGCCGTGGGGGAGCGATCGCCACCGTATGTGCGCCCCGCCCGGCCCGCGCGCCGGGCCGCCGCCCCGCTGACCCGAACGGACGCACCGCCCCCACCCCACCGCCCGCCACCGCATCGCCGGCCCGAACGGACGCAGCCCCGCCACCGCCCCGCCCGGCACCACGACACCCCGCCCCCGACACGGCGCAGTAGGGTGCGGAGGGTCAACCGACGCCAACGGGAGCCGACTTGTTGCGATGCGAGGCAGTGAGCAAGCGCTACGGAGCGGGGCGGTGGATCCTCCACGACGTCGACCTGCACATCACCGCCGGTGACGTCCTCGCCGTCCTCGGCGGCAACGGCTCCGGCAAGTCCACCCTGCTGAGGCTCCTGGCCGGACTCTCCCGCCCCACCTCCGGCCGCATCACCGGCCGCCCCCGGGAGACCGGTTACGTGCCGGACCGCTTCACCGCCGACGACCGCATCACCGTGCGCTCCTACCTGACCCACATGGGCCGCGTCCGCGGCCTGCCCACCGCCGCCGCCCGCGACCGGGCCGACCTGCTGATCGACCGCCTCGCCCTGGTCGGCGGACCACGGTCCCCGCTGCGCACCCTCTCCAAGGGCAACGCCCAGAAGGTCGCCCTCGCCCAGGCCCTGCTCGTCCGGCCCGGACTCCTCGTCCTCGACGAACCCTGGTCCGGCCTGGACGCCTCCGCCCACGGCGTGCTCGGCGAACTCATCGACGAGGTGGCCGCCGAGGGCGGGGCCGTCGTCTTCACCGACCACCGCGATGCGATCACCAGGAGTCACGCCACCGGCGCCTACGCGATCAGCGAGGGCCGGGTGACCCCCTGCGGCGGCGACCGGCACACCGCGGACGAGACCGCCGTCGCCGAGATCGTCCTCAGCGCCCGTGCCACCGGCACCGGCGCCACCCCGGCCGGACCGGACTGGTCCACCCTCCCCGGCGTGCTGTACGCCGCCCGCCACCGCGACTCCCTGGTGGTCCGCGTCCAACGGCGGCACTCGGACGCCGTCCTGCTGACCGCACTCCGGCACCACTGGTCCGTCGACGGTCTCACCCCGGCCGGCGGCCTCACCGACGCCCAGGGCGGCACGTCGAGGAAGGCGGCCCGGTGACCGCACTGGTCCGGTACCTGTTCACCACGATGCTGCTCTCCCAGCGCTACCTCGCGCCGGTGCTGCTCTTCCTCGGCCTCCTCACCGTGCTCACCAGCAGCGACAACGGCCCGCTGACTGCCACCTACGGCTCGGCGGCCGGCATCATGCTGCTCAGCTCCACCTGGCTCACCATCGCCCAGATCGGACTGGAGGACCGGTCCCACCACGCCGTCGTCGTCGTCAACGCCGGCGACTCACGCCGCGTCCTGCTCGGCTCGGTCTGCGCCGCCGCCCTCTGGTGCCTGCCGCTCACCGCCCTCGGCCTCGGCATCCCCCTGCTGACCGGCAGCCACCGGCCGACCGGCGCCGACCTGCTGCTCGGCGCCGAGGCCCAGCTCACCTGCGCCCTCACCGGCATCGCCGTCGGCCTGGTCTGCTCCCGCCTGGTCTTCCGGCGGCCGGGCCACGCACTGCTGCTCGCCCTGGTGCTGCTGCTGACGCTGATGGTGGCCAAGGGCCTGCCCCCGGTGAACCCGCTGCTCACCCGGCTCACCACCACCCCCCGCGCGGCCGACCTGCTGGCCTCCACCACCGGCCTGCTCGTCGTCGCCACCGGATGCCTGGCGGCCGCGGCGGCGCTCACCCAGGCGATCGGCAACCGCAGGAGCTGAACCCGGCCGGCCCCACGCCTGGCCCGCCTGGCCCGCACGTCCGGCACACCCGGCACGCTCCGCCCCGCCCGCCTGGCCCGCCTGGCCCGCCTGCCCCGCCCGCCTGGCACGCTCCGCACGCTCCGCCGAAAGGGTGGCCACCGGCACGCCGCGAAGGCCGCCCGGCGCTGCTCGGGCACGATCGTTTAGCCCAGCTGTGGCGGCCCTTAAGAATTCCTCGATGGACCGCACCCGCTCCCACCAGGCAGATTGCTCCGTGCCCGGTACGAGGAGGCAGGACTCGCCACCCCGCCGGGCCCCGCCGGCCTGCCCACACCAGGCCGCCCCCCTCGTGCGTCAGGAGCCGCCGCAGTGAAGGCACTCGTCAAGCAGAAGGCCGAGCCCGGACTCTGGCTGATGGACGTCCCGAAGCCTGCCATCGGCCCCGGCGAGGTGCTGATCAAGGTGTTGCGCACCGGCATCTGCGGCACCGACCTGCATATCCGCAACTGGGACGGCTGGGCGCAGCAGACCATCCGGACCCCGCTCGTCCTCGGCCACGAGTTCGTCGGCGAGGTCGCCGAGATCGGCGCGGCCGTCGCGGACATCGCGGTCGGCGACCTCGTCAGCGGCGAGGGCCACCTGGTCTGCGGCAAGTGCCGCAACTGCCTGGCCGGCCGCCGCCACCTCTGCCGCAACACCGTCGGCCTCGGCGTCGGCCGCGACGGCGCCTTCGCCGAGTACGTCGCGCTGCCCGCCTCCAACGTCTGGGTGCACCGCGTCCCCGTCGACCTCGACGTCGCCGCGATCTTCGACCCCTTCGGCAACGCCGTGCACACCGCCCTGTCCTTCCCGCTGGTCGGCGAGGACGTCCTGATCACCGGCGCCGGCCCGATCGGCATCATGGCCGCCGCCGTCGCCAAGCACGCCGGCGCCCGCAACGTGATGATCACCGACGTCTCCCCCTACCGGCTCGACCTGGCCCGCGAGGTCGGCGTCACGCTCGCCCTGAACGTCGCCGAACACACCATCGAGGAGGGCCAGCAGAAGCTCGGCCTGCGCGAGGGCTTCGACGTCGGCCTGGAGATGTCCGGCCGCCCCGAGGCCCTTCAGTCGATGATCGCCAACATGACCCACGGCGGGAAGATCGCCATGCTCGGCCTGCCCGCCGAGCAGTTCCCGGTCGACTGGGCCTCCGTCGTCACCTCGATGATCACCATCAAGGGCATCTACGGCCGCGAGATGTTCGAGACCTGGTACGCGATGTCCGTCCTGCTGGAGGGCGGCCTCGACCTCAGCCCCGTCATCACCGGCCGCTACGCCGCCTCCGACTACGAGGCCGCCTTCGACGACGCGGCCAGCGGCCGCTGCGGCAAGATCATTCTCGACTGGACCGCCTGAGACCGCCCGAGCCTCCCCGCTGACTAGGAGTCTGCTGTGTTCGACAACGTGCGCGACGACCTCGCCGCCACCCTCGACGAGATCCGCGAGGCCGGCCTCTTCAAGCCCGAGCGGGTGATCGGCACCCCGCAGAGCGCCGCCGTCACCGTCACCGGCGGCGGACGCCCCGGCGAGGTGCTCAACTTCTGCGCCAACAACTACCTCGGCCTCGCCGACCACCCCGAGGTCCTCACCGCCGCCAAGGACGCCCTCGACCGCTGGGGCTACGGCATGGCCTCGGTCCGCTTCATCTGCGGCACCCAGGACGTCCACAAGGAGCTGGAGGACCGCCTCTCCGCGTTCCTCGGCCAGGAGGACACGATCCTCTACTCCTCCTGCTTCGACGCCAACGGCGGCGTCTTCGAGACCCTGCTCGACGAGCGCGACGCGGTCATCTCCGACGCCCTCAACCACGCGAGCATCATCGACGGCATCCGCCTCTGCAAGGCCCGCCGCCACCGCTACGCCAACCGCGACCTCGCCGACCTGGAGCAGCAGCTCAAGGAGACGCAGGACGCCCGGCGCCGCCTCATCGTCACCGACGGCGTCTTCTCCATGGACGGCTACGTCGCCCCGCTGCGCGAGATCTGCGACCTCGCGGACCGCTACGACGCGATGGTCATGGTCGACGACTCGCACGCCGTCGGCTTCGTCGGCCCGAACGGACGCGGCACCCCCGAGCTGCACGGCGTGATGGACCGCGTCGACATCATCACCGGCACCCTCGGCAAGGCCCTCGGCGGTGCCTCCGGCGGCTACGTCGCGGCCCGCCGCGAGATCGTCGCCCTGCTGCGCCAGCGCTCGCGGCCGTACCTGTTCTCCAACTCGCTCGCCCCGGTGATCGCCGCGGCCTCGCTGAAGGTGCTCGACCTGGTCGAGCAGTCGACCGAGCTGCGCGAGCGGCTGGCCGCCAACACGGCGCTGTTCCGGTCGAAGATGACCGAGGCCGGCTTCGAGATCCTGCCCGGCGACCACCCGATCGCCCCGGTGATGATCGGCGACGCGGCCAAGGCCGGCCGGCTCGCCGAGCTGCTGCTGGAGCGCGGTGTGTACGTGATCGGGTTCTCCTTCCCGGTGGTGCCGCACGGCCAGGCCCGGATCCGCGTCCAGCTCTCCGCCGCGCACTCCACCGAGGATGTCGAGCGCGCCGTCGCCGCCTTCGTCGACGCCCGCGCGGCCATGGGGGAGTAGCCCTCCGCGCACGGGTGCCATCGATCCCGGCACCCAGTCGGACCGCCCGTGGCCCGTCCGCCCGGAACCGGACGCGTCACGGGCCCCCGAGCCGCCGTGCGGCGGAGGCCGGACCGGCCCGCCTCCGCCGCACGGCACCAAAGCCTCCGGGATCCCCGGAGCGGTAAGGCCCGCGGCGCGACCGCCGGCTGCCGTGCCGGGGCAGGCCGTGTGCCCGGGGCGCGTCGGGCCACCCGAGCCGGCCGGGCGTCGACGCCGGCCGTACCGCCGTGGCCGACCGCGGCGCCGACGCCGGCCGTGCCACTTGAGACCATCTGCCCCACCCTCCCGCCCGGGAGTGGGAAGTCGGCCCGTCCGACTTCCCACTCCCGACCGCGGATCGTGTGCCGCCCGTTTCCACCCGTTCCGGCGCGCTCCCGCAGCTTCCGCTCCCTTCCGGCACGGCTCCCACCCGCGTTCCCGCACGCTCCCGCCCTGTTCCCGCAGCTCCCGCTTCGTTTCCCGCACGTTCCCGCACTTTGCAAACACGTGGCTTTGCAAAGTGCGGAGGTGTGGGGCGAACCGTTATTTCCTCCCGGCTCGCCTCCATCCGAACCCGTACGCTCCCTCCCACCCTGCCCCCTGCCCGTACCGCCCCTTCGCCTCGCACTTTGCAAACAGCTGCCCGCCTTTGCAAAGCGGACCGCCCACCGCGGCCCCGCAGCCCCGGTCCCACCCGGTCCCACCCCGTTCCACCCGGTCCCACGCGGTCCCACCGCGTCCCCCGCGCGGCGCCGTTCGGGGTGCGAGGTGGCCGCCGCCGTCCGAGAGTCGGCAGGAGGGCGACCCGGCCGACCGGCCCGGGCGCAGCGGTGCGGTGCGGCGAGAGGAGCGGGATGGTCCCGACCAGGCCCGCCACCGGAACGCGCCGGGGGCCCAGCCCCCGCACCGTCCTCACCGGGCTCTGCCTGGTGATCGCCCTCGCCGCGGCCGACGCCGTCACCTGGACCACCCTCGGCGACGCCGCCGACGACCGGCCGGCCCTTCCACTCCTCCTCGGCACCTGGCCGTCCACCGCCACCCGGGCCGGTCTGGTGCTCACCGCTCTCGCCGCCGCGGCCACGACCGGCGCCCTGATCGCCCGCCACCCACCCCCGGGCGTGCCCGCCCCGGCCGCCGTCGGCCCGCTCGCGGCCGGCGCAGTGCTGGTCAGCGCCGACCTGCGCGGCCACCCGGTGGACGCCGTCCTCGGACTCGCCACCACCGCCCTCGTCCTGCTCGACGTCCTGCCGCGCCGCGCGGGGCACCCCGGTCCCACCTCCGGTCTCGCGCTCGGCGTGGCGATCGCGCTCCACCCCGCCCTGCTCCTCTTCGTCGCCGCCCTCCCGCGCCCCGGCCCCCGGCCGTCCACCCGCATCCGTCCCGCCCTGACCGCCTTCACGGTGGCCGTCCTCCTGCACGGTGTCGTCCGCCTCGCCGACCCGGCGCGCGCCGCCCGCTTCCGGCACCGGTTCGACGATCCGGCCGCCACCGGCGACCCCGCCAACCAGACCGCCCTCGGCGTCCTGCTCCGGCTGGGCCTGCACGGTCCGCCGCTGCTCGCCGTCTGGCTGGCGGTGGCGGTCACCGCCGTGGTGCTCGCCCTCCGCCGCGCCCGCACCCTCGCCGGCGACGGCCAGCCGTTGCTCGCGGCCGGCGTGCTCGGCTGCGCCACCCTGGTCATCGCCCCCGTCGCCGTACCCGCCGACCTCGGCTGGCTGCTCCTCGCGGCCACCGGCCGGCTCGGCCGCCGGCCCGAGGACCGCGCACTCTGGCCGGTGATCGCCACCACCGTCGCCCTGCTGCCCAGCACCATGCTCGACCCGGGGATCGAACCGGTCAGCGGCCTGCTGCTGCGCAAGGCCCCCACCCTGGTCGCCCTCGCCGCGGCCGCCGTCCTCCCGTTCCGCTCCCGCAGCGACCCGCTCTGGCACCTGCGCCGCAGCCCCGGCCCGCCCCCGCGCCACCGGCCCGTCCTGCGGTACCTGCCGTTGCTGCCCGCGCCGCTGCGGCCGGTGTCCCGCCCGAACCTGGTACTGGAACTCCTCTTCATCCAGGTCGGCTACGGCATCTACAGCTTCATCCGCAACGCCGCCCCCGAGCGCGTCGCCATCGCCACCGGGCACGCCCGCAGCATCTACGCCCTGGAACGCGCGCTGCACATCGACATCGAACCGGGCCTCAACGGCTGGGCGCTGCATGCCGGCGACTGGCTGCTGGACGCGGCACAGGAGTACTACAAGGTGCTCCACTTCGTGGTGCCGCTCGGCGTGCTGGTCTGGCTCTACGCCTGGCATCCGTCCCGCTACCGCGCCGCCCGCACCATCCTGTTCGGCGCCACCGGCCTCGCCCTGGTCGGCTTCTGGGGTTTCCCGCTCGCACCGCCCCGGCTGGTCCCCGAGTACGGCCTGCGCGAGGACCCGTCCGACAGCCCCGGCGATGCCCCGCTCGGCGCCCTGACGGCACTCTCCAACCAGTACGCGGCGATGCCGTCCCTGCACATCGCCTGGGCCGGCTGGTGCGCCCTGGTCGTGATCACCACCACCACCCGCCACCCCCGGCTGCGCCCCCTGGCGGCCCTCTACCCGGCGCTCACGTTCCTCGTGGTGGTGGCCACCGCCAACCACTGGGTCCTGGACGCGGTCGGCGGCGTCGCCGTCCTGCTCGCCGGCTGCGTCGTCCAGTACGTCCTCACCGCCCGCCTCCTCACCGACCCCGACCTGCCCGTCCCTGCGCCCGCGTCCGCCTCCGCTCCGGCCCCGGACGACGACCTCGCCCACCCGGGCCGCAAGGACCCCTGAGGGCCACGCCCGGGAGTGGGAAGTCGGCCCGTCCGACTTCCCACTCCGGCACCCGTTGCCTCCCCCGCCCCGGGGCTCCCCGCCACGCTGGCAGAATTGGCGTGTGATCGACGCACGACGGCTTCGGACCCTGCGGGCCGTGGCGGACCACCGCACCGTGACCGCTGCGGCGGCCGCCCTCTACCTCACCCCTTCGGCGGTCTCCCAACAGCTGGCCGCGCTGGAACAGGAGACCGGCCACCACCTGCTCGCCCGCGAGGGCCGGGGCGTGCGGCTCACCGCGGCCGGGGAGATCCTGCTGGGCCACGCCGACGCCGTCCTCGCCCAGCTGGAGCGGGCCGAGGCGGACCTCGCCGCTTACTCCGCGGGCGTCTGCGGCGAGGTCACCGTCGCCTCCTTCGCGACCGGTATCTCCCTCGTCCTCGCCCCCGCCATCGGCACCCTCGCCACCCGCGCGCCCGGCGTCCGCCTCAAGGTGCTGGACGCGGAGGGGGACGCCAGCCTCCCGATGGTCCTGGACGGGCGCGCCGACCTCGCGGTGGCCGTCGAGTACCGGGGCGCCCCGCGTGCCGACGACGCCCGGCTCACCCGGGTGCCGCTGTACGCCGAACCGTTCGAGGCGGTGCTCCCGCTCGACCACGCGCTCGCCGCCACCGAGGGGCCGATCGCCGTCGCCGACCTCGCCGCCGAGCCGTGGATCGGCCCGTACCCCGGCAACCCCTGCCACGACGTGGTGCTGCTGGCCTGCGAGCACGCCGGGTTCCAGCCGCGCCTGGTGCACTCCTCGGACGACTTCCGCGCGGTCGTCGCGCTCGCCTCGGCCGGCGCCGGGGTCGCGCTGGTGCCGCGCTCCGCGCTGCTGGGCGTGGACCTCGCACAGGTCGCGGTCCGGCCGGTGGACAGCGCGCTCGCCACCCGCCGGGTCTTCGCGGCCGTCCGGGCCGGCGCGGACGGCCACCCGCTGATCCGCCCGGTCCTGGACGCCCTCGCCGAGGCGGCCACGGCCACCACCTGAGAGCGCGCCCCCTGGAAGCGGACGCCCCTGAGAGCGGCCACCAGCCGTGCCGGCACGGAGTCGAGCGCGCTCCTCACCCTCCCTGTCGAACCTCCTCCGTCGAACCTTCTCCGCCGAACCTCCTCCGTCGACGGCAGCAGCCTCCCAGCGGTTCGGCAACAGCGGCACCGCCGCGAGCCACCTCAAGAGCCCGAACGCCCCCCACCCGACCTGAAGAGAGCCGGGCCACCTCGGGCACTCCGCCTTCCCGCCGTCGCAGAGCGCGGGCAGACAGGCGAGCTCGGCGACTCCACCGGGAGGGCCGGTGACCAGGGCCGCGACCGCGCCAACGCCGGTGACGGCACATCGACGGTCGCGGCGCGTCGCGCCCCTTCTTGTCGCACAACGCGTCGGATAGTGGACGCTGTGTAGTCACCTTTGGGGATTGGATGTTCATGGACCGCTACCCCCCGATCGCCGACCACGGTCTGGTGGGCGATCTGCAGACCGCCGCCCTGGTGTCTTCACAGGGCGTGGTCAACTGGTTCTGCTCGCCTAGGTTCGACTCGCCCAGTGTCTTCGCCGCGCTGCTCGACCACGACCGCGGCGGGTACTTCCGGCTGGCGCCCGAGCACTCGGACATGTCGTGCAAGCAGCTCTACTACCCGGACACCGGCGTGCTGGTGACACGGTTCATGTCGCCGGACGGCGTCGGCGAGGTCGTCGACTGGATGCCGGCCAACACCAGCCGCACCCCGACCGACCGCCACAGCCTGATGCGGGTGGTCCGCGTCGTGCGCGGCACCGTGCGGTTCGTCCTGGAGTGCCGGCCGCGGTTCGACTACGGCCGGGCCGGTCACGAGCTCGAACTGCACGGCCAGGACGCCGTGTTCCGCGCCCCCGGGATCGCCGGGCACCTGCAGGCCAGCTTCCCGCTGGAGCGGGACGGGGACGACGTCCGAGGAGCGGTCACCCTCAACATCGGGGAGTCCGCCGCCGCCGTGTTCACGACGTCCGCCGCCGACGGCGCGGCGCCGCCCCCGCTCACCGTGGAGGGCATCACGGACGGGCTGTGGGCGGCGGTCGACTTCTGGCAGAAGTGGCTCCACACGTCCCGCTACCGGGGCCGCTGGGGCGAGATGGTGAACCGCTCGGCCATCACCCTCAAGCTGCTCACCTACCACCCCTCCGGTGCACCGGTCGCCGCCGCCACCATGGGTCTGCCCGAGCAGGTCGGGGGCGAGCGCAACTGGGACTACCGGTACTCGTGGGTGCGGGACGGTTCGCTCTCGGTGCGTGCACTGCTCGACCTCGGGTTCGTGGAGGAGGCGTCGGCCTTCACCAAGTGGCTGGGTGACCGGATGCACGACCGGGCCGACCTGCCCGGCGAGCGGCTGCAGATCATGTACCGCGTCGACGGCGACCCGCATCTCACCGAGGAGATCCTGGACCACTGGGAGGGCTACCGGGGTTCGCGCCCGGTGCGGGCGGGCAACGCCGCCGCCGACCAGCTGCAGCTCGACATCTACGGCGAGTCCCTGTACGCGATGGCCGAGGGCCTGGACGTCGGCGTGGAGCTGGGCTACCACGGCTGGAAGGGCCTCGCGCGGACCCTGGACTGGCTGTCCGACAACTGGGACCGCCCGGACGAGGGCGTCTGGGAGACGCGCGGCGGGCGGAAGGACTTCACCTACAGCCGGGTGATGTGCTGGGTGGCGTTCGACCGGGGCATGCGCCTGGCGACCGAACTCAGCCGGCCCGCCGACATCCCGCGCTGGCGCGCCGCCCGCGACAGCATCCTCGAACAGGTGATGGAGCAGGGCTGGAGCAGGGCCGAGCAGGCCCTGGTGCAGCACTACGGCGGCGACGTCCTGGACGCCTCCCTCCTGCTCATCCCGCGCGTGGGGTTCCTCGCCGCGAAGAGCCCGGGCTGGCTCTCCACCCTGGACGCCATGGAGCGCAAACTCGTCTCGGACAGCCTCGTCTACCGCTACGACCCGGCCGCGTCGCCGGACGGCCTGCGCGGCTCGGAGGGTACGTTCAGCCTCTGCACCTACCTCTACGTCGACGCCCTGGCCCGGGCCGGGCGCGTCCGTCCGGCGCGCTACACCTTCGAGAAGATGCACACCTACGCCAACCACGTCGGGCTCTTCGCCGAGGAGATCGGCCCGAGCGGTGAGCAACTCGGCAACTTCCCACAGGCGTTCACCCACCTGTCGCTCATCATGGCGGCATCGACCCTGGACGAGGCCATTGACCGGCAGCGACAGCGTGACTGATCCGCAGCCGGGGCAGCCGGGGCACGGGAAGCCGGGGCACGGGCGGGGCAGTGGCCGCCCGCAGAGCAGGGCCGCGTTCGACGAAATGTACGCACGCCTGCGGGAGTCGTCGGCCGGTGCACGGTCCGGCGGGCGCGGAGCGCCGGCCGCCGTCACGCCCGCGACGGTCCGCGCCGCGGCGGCGGAGGTCCGCTCGGGCCGGACCGTCACCCTCGCCGCACCGGTCGAGACCCGCGCGGCCCCCGACAACCCGCACCCGGCCGGCCACCGGCTCACCAGCCGCCCGGAGACCGAGGCTCCGGCCACCGGGCTCCACTTCGCCACCGACCACTTCTCGATGCACGTCCACGGCGACGCGGACAGCCACCTCGACGCCCTGTGCCACGTCGTCTACGAGGGCACCCTGTACGGGGGTGTCCCCGCGAGCACCGTGACCGGGGCGGGCGCCACCGCCCTGTCCGTCGAGCTCGTGCGGGACGGCATCGTCGGCCGCGGCGTCCTGCTTGACATTCCGCGGCTGCGCGGCGTGCCGTGGCTGGAGCCGGGCGACCACGTCACCGCCGACGACCTCCGGGCCGCCGAGGCCGCGCAGCACGTGCGGGTCGGCGCGGGGGACATCCTCCTCGTCCGGGTCGGCCACCGCCGCAGGCGCGTCGAGACGGGGCCCTGGGACGCGGCGCGCAGCCGGGCCGGGCTGCATCCCGCCGCCGTGGAGTTCCTGGCCGAGCGCCGGGTCTCCGCACTGGGCAGCGACGGCAACAACGACACGGCCCCCAGCCTCACCGAGGGCGTGGACTTCCCCGTGCACGTCCTGGGCATCCACGCCCTCGGGCTCTACTTCATGGACTACCTGCAGTTCGAGGACCTGGTGCCGCTCTGCGAGGAGGAGGGCCGCTGGTCGTTCCTCTGCGTGGTCGCGCCCCTGCGGCTCCCCGCGGCCACCGGTTCCCCCGTCAACCCCATCGCCATCCTCTGACCGACGGTCCGGCCGCCGGCCCGCACCGCACCGCACTACACCACGCAAACCCGCACCACACCGCACCGCACCGCACCGACCCACGATCCGAGGCGACCCCATGGCAGCCACCGAGCACTACGACCTCATCGTCATCGGCACCGGAGCAGGCGGCGGCACCCTCGCCCACCGCCTCGCCCCGACCGGAAAACGCATCCTGATCCTGGAACGCGGCGGCTACCTGCCCCGCGAGCGGGACAACTGGGAGTCCACCGCGGTCTTCGTCAAGGGCAAGTACCGCGCCCCCGAGTTCTGGTACGACAAGCACGGCGACCGGTTCCCACCCGAGGTCAACTACTACGTCGGCGGCAACACGAAGTTCTACGGCGCCGCGCTGTTCCGGCTGCGCCCCGAGGACTTCGGCGAGTTGCGGCACCACGGCGGCATCTCCCCGGCCTGGCCGATCCGTTACGAGGACCTGGAGCCGTACTACACCCAGGCCGAGCATCTGTACCTGGTGCACGGCCACCACGGCGAGGACCCCGGCGAGGGGCCGGTGAGCGCCCAGTACGCGTACCCGCCGGTGCAGCACGAGCCGCGCATCCAGCAGCTCAGCGACGACCTGGAGAAGCAGGGTCTGCACCCCTTCCACCTGCCGATCGGCGTGAACCTCACCCAGGACGGCGACGGCCGGGCGACCCACACCAGCGTGTGCATCCGCTGCAACCGGGTCGACGGATTCCCGTGCCTGGTACAGGGCAAGGCCGACGCCCAGGTCATCTGTGTCGACCCGGCCCTGGAACACGACAACGTCACGATGGTCACCGGGGCGAACGTCCGCAGGCTCGAGACCGGGCCGACCGGCCGCAGTGTCGACAAGGTGGTCGCCGAACTCGCCGACGGCACGGTCGCGGAGTACTCCGCCGACATCGTGGTGGTGGCCTGTGGAGCCGTCAACTCGGCTGCTCTGCTGCTTCGTTCGGCGAACGACCGGCACCCGGACGGTCTCGCCAACAGCTCGGGCGTGGTGGGGCGCCACTACATGCGGCACAACAACCTGGCGCTGATGGCGGTGTCGAAGGAGCCCAACGACACGCAGTTCCAGAAGACCCTCGCGCTCAACGACTGGTACCTGGGCGCGGACGACTGGGACTACCCCCTCGGCGGCATCCAGATGCTCGGGAAGTCGGACT
The DNA here is from genome assembly GCF_055579305.1 of Kitasatospora sp. NPDC032757. Taxonomy (NCBI): domain Bacteria; kingdom Bacillati; phylum Actinomycetota; class Actinomycetes; order Kitasatosporales; family Streptomycetaceae; genus Kitasatospora; species Kitasatospora sp. NPDC032757. The sequence goes on along the minus strand of NZ_JBVINN010000009.1, from coordinate 27,791 downwards.
CCGACCAGATCAAGGGCGAGGCTCCCCGCTGGGCCGGGCTCGCCTCACCCGACATGCCGTTCGAGGTGCTGGCCCACCACGCGGTGGACTTCTGGCTGTGCGGCGAGGACCTCCCGCACCCCGACAACCGCGTGACCCTCGACAGCGACGGCGACATCCACCTCGCCCTGGACGAGAAGAACAACATCGAAGGGCTGAAGCGCCTGCAGCACAAGCTCCAGAAGATGCTGGGCCACCTCGGCATGCACCCCCACCACCTGCTGCCGCACAGCCTCTACCTGCACAAGGGGATGCCGATCGGCGCCACCGCCCACCAGGCCGGCACCGTGCGTTTCGGCACCGACCCGCAGGCATCGGCGCTCGACAGCGACTGCAAGGCCCACGACCTGGACAACCTCTACGTCGTCGACACCAGCTTCTTCCCGAGCATCGGTGCGGTGAACCCGTCGCTGACGGCCATCGCCAACGCCCTGCGGGTCGGCGACCGCATCGCGGAGCGCCTCCGCTGAAGCCGGCACGGCGCCGTGCCGGGCCGGCGCCGTGTTGTCGGCTGCGCGACGGGGACGGCGGTCATGGCCGCCGTCCCCGCAGGACGGTCCGAGTGCGAGGCCGGCGCCGTGGGCCCGACAGCTCCTCGTTCCGCCGGGGCCCGCGCGTGCTCAGGAGGCGAGAATCCGGGCCTTCTGCGTCTCGAACTCGGCGTCGGTGAGCACGCCCTGGTCCCTGAGCTCACCGAGGTCCTTGAGCTGGGCGATCTTGCTGCTCATATCGGCGGCCGGTGCCGGTGCCGGTGCCGGTGCCGGTGCCGGTGCCGGTGCCGGCGCGGCCTCGGCGGCGGGCGGGGGTGCCGCCTGTGCCTCCTGCTGGGCCCAGCGGCCGGCCTGGCGGCGGGAGACCCGGTTCGAGACGGCGGTTGCCGTCCCGGCGATGACGGCCGTGCGGGCGACGCCGCGGAGTAGGCCTGGCATGGTGTTGCTCCTCTGCTGGACCGACCCGGAAAGGTCAGGCCTGAGTCTCGGCGCTTTCGAGGGCTGCCAGCAGTTCCTGGACCGGGATGCGGCCGTTGGCGACGAGCCGTCCGCCGCCGCGGCGGACGGCTGCGGCGAAGGGGGCGGCCCAGACGTTCTCGTAGACGAGGATGCCGGCGGAGCTGCCGGGCTCCAGGACGCCGCCCACGTCGTCGATCTCGTCCTGGCCGAGCAGGCCGGAGGAGATGCCTTCGAACACGGCGAGGTCGAGTTGGCCGTCGCCGGTCAGGTCGGCGAGTTCGACGCCGACGACCGACCCGTCCGGTTCCTTCCGGACGAAGATGAGATCCAGGATCCGGATGATGCCTCGATCGACCAGGTCGACGAGCAGGGGCAGCCCTTCCCCGTTCATCCGGCTCCCCGGGAACTCGATCACCACGTAGTCGATGGGTCCCGGTTCGTCGGGTTCGGTGGCTTCGGTGCTCACATCGACTCCTCATCGGGTCTGTCCGACCCGGGCCGGACATCCGGGCTCGGCGCCGGGAACTGTTCCGCACCTGCTGCCGGGTGGGTTGCGTGCTGCTGCCGGACTGCGGCCGAAGTGCTGCCGGAGCAGTGCGGACGGCCGGTTCGGTACTCACGGTCATTTCATCAGCGGGTGGCCACCGCCGCATCTCGGGTCTGCTTGCCGGCCCTGCCGGCCCCGACACGACGCGGCCCCGACACGACGCAGCCCTGACACGACGCGGCCCTGCGCCTCCGCCGTCCCGCGCCCCGCGTCCCGCCCCCCAGCGGCCCCCGGTGGTACGGAGCGCGGTATGGACGTCGTCGTGGAACGCTGGAAGCGGAGCCGCCGGCCGGTCGTTCGGAAGGCCGGGCGGCTCCCCGAACCAAGGAGGCCCCATGGCCGGCAACGTCAACCAGCCGCAGCCCGGGCAGGTCACCGCCGATACCTCGCGGCATGCCCTACGGTCGGGCTGGATCGTTCTCGCCGCCGTTCTGATGATCTTCGGCGGAGCCATGGCGATCTTCGAGGGGATCGCCGCCATCGCCAAGGACGACCTGTTCGTCAGAACGGCCAACTACACGTTCCGGTTCAGCCTGACCAGTTGGGGCTGGATCCACCTCATCCTGGGCATCGTCATCCTCCTGGCCGGCTGCGCCCTGTTCACCGGGGCGGTCTGGGCGCGTGCTGTCGGTGTCGTGCTCGCCGGCCTGATCCTGATCGCCAACTTCCTGTGGCTGCCCTACTACCCGTTCTGGGCCATCGTCCTGATCGCCGTCAACATCTTCATCATCTGGGCCCTGTGTGCCGGATCGCTCCGCGAAGCCGGCAGGCCCTGAACCCTGACGAACCGTCCTCGCCGGCCCGTCACCGCCGACGGCGCGCCGCCCCGGAGTGCGCGGCCCGCACGGCGTCACGTCCCGAAGCGGGCGGTGGCGGCGAGGACCTGCCCGAGGACGGCGTCGGCGTCGGCGTCGGCGCCCGCGTCGACGGTCAGTCCGGGTTCGTCGGCGCCCAGCGGCTCCAGGGTGTCGTACTGCGACTCCAGGAGGCCGGCCGGCATGAAGTGCCCGGCGCGCCCGGCGATGCGGGCCCGCGCGACCTCCCGGTCCAGCCTCAGGTACACGAACCGGACGCCCGGGCCGGCGGCGCGGAGGACGTCCCGGTACCCGCGCTTGAGGGCTGAGCAGGTGACGACGCCGCCCGTTCCGAGGCGGGTCGCGTCCCGGATCCAGTCGGCGAGGGCTCGGAGCCACGGCTCGCGGTCCTCGTCGTCGAGTGCGTGTCCCGCCGCCATCTTGGCGATGTTCGCGGCCGGGTGTAAGTCGTCGCCCTCCACGAAGGGCACGCCGCGCCGCTCGGCGAGCAGCCTCCCCAGGGTGGTCTTGCCCGAGCCGGACACGCCCATGATCACGACGATGGCCGGTGCTGGTCCGGATGTCTCCACGGCGGCTCTCCCGGGTTGTGCATGAGCTGGACGGCCCTTGCAGGAGATCATGCGCGCAGTTCCACCGGGGCGGCGCGACGGCGCGGCCGTGCGGGTCCACCCCGGCCCCGGCGGCCCTGCGCCTCCGCCGGCCCTGCGCCTCCGCCGGCCGCACCGAATGGCGGGCCGGGGGTTTGCCCCGGCGGGTGATCGCTGTTGAGATCGCCTCATGAGCATCCCGAACGCGGTGCCCGGCGGCCCCCCGGCCAGGATCCTGCTTCCCTACCCGCTCGCACAGGTGGGCCTGCGCCCGGAGGTGGCGACGGTGGTGTGGGACGGCCGGGGTGACGGCCCGCCCCAGCGGGTGCTCGACGAGGTGGAGTTCTTCGTCGTCCCCTACACCTGCACGTCGGCCGCCGTTCCGCTGCTGGCCCGGATGCCCCGGTTGCGGGTCGTGCAGAGCCTCTCGGCGGGAGTCGAGGAACTGCTTCCCGTCCTGCCGGCGGGTGTAGTGCTCTGCAACGCGAGGGGTGTCCACGACGCGAGCACCGCCGAGCTGGCGGTCACCCTCGTCCTCTCCTCGTTGCGCGGAGTCCCGGGCTTCGTCCGGGCGCAGGACGCCGGTGCCTGGGAGGGCGGCTCGTTCGCGTCGCTCGCCGGGCGTACCGTGCTGGTGGTCGGCCACGGGGCGATCGGTGCGGCCGTCGAGGAGCGGCTCGTGCCCTTCGAGTGCCAGGTTCTGCGCGTGGCCCGCACTGCCCGGACGGCGGCTCGCGGGCCGGTGCACGCTCTCGCCGACCTCCCGGACCTGCTGCCGCGCGCGGATGTCGTGGTGCTGACCGTCCCACTCACCGACGGGACCAGGGGGCTGGTCGACGCGGCTTTCCTCGCCGCGATGAAGGACGGCGCCCTGCTGGTCAACGTGGCCCGCGGGGCCGTCGTGGACACCGGCGCCCTCCTCGCCGAGCTGCAGGGCGGCCGGTTGGCCGCGGCACTCGACGTGACCGACCCCGAACCGCTGCCCGCCGGCCACCCCCTCTGGCGGGCCCCGAACACCCTGATCACACCCCACGTGGGCGGCAACAGCTCCGCCTTCCTGCCCCGGGGCCTGCGCCTGATCCGCACCCAGCTGGAGCGGTTCCTCGCGGGCGGCCCGCTGGAGAACGTGGTGGCCCGGCCGGGTGACTGACCGGCGCCGCGCCCGGCTGCGCGCTGAGCCGTCGGGGGGACAGTCGCGCGTCGTCGGGCGAGCCGTTCCCCGCGCCGCGGGCCGGGCCGACGAGTGTGGTCACCCGGTGCCGGCTTGCGGCCAAGGACGGGAGAGATCAGTGACGTCAGCTGTGGACAAGGGGCGGCGGCCGGTTCCGCCTGTTCTCCGGGGGCAGAAGGCCCTGGTGACCGGTGCGAACTCCGGTATCGGCAAGGCGACGGCGATCGGTCTCGGCCGCGCCGGCGCCGATGTGGTCGTGAACTACGTCTTCGGCCCGGAGGCGGCCGAGGAGGTGGTCGAGGAGATCAAGTCCTACGGGGTGCAGGCCTACGCCCACGAGGCGGACGTCTCCCAGGAGGACCAGGTCGTCGCGATGGTCGACCGGATGGTCGGGGAGTTCGGCACGATCGACATCATGGTGGCCAACGCCGGATTGCAGCGGGACGCCGCCCTCACCGAGATGACCGTCGCCCAGTGGCAGAAGGTGCTGGACGTCAACCTCACCGGCCAGTTCCTGTGCGCCCGGGAGGCCGCCAAGGAGTTCGTCCGCCGGGGCGTCGTGCCGGAGGTCTCCCGTTCGGCCGGGAAGATCGTCTGCATGAGCTCGGTGCACCAGATCATCCCGTGGGCGGGCCACGTGAACTACGCCGCCTCCAAGGGCGGTGTCCTGATGCTGATGCAGACCCTGGCGCAGGAACTCGCCCCGCAGGGGATCCGGGTGAACGCCGTCGCGCCCGGCGCGATCCGCACCCCCATCAACAAGTCCGCCTGGGACACCCCCGGGGCCGAGGCCGACCTCCTGCGGCTGATCCCCTACCACCGGGTCGGCGACCCGGAGGACATCGCCAACGCGGTGACCGTCCTGGCCTCCGACCTGATGGACTACGTCGTCGGTGCCACGCTCTACGTCGACGGCGGGATGACCCTCTTCCCCGGCTTCGCCACCGGAGGCTGACCGCAGGTGGAAGGCCGCCGTGCCCACCACCGTGCGACGCCCGCGGACCGGCCGGCTGATCCGGCCGGCCGTCCCCAGCGCGGTCCGAGGCCTGCCTCCCGCCGCCGGTCCGCACGCCCCCTCCCCGTCCGGTCAACCGGGTGAGCCAGCGGCCACCCGGCACGAGCCACCGAGGCCCGCATGAACACCGCAGCACACCTCCTGGCTGACACCCCCGCACAGCTGCTCCCCGCCCGGGAGTTGATGGCGTTCACCCTCGCCTCCCACATCCTGCTGGTGCCGCTGGGCGTGGCGCTGCCGTTCGTCACCCTGGTGATGCACCACCGGGGGCTGCGCAAGGCCGACCCGACCGCCCTGCTGCTGGCGCGGCGGTGGTCCGCCGTGATGGCCGTCCAGTTCGCCGTCGGCATCGTCACCGGCACCGTGCTCTCGTTCGAGTTCGGACTGCTGTGGCCGGGCATGATGGGCCGCTGGGGGGACGTCTTCGGCCTCGGCTTCGGCGTGGAGGCGTGGGCGTTCTTCCTGGAGGCGATCCTGATCGCGATCTACCTCTACGGCTGGCGCAGGCTGAAGCCGTGGACGCACTTCTGGCTCGGCGTGCCACTGCCGCTGACGGCGCTGATGGGCGCGTTCGGCATCATCGCCGCCAACTCGTGGATGAACACCCCGCAGGGCTTCACCCTCGACGCGAGCGGCAATCCCGTGGACGTCAGCGTCCAACAGGCGGTCTTCACGCCCATGTTCGGCCCCCAGTACTGGCACTTCGTCGTCGCGATGTTCCTCACCGCCGGCTACGTGGTGGCGGGCGTCTACGCGGTCGGCTGGCTGCGCGGCCGCCGGGACCGCTACCACCGCCTCGGCTTCACCGTGCCGTTCACGGCCGCGGCGATCCTCACCCCCGTCCAGTTCATGCTCGGCGACGCCATCGCCCGGGCGGTCTTCCACAAGCAGCCCGTCAAGTTCGCCGCGACGGAGATCGTCTGGAACACCGGCACCCATGTGCCCGAGTACATGTTCGGCCGCCTCCAGGAGGACGGCACCATCAAGGGCGGCCTCAAGATTCCCCAACTGGACTCCATCCTCGCCGGGTTCAGCCCCGACACCCAGGTCACCGGGCTGACCTCGGTGCCCGCCTCCGACCGCCCCACCACGACCCAGGCGACCATCGCGCACTGGGCCTTCGACATCATGGTCACCATCGGCAGTCTGCTGATCCTGCTCGCCCTCTGGTACGGCTGGTGCTGGCTGCGCCGCCGCGACCTGCCCCGCTCCCGGTGGTTCTTCCGGTGCGCCGCGGTGGCCGGTGTGGCCAGCCTGCTGACGGTGGAGTGCGGCTGGATCACCACCGAGGTGGGCCGCCAGCCCTGGATCGTCTACCAGAACATGCGGGTCTCCGAGGCCGTGACCCCCACCGCCGCAGCCTCGCTGTGGACCATGTTCGGGATCATCGTCACGGTCTACGTCCTCGTCTTCGGCGCCTTTCTCACCGTCGTCCTGAAGATGCGCAGTCGTTGGCGGCTCGCCGACTCCGGATCCGCCCCGGCGCTCGCCGAGGGCCCCGAGACGGACACCCCGTACGGTCCGCGTCCGGAGGCGGCCGCGGGCACCCCGGGCAACGGCCGGTCCCCCGGGGGTGAGCTGTGACAGCGAACGTCGTCGCCTGGATCCTGCTGCTCGCGATCGCCGCCTATGCCTGCGGCGGCGGCGTCGACTACGGCGCGGGGTTCTGGGACCTCCTGGCCGGCGGCGCCGAGCGCGGCAAACGCCCCCGCTGGCTGATCGACCACGCCATGGCACCGGTCTGGGAGGTCAACAACGTCTGGCTGATCTTCGTGCTCATCGTGATGTGGACCGGGTTCCCGGTGTTCTTCCAGACGGTGTTCACCGCACTCTGGCTCCCGCTGGCACTGGCCGCCGTCGGCCTGGTCCTGCGCGGCGCCGGGTTCGCGCTGCGCAAGCCCACCCGGCGACTGGCCGAACGCCGGATCTACGGCGCCGTGTTCGCCGTCTCCTCCCTGCTCACCCCGTTCTTCCTGGGCGCCGCCATCGGCGCCGTGGCCTCCGGGCGGGTCGCCCCCGGCACCGTCGCGTCGGCCGACGCCTGGGCCAGCACCACCTCGATCATGGGAGGCCTGATCGCCGTGGCGGCCACCGCCTTCCTCGGCGCGGTGTTCCTCACGGCGGACGCCCGGCGCTTCGAGGCGCACGACCTGGTCGGCTACTTCCGGCTGCGCGCCTGGATCGCCGCCGCCGGCCTGCTGATCCTCGGCGTGATCGGCCTGACCGTGACCGACCCGCACGCCTCGTACGTCCACCACGGGCTCACCCACGGGATCGGGCTGCTGCTCCTCCTGCTCGCCACGGCGGCGCTGGCGGTCACGGCCTGGCTGGTCGCCGGCCCTGCCGCCGGGTGGGCGCGCTACACCTCGGTGGCGGTCGTGGCCCTGCTGGTCGCCGCCTGGGGCTTCGCCCAGAAGCCCTACCTGGTGCCCACCTCGCTGACCGTCCAGCAGGGGGCGGGGGCGAGCGCCCCGCTCCAGTGGATGCTCATCGTCGCGGCCGTCGCCCTGGTCTTCATCGGCCCGGCCCTCGTCGTCCTCTATCGCCTCGACACCCACGGCGTGCTGGAACCGCTGGCCGACGAGGACGTCGCGCGGTGACGGCCACGGCGGGGCCCTCCCGCCCGGCCGGCCGGAGCATCTCGCAGCCCGTCGGGTAGGACCGGCGCGTCCAAGGAGGAGATGTCGTGACATCCAGTCAGATCCTGATCGGCATCGCACTGATCTTCGCCCTTGCCGTCGGCTCCCAGCTGCTGGCGAGCCTGCTGCGGGTGCCGGCGATCCTCCTGCTGCTGCCCGCCGGATTCGTCGCGGGCGCGCTGACCGACGACGTCAATCCCGAGAAGCTGCTGGGCGCCGCCTTCTCACCGCTGGTGTCGCTCGCCGTGGCGGTGATCCTCTACGACGCCGGACTCGGGCTGGACCTGCGCCGGCTCAAGGGGCACACCCGCCGGGTCGTGGTCAGGCTGATCTGGCTCGGTGGCCTGGTCACCTGGATGTCGGCGGCGCTGCTCGCCGTCCCGATCATCAGCATGTCGCTGGGCGCCGCCGTGATGCTGGGCGCGATCCTCGTGGTCAGCGGACCCACCGTGGTCGGGCCCCTGCTGGGCTTCGTCCGCCCGACCGAACGGCTGCAACGCATCCTCGTCTGGGAGGGCTCCCTGATCGACCCGGTGGGCGGCATCCTCGGGGCGTTCGTCTTCCACGGCGTCCTGGCCGCCGAACAGCACGGTCTCGGCAGCCAGGTGGGCATGTTCAGCGGCAGTGCGGCGGTCGGTCTGGCCGGCGGCGCCGTGGGAGCCGCCGTGCTCTGGCTGCTGCTGCACCACCTGCCCCTCGGCGAGGTGCTCGGCACGACGGTGCAGCTCGCCGCGGTGGTCCTGGTGGCGGGGCTCCTCGACGCCTTCCGGGACGACACCGGCCTGATCGCGGCCGTGGTGATGGGGATTGCGCTGGCCAATCTGCCGGGGCTGGACATCCCGGCCCGCCGGGTCTTCTTCGAGACGCTGGTCTCGCTGACCATCGGCCTGCTGTTCATCTCGATCTCGGCCACCGTCACCCCGCAGTCGCTCCGCCACGTGGTTCTGCCCGCCCTCGGCCTCGTCGCGGCCCTCGTCCTGGTGGTCAGGCCGCTGGTGGCGCTGCTCTCCACCGCCCGCACCGACGTCCCCTACCGGGAGCGGTGGTTCATCGGATGGATGGCGCCGCGCGGCATCGTCGCCGCGGCCACCGCGTCCACCTTCTCCGCCGCCCTGGTGCAGGCCGGTGTCGGCGGGGCCCAGAAGATCCTTCCGGCCACCTTCGTCGTGATCGTCGCCACCGTCATGGTCTACGGCCTGACGGCGCTTCCGGTGGCGCGGCGGCTCGTCGTCCGCCGGTCGGCACGGTCGCGGCCGCTGCTGGTCGGGGGCGATCCCTGGGTGGTGGAGCTGGGTGGCGCCCTGCGGTCGGCGGGCCTGGACGTGCTCATGTGGGCAGGACTCGACCAGCAGCGCCGGACCATCAAGGACGCGGGCCTCGAGCTGGCCCCCGGCGAACTGCTCGCCGCCGCCACCGGGGCCCGTGCCGAGCTGGAGGGCATCACCGAGGTGCTCCTGCTCACCGACGAGGACGACTTCAACGCCCTCGCCTTCATGACGCTGAAGGAGACGGTGGAGGGGCCCGTCCACCGCCTGGCGCCGGCCACCCCCAGCCACGGTGTGGTCGCCCCCTACATCGAGAGCGAGGCGCTGTTCGCTCCCGCCCTCAACCGGCCCGAACTGGCCCGCCGGTATGAGGGGGGAGCACGGATCGTCGCCTTCCGGGTCGACGGAGGCCTCCCGGCCGGACACGACGTGCTGTTCCTGGTGAACGCGGACGGCCGGCTCGTCGCCGCGACGGAGACCACCGTGCCGACGCCGACCGGCGGCGACATCGCCGTCCTCCTCACCCCGGCCGCCGGGTCCGCGCCGTAGGCCGGCCCGCGCAGCCCGTCGCGGGAGTGGAGGGACTCGGACCACTCCGGCTCCGGCGGCACGGTCGGTCGCACAGCGCCGTGCACGCCGCTCCCGTGCCCTGTCAGGGGCGCTGGCGGTCGAGGGCCTCGTCCAGCGTGCAGGCGGCGGTGATCAGCGACAGGTGGGTGAACGCCTGTGGGAAGTTGCCGAGTTGCTCGCCGCTGGGCCCCACCTCCTCGGCGAAGAGGCCGACGTGGTTGGCGTAGGTGTGCATCTTCTCGAAGGTGTAACGGGCGGGCCGCAGGCGCCCGGCCCGGGCCAGTGCATCGACGTAGAGGAAGGTGCAGAGGCTGAACGTGCCCTCCGAGCCGCGCAGGCCGTCGGGGGAGGCGGCCGGGTCGTAGCGGTAGACGAGGCTGTCGGACACCAGGGTGCGGTCCATCGCGTCCAGGGTGGACAGCCAGGACGGGTCCCGGGGGGCGACGAACCCGACCCGGGGCATCAGCAGCAGCGAGGCGTCCAGGACGTCGTCCCCGCCGTAGTGCTGGACGTACGCCTGCTGCTCCTCGCTCCAGCCGCGCTCCATGACCTGCAGCAGGATGGTGTCGCGGGCCTTCTTCCAGCGCTCGGTGTCGGCCGGCCGGCGGAATTCTTCGGCCAGCCGCAGGCCGCGGTCGAAGGCCGCCCAGCACATCACCCGGCTGTAGGTGAAGTCCTTCCGCCCGCCGCGGGTCTCCCAGATGCCCTCGTCGGGGCGGTCCCAGGAGTCGGCCAGCCAGTCCAGGCTCTGGGAGAGGACCTTCCAGCCGCGGTAGCCGGCCTGGGCGGCGATCTCCCGGCCCTCGGAGAGCGCGTAGAGCGCCTCACCGTAGATGTCCAGTTGCAACTGGTCGGCGGCCGCGTTGCCGAGCCGCACCGGCGCGGAGCCGCGGTACCCCTCCAGATGGCCGAGGACCTCCTCGGTCAGCAGCGGTTCGCCGTCGACCCGGTACATGATCTGGAGCGGTTCGCCGCCCTTCCCGGACGTCTCGTGCAGGCGGTCGCCCAGCCAGTGCGTGAAGTCCGTCGCCTCCTCGACGAAGCCGAGGTCGAGCAGGGCGCGGACGGAGAGCGAGCCGTCGCGGACCCAGGTGTAGCGGTAGTCCCAGTTGCGCTCGCCGCCGACCTGTTCGGGCAGGCCCATGGTGGCCGCGGCCACCGGTGCGCCGCTGGGAGCGTAGGTGAGCAGCTTGAGGGTGATCGCGGAGCGGTTCACCATGTCCGGCCAGCGGCCGCGGTAGTTGGATCCGTGCACCCACTTCTGCCAGAAGTCGGCCGCGTCCCACAGCTGTCCGGTGATCCCGTCGACGGTGGGGGGCGGCGGCACCTGGCCGTCGGTGTCGCAGACGGTCAGGACGACACCTGCCGATTCGCCGACGTTCAGCGTGACGGAGCCCCGCAGGTCGTCGCCGTCCCGCTCCACCGGGAAGGTGCTCTGGAGGTACGCGCAGACGCCCGGCGCCCGGAAGACGGCTGCCTCGGGCCGCAGGTCCAGTTCGTGGGTGGCGCGGCCGTAGTCGAACCGCGGGCGGCACTCCATCTCGAAGCGCACGCTGCCGCGCACGCTGCGCACCGTCCGGATCAGGGTGTGCCGGTCGGTCGGGGTGCGGCTGGTGTTCGGCGGCATCCAGTCGACCACTTCGCCCACCCCGTCGGGCGACATGAAGCGGGTGACCAGGACGGCGGTGTCCGGGTAGTACAGCTGTTTGCAGGTGGCCTGGGGATTGACGTCCGCGAGCCGGAAGTAGCCGCCGCGGTCGTGGTCGAGCAGGGCGGCGAAGATGCTGGGGGAGTCGAAGCGCGGTGCGGCGAACCAGTCGACGACGCCGCGCGAGGTCACCAGCGCGGCGGTCTGCAGGTCGCCTATGAGGCCGTGCTCGGCTATGGGCGGGTAGCGGTCCATGAGCTTCCCAAGGTCAGAGTGATCCTTTGATTTCACTATCGGCCAGGACGGGCGGACTCGCCCGTTGCGGTGGCCGGCGCCCTCCGTCGAGGGGCCGCGGCGGGAATCCTCGGGCGCCCGCGCGCGGCGATGCCGCGGCGGGCGGGGCCGGGTGGGGGATCCTGCAGGGGCCGGCACCCGGCCGGGAAACCGAAGCCTGTGGAGGTCCGGGGTTGGACATGATCCATGTCCGTGCGGTGAGCCCGCCGGACCTCACCGACCGGGTCGTCGGTTGCCTCGCGGGCTCCCCCTCGGTCCTCAACCTGATCGTGCAGTCCGGTGCGGCGCGCAACCCGGACGGTGACGCCATCGCCTGCGACGTGCTGACCGGCGCGGCGAACGACGTCCTGCGTGCCCTGCGCGCGCTGGACCTGGACAGCCGGGGCTCGATCGTCATCGAGCCCGTGGACGTGGCGTTCGTCGGCGGGGCCGCGGAGGCCGGCACCCGAAAGCTCGGGGCACTCACCCACGCGCCGGTCTGGGACGAGGTCGAGGCACGGATCCGGGCCGAGGGGACGTACGCGCCGAGTTTCTACCTCTACCTGGTCATCGCCGGCCTCATCGGCGCGGTCGGGATCGTCACCAACTCGCAGATCCTGATCGTCGCGGCCATGGTCGTCGGCCCCGAGTACGGGGCCATCGTCAGCATCGCGCTGGGCATCGACCGCCGTGACGGCAGGCGGGTCCGCCAGGGGCTGCGGGCGCTGCTGCTGGGCTTCGTCCTGGCCGTCGTGGTCACCTTCCTGTTCAGCCTCGTGATCCGCGGGTTCGGTTTCGAATCCAAGGCGTTCAGCCTGGGCCTGCGGCCGGTCTCCCAGCTGATCGACACCCCCAACTTCTTCTCGTTCGCGGTGGCGGGGCTGGCCGGCGTCGTCGGCATCGTCTCGCTCAGCGAGGCGAGGACCAGCGCCCTGCTGGGCGTCTTCATCTCGGTCACGACCATCCCGGCGGCGGCGGACATCGCGGTGTCCGTCGCCTTCTCCAGCTGGAGCGAGGCCGGGGGCTCGCTCGTCCAACTGCTGGTCAACATCGTCGTGTTGATCGTGGTGGGCACCTTGACGCTGCGCGGGCAGCGCGGGATCTGGCGCCGGGTCGCCGCCCGGCGCGCACGCCCCGCCCGGCCGCAGAGGCATCCCCGGGCGTGAACTGAGCCGTCCGGATGACGTTCGGGGGATCGCCGGGCGGTCAGGGGCCGGGAAGTGCCGGGCGTGCCCCCGAGCCGTGGTACGACGGCTCCTAGGCCTGTCGACCGACGCGATTCAGGCTGCCGTCCGGTGCTGAGGAGACGATGAGCATGCCGACCACAGCCGTCGGACCGCCCGCCGCCCCGCCGCCGGACCCCCTCGTACTGATCCGGAGCCGCAAGTACGCGGTGCTGCTCGTGATGACGGCGGTTCTCGGCGTCCCGATCTCCGCGATGGCGTTCGGGTTCCTCGCGCTCGTGTCCGAACTGCAGTCGCTGACCTACAGCGATCTCCCCGAAGCGCTGGGCTTCGACGGAACGCCTTCGTGGTGGCCGATCCCGCTGCTCGCCCTGGCCGGACTGCTGGTGGCGCTCGCCATCAGCCGCCTGCCGGGGGAGGGCGGGCACAAGCCGGCCGAGGGGCTGGTCACCAAGGGGGCGCCGACGGCGGCGGAACTGCCCGGTATCGCGCTCGCGGCGGTGGCGTCGCTCGGGGCGGGCGTGGTGCTCGGTCCCGAGGCTCCGCTCATCGCGCTCGGCGGGGGTCTGGCGGTGTTCGCCGTCCGGGCGGTGAAACGGGACGTCCAGCCCAGTTCGGCCGCGGTGCTGGGGGCCGCGGGGAGTTTCGCGGCGGTCAGCACGCTGCTCGGATCGCCGCTGCTCGGTGCGTTCCTGCTGATGGAGGCGGCCGGCCTCGGTGGCGCCATGATGGGTGTCGTTCTGGTGCCGGGCCTCCTCGCGGCCGGCGTCGGCGCACTGATCTTCACCGGCCTCGGCTCCTGGACCGGTCTGGGCACCTACTCGTTGGCCCTTTCGCAGGTGCCGCAGGCCCACCGCCCCGACCTCGCCGGGTTCGGCTGGGCACTCGTCATCGGGGTGGCCTCGGCCGTCCTCGGGGCGGGGATCCACCGTTCGGGCCTGTTCCTTCAGGGCCGGGTCGACCGGAGGCGGGTGGTGCTCACCACCATGGCCGGCGCGCTCGTGGGAGTCGTCGCGCTGGTGTACGCCGAGGGGACGGGCAAGGCGGCGTCGGACGTGCTGTACTCGGGGCAGAGCGCACTCGGGCCGCTGCTGGCCGGTCAAGCCGGGTACACGGCGGGGACCCTGGTCGTCCTGGTGGTCTGCAAGGCGCTCGCCTACAGCCTGTCGCTCGGTGGGTTCCGCGGCGGCCCGGTCTTTCCGTCGATGTTCGTGGGAGCGGCGGGCGGGCTCGCCCTCGCGCACCTCCCCGGACTGGACGTGACCTCCGGGTTCGCGATGGGCGTCGGGGCGCTGTGCGTGGCGATGCTGAAACTGCCGATGACCGCGGTGCTGCTGGCCACCCTTCTCCTCGGATCGGAAGGCCTCACCGTCATGCCGCTGGTGATCGTCGCGGTCGTGGTCTCCTACGTCCTCACGTTCAAGCTCGCCCCCGCCCCCGCCCCTGCGCCGGCCCCCGCGCCGCCGCCGACCGCGGTGTCCCCCTGAATCGTGGTCCGCGATCCGCCCGCTCCACCCCGACCTGGAGGCCGGCCATGTCCCACAGCCCGACCGGGCGGCAGTTCCTCCTGCGCAGTGGTGAGCACAGCGCCGTCGTGGTGGAGCTCGGCGCGGCCCTGGGCCGCTACACGGCGGCCGGGCGCACCGTCCTGGACGGCTTCGCCGCCGACGAGCGGATCACCGGCGGCCGTGGACAGCTCCTGGTGCCCTGGCCGAACCGGATCGGCGGGGGACGGTACCGCTGGAACGACGAGGACCTGCAACTCCCGCTGACCGAGCCGGAGGCGGGCAACGCCATTCACGGGCTGCTGCGCTGGGCCTCGTGGCAGCCGCTGGAACGGGCCGACGACCGCGTCCTGCTCGAGGCCACCGTCTTTCCGCAGCCCGGCTATCCGTTCCACCTCGGCGTCCGCGCGGAGTACGTGCTCGGGGCCCGAGGGCTGGCGGTCACCGTGACCGCGCGCAACCTGGGGGCGGTGGCCGCGCCCTACGGAGTGGGCCAGCACCCCTATCTGACGGTGGGTACGGACCTGGTGGACGATGCGCTGCTGACCCTCCCGGCCCGGGCGTGGCTGCCGGCCGCCGATCCGGGCACTCCCGCGGCGGCCCGGCCCGTGGCGGGCACGCCGTTGGACTTCCGCACGCCGCGCACCATCGGCCCGCAACGGCTGGACACCCCGTTCACCGAACTGGAACGGGACTCCTCCGGGCGGGCCGTGGTACGGCTCGCGCATCCCTCCGGCTCGCACGGCTGTGATCTGTGGCTGGGCGAAGGGGCCGACTTCCTCCAGGTGTACACCGGCGACACGCTCTCCGAGGCGGCCCGGCGCCGGGGCCTCGCGGTGGAGCCGATGTCCTGCCCACCGGACGCGTTCCGTGGCCGGGCCGATCTGGTGGAGCTCGGCGTCGGCGACCTGCACACGTTCCGCTGGGGCCTGACCGCCTGGGACGGAACGGCCTGACGGGCGCCCCAGCCGGGCCCGGCCGGCCGGGGCGCCGGTACCGTTCGCCCCCGCGGTGCGCGGCCGGTCCTGCAGGGCAGTGCGGGGAAGCGCCGCTCAGGCGTACCAGGAAACCTCCGTCAGCCGCGCCCGGCGCGGTATCTCCCTCTCGGGCATCGGGAGCCGGGTGCCGTCCTCGATCAGGACGCTGGTCGGCTCTCCCCGGACCGGGCCGGGCAGTGTCACCCGGGCCTCGATGTGGCGTGGCGGGTCGGTCGGCAGGGTCGTGGCCAGCGACCGCACCTCGGAGTGGTGGCCGTGGATGCGCACCGCCGCAACCTCCTTGCCGTCCACCAGGAGCGCGAGTTCCCGGGGTCCGCCCAGGTGCACGTCGACGGTCACGGAGTAGCCGGCGTGTTCACGGTGGAAGTGGTAGGAACGGCCCATGACCGCCTCCGATCGCGGCGGAATTCTTGCGTCCATCGTGACACCGGCGGGCGGCCGCCGCGAGATCCGGAGGCTGTCGCTACCGGCGAGGACCGGCCGTTGGGAGCCGCGGGGGCCGGCGGGATCGGTGGGAGCCTCGGGCCCGGCCGGGCCGGAGGCGTCCCTACCGGCCGGGCCCGAAAGGTGCGGGGGTGTCGGGCGGTGCGCCCCCGGGGTGCCGTCCTCCGCCGATGCCCTGGGGGTCGGGGGTCCGGGCGTCGGCCCGGCGGGGCGTGTCGCCGAACGCCTGGTCGACCGCGAGGTCGAGGAGGGAGAGTTCGAGGCGGAGGGCGGGCCGGCACTCCTGCGGCAGCGCCGCGAGGAGGCCTTCGAGGAGGGCCCTGAGCCGTCGGCACACCTGGACGGAGGTCGCGCCGTAGTCGCGGATCTCGGTGACGGCGAGTTCCAGGTAGTCCTCCCACGGCCGGCCCGGCAGGACGAGGCGCGGCCGGCCGTGGTCGTCGGCGAGCACGTAGCTGCTGCGGAGCCCGACGCGGCCGACGGTGTAGAGGAACATCTCGATGTGGTTCAGCACCTGGACGGCGGTGGTGGGGTCGTTGACGGCGGGGGAGAGGGCCCGGATGGCGATGTCGACCAGGATGCGCAGGGCGAACGCCGGGTCCTGCTCGATGGTCCGCTCGGCGCCGAGGGCGAGCAGGCCGGTCACCCGGTGGGGATCCGGCGCGGGTGCGCCGCCGTGGATCTCGACCACGGTGGCGCCGGGCGGTACGAAGTCGCCGACGGAGGCGGCCAGGACCAGGACGCAGTCGTGCCGGGCGGCGAGCGCGACCAGGCCGGGCGCGTTGATCGCCTGGATGACGCCGCCGCGTTCCGACCGGATGCGGCCGGCCGGGGAGCCCGGCCGAAGCGCCGGGTCGCGCGCGGCGGAGCTCCGGACGCCCGCCGCGGCGCGGTCGAGGACTCGCTCGCCCAGGCGTCCCACGATGTCGGCGATGGCCACAGGGCGCAGGTTGTGCGTGAAGCGGTTGAGGTAGATCAGCAGGAGGAGGAGGCTGGCCGAGACGGCGATGCCGGCGAGGGTCACGCCGAGGTTGGGCACGGAGTCGGTCTCGATGCTCCGTAGCAGGGTGTAGGCGAACGCGAAGGTGCCGGTGAAGGTGGCCAGGACGGCCTTCTGCAGCCGGTCGCGGTACCAGAGCCGCATGTAGCGGGGGGAGAGTGTGCCGGTGGCCTGCTGGATGACGAGGACGCCGATGGTGACGACGAACCCGAGCAGCGCGATCATCGAGCCGACCACGGAGCTGAGGACGCTGCTCGCGGTCGACGCGGAGTAGTCCCAGGTCTTCGGCAGCCAGGACGCCCCGTCCACGGCGGTCGCCGCCTCGGCCAGGGCGACGCCGAGGACGAGCCCGACCAGCGGGACGATCCACAGGCTGGCCTTGGCGTACTGCCGCAGCCGGAATCGGGCGGCCCAGGACATCATGCGGGGCCCAGCAGGACGGCGGTCTCGTCCGGCCGCGGCGTGATCGCCTGGGCCTCGGTGACCGGGGCCAGGAGGCCGTCGGTGCTGATGACGAAGAGGAGGTCGTGGTCCGGGGGGACGGGCACGGATCCCGGCTGCAGGTGGAAGCGGGCGCCCTGCTCGTAGCGGGCCGCCAGGCGGTGCCGGACGAGGGCGTGGCCGAAGAGGATGTCGCCCCCGGTGTAGGGGGCGACCACGCCGTGGCTGTCCCGCGGCGGGCCCACGCGGTAGACGGGGCCTTCGACGTTGTCCTTGACGACGACGGAGGCGAGCGCGTTGAAGTCGTCGTCGTCGGTGAGCAGGAACACCGCGGTGACGCCCTCCAGACGGGCCCGGGGGTTGGTCGCGGTCGCCAGCATCTCCCCGTGTGCGAGTTCGATGCCGGCCATGGTGATCCGGTCGCGTTCCTCGTCGAGCCCCGCCCACATCAGCACGTCGAGACCGGCCGACTGCAGGGCCTTCCCCAGGCCGATCACCCAGGGTTCGCCGCCGACGAGGAGCGGGCGGGTCCGGCTCGGCCGGACGACCTTGAGCCGTCGCGCCACGGGGGCGGCGGTCAGCGCGTACAGGACGACCGTCCCCACGATCACGAGGAAGGTGATCGGGAGGATCTTCCTGGCGCCGGGCAGCCCCTTCTCCACCAGGGTGGCGGCGAAGGCGGACGCGGTCGAGGCGGCGACGATGCCGCGGGGCGCCATCCAGCCGATGAAGCCCCACTCGCCCGTGGTCAGGTCGGAACCCCGGGCGGCGGCGAAGGCGATGAGCGGCCGGACGACCAGGACGAGGACCGCGATCAGGATCAGGGAGGGGACGAGCACGGGCGTGACGGAGGCGGGGGCGACGGCGGAGGAGATGGAGATGAACAGCAGGCCGATGATCAGCTGGACGAGTGTTTCGAGGAAGGGCCGGCGGGCCGGCATGTCCAGGCCGGGGAGGTTGGTGACGGCGAGTCCGGTGACGATCGCGGCGATCAGGCCGGTGTCGTCGCGGGCGATGTCGCAGCCCGCGGAGACGAGGACCACGGTCGCCAGCTGGGCCAGGGTGCCGAGCGTCTCGCCGAGCCGCAGCTTGCGCAGCGCCAGCCAGAGGATGACGGTGCCCACCGCGCCGCCGGCGAGGCCGACGGCCATGCTGAGGAGGAACTGTCCGAACTGGTAGCCCCGGCCGATGTCGACCCGGCCGGTGGTGGCGACGGCGTGGAAGACGACGGCGCCGAGGATGCCGCCGATCGGGTCGGTCAGCGTCCCCTCCCAGATGAGGATGCGCCGCAGCCGGTCCGTCGGCCGGACGTACTCCAGCAGGGGGCCGACCACGGTGGGGCCGGACACCACCAGGATCACGGCGATCATGGCAGCGACCCTGAGCGGGATACCGAACAGCGCCGGGCCGACGGCGCAGACGGCGAAGAAGGTGGCCAGGATGCCGATGACCAGCAGCTTGACCACGATCCCGCGGGTGCGGCCGGTGAGGTTGCGCAGGTTCAGTCCGAGGCCGGCGTCGTAGAGGATCACGGCGACGGACAGCGACACCAGTGCGGGGAAGTCCGGACCGACGAGCTTCGCGGGGTGGATGACGTCGGTCAGCGCGCCTGCGGTGAACCCGACCGGCAGCAGCACGATCAGGGCGGGGACCCGCAGCTTGTTCGCCAGGACCTGGGAACCCGTGGCGAGGGCCACGGTCAGGGCGATGCCAAGGAGGATGTCCTCGTCGGACACGGCGGCCGCTCTCCTCACGACGTCGGGGTCTACGGGATCAAACCGCGTCCCGCCGGGCCCGTACTCGCCCATCGCGGTCGGACACGGCAGCGGCCACCCGATCGGCCCTGCCCGCGCCCGGACACCCGGGACGTGACCGCCGCCGGGAGGCCTCCCGGTCTCGGCCGAGCGCCGCCCGGCCGGGACGGGCAACACCGCACGGGACCGCGACGGGCCGGTCCGGTGCCGGGGAGGCGTGCGCGGCCGCGCAGGCGGTGTCGTGCCGCGTGCGGTGCGTGGCGAATAGGGTGGGGCCGTCGATGATCACCCGTCCCCCCGTCCCCCGTCACCACAGGAGAGCCGATGAGTCCGATCCCCGTCCTCGATGCCCCGTTGCCGGTCGGGGTGATCGGTCTCGGCGACATCGCCCAGAAGGCGTATCTGCCGGTGCTGGCGGCGCTGCCGGGTCTCGACCTGCGTCTGATGACCCGGGACCGGGCCAAGCTCGACCGGATCGGCGACGCCCACCGCATCGATCCCGGCAAGCGGTTCACCGACCTCGGCGAGCTGATCGCGGGCGGAGTCCGGGCCGCGTTCGTCCACGCGGCAACGGACCAGCACGTCCCGATCGTGGAGCAGCTGCTGACCGCCGGCGTCGACGTCTACGTGGACAAGCCGCTCGACTACACGCTGGACGGTTCCCGCCGGCTGGTCGACCTCGCGGACCGCACGGGCCGCTCGCTGATGGTGGGCTTCAACCGCCGTCATGCGCCCGGTTACGTCCAGGCGCTGGAGCGGCCGCGCGACCTGATCGTGCTGCAGAAGAACCGGGAGGGCCTGCCGGAGGCGGCGAGGCCGATGGTTTTCGACGACTTCATCCATGTCGTGGATGTCCTGCGATTCCTGGTGCCCGGTGAGGTGGAGCACGTGGACGTCCGCTCCCGGGTACGGGACGGCCTGGTGGAGCACCTCGTCCTCACCCTCGCCGGTGAGGGGTTCACGGCACTGGGCATCATGAACCGGGTGAGCGGCTCCACCGAGGAGATCCTCCAGGTCTCGGGCGGGGACTCCAAGCGCGAGGTCCACAATCTGGCCGAGGTGATCGATCACCGGGGCCAGCCGACGATCCGCCGCCGCGGCGACTGGGTGCCGGTGGCCCGTCAGCGCGGCATCGAGCAGGTCGTGCTCACGTTCCTGGACGCCGTCCGCACCGGAAAGACCCTCGACGCCCGTGACGCGCTGCGCACCCATGAGCTGTGCGAACTGATCGTGGAGCGCATCGAGGCGGCCTGAGGCACGGGCCTGCGGGGTGCCCCGTGCCTCGCCTGCGCGGAACCCCGGCGCAGCGGGGTGCGACGGGCCCGGCGGCTGTGCTGCTGTGGTTGAGGTGATTCGGCTGAGGTGCTTCTAGGGGGCGGGGGTGGGGGCCTGGACGGGGGGACCGGTGAGGAGGGTGCCGGTCTCGGAGTAGGGCCAGCCGTTCGGCACGCAGTCGTGCAGTCCCTTGATCTGCTGCATCATCACCGGTGCCGGCTGGCCCGGACCGGGGCAGTCGACGTGGCCGAGGCCGAGTACGTGGCCGACCTCGTGGTTGACGGCGAGTGCGTGGTAGAGGTCGGGTCGGCCGGTGTAGTACTCGGTCAGCTCGGTCCAGCGCTTGAGGTTGATGACCACCTGGTGGCCCACGCCGCAGTTCACCCAGCCGCCGGTGTCCAGCCCGTACTGGCCGCAGATCCGGTCGGTGGTCTCCGGGGTGGCCAGGTAGACGGTGAAGTCCACCGGGTCGGCGGGCATGCGCTGGAAGGACCGGGTGCCGTCCGCGGCCCAGCCGCGCTGGACGTTGCCGAGGACGGTGTCGACCTCGGCGGCGAACTGTTCGGGGCTCTCCTTGATTCCGTTCTCGGCACGCACCTTGTAGCGGAGGAGCTGTTCGCCGGTGCCGAAGCGGGGGGAGCCGCCGGTGGCCGTCGTGAACTCCATCGGCTTCTGCCGGCGGGCGGGGGCCGGGCTCCACGGTTGCCACCACAGCAGGCCGGCGGTCACGGCGGCGACCACCACGATGGCGAGCGCGCCTTGCCAGGCTCTCCGCCGGCCGGTCCGGTCGCCCGCGGGATCATGAGGGGAGGCTTCGTCGCGCCGGGATCCGGCGAAGACCCTCACTGGCTGGTCCCCGTGGCGGGGCGGCCGTACGACCGGTGGGCGGGCTTCCGGTGGGCGGGCTGGGGCACGTGGGGCCTCGGGGGGACGGTGGCGGCCGCGCGGGGGCGGGCTGGGGCCTGGATGGACATGGTGGTGCGATAACTCCTGTACGAGGATCGTACTGGTGCACGATTATGTAGGTAATCGGTTATGTAGGTAATAACGGGTCGAGGTGGACCACCGGTTCAGGCGACCGCGGGACCGGGTGGCGCCGGGCTCCGGGGAGCTGCGTCCGCGGGCGGCGTCGCGGGATCGCTTCCGGAGCCGGCCGTGGTGCGCGGTACCGTGGACGTTCACGGTTGCCGGATGCGAAACGGACGGGCGATGCGCGCAGGCCAACGGCGGGACGAGCGGGTGGCCCTCGGGCTCCCGGTGCCGCCGCGCGCGGCGTTCCGCCCGCCGGCCGCCGCCCACCGAGCTGTCGCCGGGGGCCGGGGCCGTGGCGCCGCGCTCGTGCGGCGCCGCTGGATCGACGGGGTCGGCTCCCCGACCGGACTCTGTCGCCCGTAACGGTCCGCCGCCCACGCCGTCATGGGACTCCACCGGTGTGCGAGCCCGTTCCCAAGGGGTCCGCACGCTCGTACGCCCGTCGGTTGCGCTCCGTCGCCGCCGGCTCCGGCCGGGACCGGGGCACGCCGCCGCCGAAGGAGCGAGAAGCATCGAGATCGAGGAACGGCTTCGCATGTCCCAGTACCCCGCGCTCACCCCCGACGGCGTCACGGACGGCGCCACGGGCGGTGCCGTGTACCGCCGCGTCCTGGGTGACCCGGCCGGCTCCCCGGACAACCCGGTCCACATCCTGGACAACCCGGCCCGCGCCGCCCTGCTCGGCCCCCACGCGCACCTTGCCCGGCGGCGGGGCGACGTCCTGTGCTACCCCGCCGACGTGTCGCCGTTCCTGGCCCTTCCGGACCGGCCGGACCGGCAGACCTGGCGGAACGTGGCGGCGCTGTGCGGCCCCGGCTTCGTCCTCGTCGCCACCGGCTCGCCGACCGCGGTGCCGGCCGGCTGGGAGATCCTCGTGCAGGGCCCCGGTGTCCAGCTGGTGGACGACGGCGTCCGCGCCGCGCCCGACGAGGAGGCCGTCCGGCTGGGCCCCGCCGACGTGCCGGAGATGCTGGCGCTGGTGGAGCAGGCGCGGCCCGGCCCGTTCCTGCCCCGCACCGTCGAACTCGGCCGTTACCTGGGCATCCGGCGCGGCGGCGCGCTGGTCGCGATGGCCGGGGAGCGCCTGCGCCCGCCGGGCTGGACCGAGATCAGCGCGGTCTGCACGGCCGAGTCCCACCGCGGGCAGGGCCTGGCGCCCCGGCTCGTGCGGGCGGTCGCGGCCGGGATCCGCGAGCGCGGCGACACACCGTTCCTGCACACCGCCGCCGACAACACCACGGCGATCCGGCTCTACGAGTCGCTGGGGTTCCGGCCGCGCCGGCAGGTCATGTTCCTGGGCCTGAACGTCCCCGGTGGGGAGTGCGCCGTGTGACCGCGTCCCCACTGGACGCCTGGGGACCCGTTCCGGCCCCGGGGGCCGGGAGATGAAGTGTCCGACGGCCGCACGGTAGCGTTACGTGGAGGTGGCATGTACGCTGCGTGTCGCTGGCTGAACAGCATGCGGGCCTGGCAGCGACTCCGTGGGGGAAGTCACGTCCAGGCCCGGCCGCCAGTCGGGGCCCGGTTGCGCTCGTGGGGAGTTCCAACCGGGCCCGTTGACGGGCTATCCACGGTATGCCCGGTCGGACGGGGTTTCAGTCATGCCAACTCTCCGGCGGGGGCACATTGTGGACGGACCGTCAGTCGGCGGTCGGCCCGGCCATGTTCTTGGTGAGCCACTCCAGGGTGTTCGGGATCATCTTCTTGAAGTCCGAGGTGAGGTGCTGGCCGCCGGGCTGCTCGTAGTAGTCGATCTTCAGTGGCGGGACGGCCTTGGCGACCCAGTCCTTGACCAGCTTGACCTCGGGCGGGGTGGCGCCGGCCGCGGTGGCGAGCATCCGTACGTCCGCCTTGCCCTGCGAGACCATGGCGTTCGGGCTGTTGGCCTGGCGCTCCGCCTCGTGCCCCTTCCAGAGCGGCGAGTCCGGGGCCCAGTAGCCGTCGACCGGAACCGCGACCCCGAACGTCTCCGGGTGCTGCAGGGCGAGCTTGGCGCTGCAGAAGGCGCCGGTGGAGGCGCCCATCACGCCCCAGCCGTCCCGGTTCTTCAGGGTGCGGAAGTTGGCCCGGATGAAGGCGGGTATGTCCTCGGCCAGCCAGGTGCCCATCTTGGGCTGGCCCGGGATGTCGCTGCACTCCAGGGCCTTGTGCTCGTCGGGGTCCAGGTTCTGCACCGGCATGATCATGATGAACGGGTGGGCCGTGCCGGCCTTCGTCATCTCCACGTCGGCCGCCTGGATGGGCAACTGGTTGTCCGTGTAGGTGTTGTAGCCGGCGCTCTGGCCGCCGGAGAAGAGCACGATGACGGGGAAGCCGGTCCTGGCGTACTTGGGGTCGTTGTACTCGGGCGGCAGCCAGACCCAGACCTTTCCCGACACGCCGGACTTCGCACCGGTCAGGGTGGTCACGGTGATCGGCCCGGCGGTGGTGTCCCTGGCCTTGCCGAGCGTCGTGGTCGGGCCGGTGGGCATGGCCACCTTGCTGCCGGCCGCGGGGGCGGTGGGTGCTGCGGACGCGGTGCCGGCGGCGGCCGGGCCGGTGACGGTACCGGCGTCCTTCGCCGCGTCGCCTCTGCCGCCGTCGCCGCCGGAGCAGGCGGCCAGCGATGTGGCCAGGACGAGCGCGGTGGTACCCGTCAGAAGGGCACGGAAGCGAGGAGACGGCGGTTGCACGGTGAGAACTCTCCGACCAGTGTGACGTCCGGTCCGCGGAGCCGGACGGCGGCCCCGGGCGGGACCGGCACGCGACCGGGGGCGGCCGTACCTGCACACCCCCGGATGGCGCACCGCCCCGGCCGGGGAGGTGCGCCATTATGTGATCTTAGGACGTGATCACTGGCTCGTCGGTTGCACAGACGGTCGGGAGTCGGGCGAGCCCGTGAGGGGTCGGTGAGGGGTCCGTGAGGACGGCCGGGCGCCGGCGGGCTCAGGCGCCCTTCGCCGCGGAGATCCGCTCACGCCACCACGCCACCGTCGCCCCGAACTGCTCCTCGACCGGGGTGGCGCGCACGGCGAAGGCGGACTCGTAGGCGGCCGAGTCCATCACGAACGGACGGTCGAACTGGTAGCGGACCTCGCGCAGTTCGCGGATCAGGGGCGAGAAGAGCGAGGCCAGGGCCAGGGCCGCCGCCGGCATCCTCCGCACCGCCACCGGGCCGGACCCCGCCTCCGCGGCGAGCCGGCCGACCATCTCCCGGCTCGACAGTGCGGGGGCCGTGGGCACGTGCCAGGCCCGGCCCCAGGCCCGCTCCTCACCTGCGACCTCGGCCAGCGCCCGGGCCACGTCGGGGAGGTAGCTCCAGCTGTGCGGAGCATCCGGGTCGCCCAGTACGGTGACGGGCCTGCCGTTCAGTACGCGCGGCACGACCCGCGAGGCCAGGTGGCCGCCGTCGGTCACACCGGGGCCGAAGAAGTCCGAGGCACGCACCTCGACCGCCCTGATGCGGCCCGCCTCGTGCAGGGCCCGCGCCTGCTCCCAGACCGCGGCCCGGACCCGCCCCTTCGGGCCGGTCGCCGCGAGCGGCAGGCCCTCGGTGAGCGGGCCGTCCACCGGGCCGTAGCCGTAGAGGTTGCCCAGGCCCACCAGGACGGCCCCGGTCTCCTCGGCCGCCGCGCAGAGCGCCGAGGCCAGCGGCGGCCACTCGGCCGCCCAGCGGTGGAGGGGCGGCGCGGCGCAGCCGTAGACCGCCGCGGCGCCGCGCGCGGCCCCGGCCAGCTGTCCGGCGGCCGCCGCGTCCAGCGCCACATGCTCGATGCCGGGCTCCGCCGGACGGCCCGACCTGGTGACCACACGTACCGAATGCCCCTGGCCGGCCAGCAGCCGAGCAGTGGCCGCCCCCGCGGGCCCGTATCCGACAACCACATGAAGACTCACCGTCACAGCCTAGTCCGGGCCCGGGAGGCGGGTGACACGGGCATGGCGGGGGCTCCTGCCGGGCACCGCGCCGGCTGTTCCGCAGGGGCACCCGTGCCGGCTGTTCCACCGGGGCAACCGCGTCGGCCGCGCCTTCGGGCCGACCGCGTCGGCGGGGCGGAGGCGGGGCCCCGGCGCGCGCGGCCCCGGCGCTCCAGGGGCGTCGGCGGCCGGGTTGCTGACAGCGTCCTGATGTCGCGTCAGGATGGCCGGATGTCTGACGAACTGAGCACACCGCGCCGGATAGCCGACGACTACGTCGCCCGGATCGCCGCGCTCGATCCGGTGCTGGCGACGAGGCTCGGCCGGCAGCCGGGCGACGACCGGCAGCCGGACCTGTCACCCGAGGGCTTCGCGGCCCTCGCCGGCCCCGCCCGCGAGGCGCTGGCCGCGCTCGACGGCGCCGAGCGGCACCGGCGGGCCTGGGCGGACACGGCCGACCGGGCCTGCGCCCGGCTGCTGCGCGAGCGTCTGGTCGCGGAGCTGGCCGTGTACGACGCCGGCGACCACTACCGCCGGCTGCGCAACGTCAATTCGCCCGTGCACCAGGTGCGGAGCATCCTCACCATGATGCCCATGGCCACCGACGAGGACTGGGCCTCGGTGGCCGGGCGGCTGCGCAACCTGCCCGGCGCGCTGGACGGCTACCGGGCGACCCTGGCGGAGGGAATCGGCCGCGGGCTGCTCTCGGCCCCGCGCCAGGCCCGGGCGGTCGTCGACCAGCTCGCCGCCTGGACCGGCCAGGCCGACGGCGGGGCAGGCTGGTTCACCGGGTTCGTCGCCGCCGGGCCCGAGCGGCTCAGGTCCGAGCTGGAGGCCGCCGCAGCCCAGGCGACCGCCGCCGTCGCCGGATTCCGCGACTGGCTGCGGCACACCTACCTGCCCGCCGCCGACGGCACCCCGGGACGCCGTCGGCCGCGAGCGCTACCTGCGGTCGGCCCGCTGGGCCAAACGGCGCGGACGTCGACGTGGCCGAGGCGTACACCTGGGCATGGGACGAGTTCCACCGCACGGCCGCCGAGATGCGCGCCGAGGCCGGCCGCGTCCTGCCGGGCGCCTCCGTCCGTGCCGCCATGGACCACCTGGACCGGCACGGGCACACGATCGAGGGCGAGGAGGCGATCCGGGCCTGGCTCCAGGAGATCACCGACGAGGCGATCGAGGCCCTGCACGGCACCCACTTCGACATCTCCGGCCCGCTGTGCCGGGTGGAGACGGTGATCGCGCCGCCGGGCAGCTCGGTGGCGCCGTACTACGCCGGCCCCAGCCTGGACTTCAGCCGGCCGGGCCGGGCCTATCTGCCGACCCTGGGCCAACGCACCTTCCCCACCTGGGAGATCGTCAGCACCTGGTACCACGAGGGCGTCCCCGGCCGCCATCCGTGATCTTGCGTGGGTATCCCCGGCTTCAGCCGGGGAGGGAAACGCATCCTTGTCTCGGAGGCGCGATGCGCCGGAGGTCTCTGCGCCGAGGTGACGGTCAGACAGGCCGTTTCTGGCCTTCGATGTACTGCCGGATGATGCTGAGCGGTGCGCCGCCGCACGATCCGGCGAAGTAGGAGCGGGACCAGAAGACGGAGCCGAGGCCGATGCGGTTGATGTGGCCGGTGTACTCGGCGCGCAGGTACCGCGAGCTGACGCCCTTGAGGCTGTTGATCAGCTTCGAGAGGGCGACCTTCGGCGGATGGTGCACCAGGAGATGGACGTGATCGGCCTCGCCGTTGAACTCCCGTAGCTCGGTCTCGAACTTGTCGCAGACCTCGCGCATGATCTCCTCGCACCGTTTGAGCATCGCGTCATCGAAGACGCCCTTGCGGTACTTTGTGACGAACACCAAGTGTGCGTGCAGGTTGTAGGCGACATGGCGACCAGTACGGATATCGGGATTCGGCTCCCAGCGTGGTGACATACCCCAAGCGTAGTATGATCGATCGTCAGACCGGGAGGGGGTGGGCCGGGTGATTCGTGCGTACAAGTTCCTCATGCGGCCCACCATGGGCCAGGCGCAGGCGCTGGCCGAGATGCTGCGGGATCACTGCTCGCTGTACAACGGGGCGTTGCAGGAACGCCGTGACGCCTACCGGCACGTCTCGAAGACGTCCGTGAAGTACGGGATGCAGTCCGCGCAGCTCAGGGAGATCCGGGCGTTCGACCGGGAGCGTCAGGGCCGGTGGTCGTTCTCCTCGCAGCAGGCGACGCTGCGGCGTCTGGACAGGGCGTTCGCGGCGTTCTTCCGCCGGGTGAAGGCCGGCGAGACGCCCGGTTACCCGCGCTTTCGCGGGGTGAACTGGTTCGACACGGTGGAGTTCCCGAAAGACGGGGACGGGTGCCGGTGGGACTCCACCCCGCACGACCCGGTCACGCGCGTCCGTTTCCAAGGGGTCGGGCATATTAAGGTCAACCGGCACCGTGCCGTGGCCGGCAGGGTCAAGACGGTCTCGGTCAAGCGTGAGGGCAAGCGCTGGTACGTGGTGCTGGCCGCCGAGCAGGGCGAGCCGAAGCCGCTGCCCGCGACCGGGTCCGTGGTCGGGATCGACCTGGGCATAGCGAACTTCCTCGCCGACTCGAATGGCGGCTTCGTTCCCAGCCCGCGCCACGGCCGGAGCGCTGCCGCGAAGCTCGAAGCCGCGCAGCAGGCTCTGGCCCGGTGCAAGCGGCGCGGCAACCGCCGCCGAAAGGCCGCGGGCAAGGTCGCGGATCTGCACCGCAAGGTGCGCCGTCAACGGCT
>NZ_JBVINN010000008.1:110899-188395 GCF_055579305.1 Kitasatospora sp. NPDC032757 | reverse complement strand
CCGAAGGTTCTCCTCGAACTGCGTGATCGACTCGCCGTCGACGCCCGCCGCGCCCTTGTTGGCCTTGACCCTCAAGTACGCCTCGAACACCAGATACTTCGAGATCTCAAACGACTTCGATCCGCTCGTCCGGCTCATCCCGGGAACTCCGGTTGACCACCAAGCAGACCCAGACGACCCGTCCCCTTCGCTCCACCCGCGTTACCGGGCTTCATCACTACTACGAGACGGTCTGCCCCCGTGCCCCGCGACGGTACTCGGCTCCTCGCGGCGTTGTCCGCTTGGAGTACTCCCTCTCGCCGCCGGCCCACCGGGCCGGCGACCGTATCGGGGCGACAGGTTCCCACGTTCCATGCAAGAGCCCGGACCAGGCTCGCGCCGCCTACATGCCGGACGCCACCCGGGCAGTCAGCAGGCTCCCCCCGGACTTGTCCCGGGGCCCAGGTCTTGCCCCGGTTTCGACGCCACTGGAATTTCTTACGACACGTCATCAGCGGTTCGCTCCCGCTCGCCTTCCTGATCCATACCTGACGCGATCAAGCCGCGCCTTTTCCCGTTGCGCTCACCACGACCGGCACTTAACCGGCGCAGCCAACGGTGGTTTGGAGCCTCCCCCTGCAGGGCGACCCCGGAGGACCTACCTCCATCTCTCGCACAGCACCGCGTCCAGAAGCTCCTACATCGACGCCCCCTTCAGCGTTCGTGGCACACGACCAGCAGAAACGCCGCCGCCCGGTACGGATTCCGTACCGGGCGGCGGCGTTCGCGGACAGGGCGCTACGCAGTCCAGGGCTTCCAGCAGTCTCGCCACCCATCGGCAGATATACCACTGCCGCGCGAATCATTCCCCCGAAGGAGAGATTCGCGCGGCAGCAGGTTGACGATCGATGGATCTCAGACGTTGAAGCCGAGGGCGCGGAGCTGGTCGCGGCCGTCGTCGGTGATCTTGTCGGGGCCCCACGGCGGCATCCAGACCCAGTTGATGCGCAGGTCCTGGACGAGGCCGTCGGTGGCCGTCTTGGCCTGGTCCTCGATGACGTCGGTCAGCGGGCAGGCCGCCGAGGTGAGCGTCATGTCGATGGTGGCCACGTCCGACTCGTCGATGTGGATCCCGTAGATCAGGCCCAGGTTGACGACGTCGATGCCCAGCTCGGGGTCGACGACGTCCATCAGGGCCTCGGTGAGGTCCTCGACGGAGACGGTGCCGGCGGTGGTGCCGACGATGACGGTCGGGCCCTCCTCGGCGGAAGGGGCGGGCGTCTCGGTGGTGTCGCTCATGGTGTCTGTCCTCCTCTTCTGCGTCAGTTGGTGGTGCCGTCGACGGCGGGCCGCTCGGCCAGCGCCTTGGCGGTGGCGTCCTTCCAGGCCATCCAGCTCAGCAGTGCGCACTTGACCCGGGCCGGGTACTTGGAGACGCCGGCGAACGCGACCGCGTCCTCCAGCACCTCCTCGTCGCCCTCGCCCTGGCCCTTGCTCTGCATGAGCTCCAGGAAGGCCTCCTGGACGGCCTGCGCCTCGCCGACGGTCTTGCCGACCACCAGGTCGTTCAGCACCGAGGCGCTGGCCTGGCTGATGGAACAGCCCTGCGACTCGTACGAGACGTCGGCGACCGTGGCGCCGTCGAGCCTCACCCGCAGGGTGATCTCGTCCCCGCAGGTGGGGTTGACGTGGTGCACCTCGGCGTCGCCGTCCCGCAGCCCCTTGCCGTGCGGGTTGCGGTAGTGGTCCAGGATGATGTCCTGGTACATCGAGTCGAGCTTCATGTCGTGGGCCGTCCTGTCAGCCGAAGAAGTTCCGGACGTGGTGCAGGCCGTCGATCAGGGCGTCGACCTCGCCCGGCGTCGAGTACAGATAGAACGACGCCCGCGTGGTCGCCGGAATTCCGTACCGCAGGCAGACCGGCCGCGCACAGTGGTGGCCGACGCGCACGGCGATGCCCTGCTCGTCCAGCACCTGGCCCACGTCGTGCGGGTGGATGTCACCCAGCGTGAACGAGATCGCGGCGCCACGGTCCACGGCCGTGCGCGGGCCGATGATCCGCAGGTCCGGGACCTCCAGCAGGCGCTCGACGGCGTACTCGGTGATCGCGTGCTCGTGCGCGGCGATCTTCTCCATGCCGATGGCCGACAGGTAGTCGATGGCCGCGCCCAGCCCGACCGCCTGGGCGATCGGCGGGGTGCCGGCCTCGAACTTGTGCGGCGCCGGGGCGTAGGTGGACGAGCCCATGGTGACGGTCTCGATCATCTCGCCGCCGCCGAGGAACGGCGGGAGGTCCTCCAGCAGCTCCTGGCGGCCCCAGAGCACGCCGATGCCGGTCGGGGCGAGCATCTTGTGGCCGGTGAAGGCGACGAAGTCGGCCTCCAGCGCCTGCACGTCCAGGACCATGTGCGGCGCGGCCTGCGAGGCGTCGATCACCACGAGGGCGCCGACGGCCTGGGCCTTGCGCACGATGGTCTCGACCGGGTTGACGGTGCCGAGCAGGTTGGAGACCAGGGTGAACGAGACCACCTTGGTCTTCTCGGTGATCAGCTCGTCGATGTTGGACAGGTCGAGCCGGCCCTCGTCGGTCAGCCCGAACCACTTCAGCTTCGCGCCGGTGCGCTGCGAGAGCAGCTGCCACGGGACGATGTTGGAGTGGTGCTCCATCTCCGTGATGACGATCTCGGACTCGGCGTCCACCCGGTACGGCTCGTCCGCCCAGGTCAGCATGTTGGCGACCAGGTTGAGCGACTCCGAGGCGTTCTTGGTGAAGACCACCTCGTTGCGGCTCGGCGCGTTGACGAACGCCGCGACCTTGTCACGGGCGCCCTCGTACAGCGCCGTGGCCTCCTCGGCGAGCACGTGCACGCCGCGGTGGACGTTGGCGTTGTGCCGCTCGTAG
The DNA here is from genome assembly GCF_055579305.1 of Kitasatospora sp. NPDC032757. Taxonomy (NCBI): domain Bacteria; kingdom Bacillati; phylum Actinomycetota; class Actinomycetes; order Kitasatosporales; family Streptomycetaceae; genus Kitasatospora; species Kitasatospora sp. NPDC032757. The sequence continues at coordinate 185,514 of NZ_JBVINN010000008.1, read as the reverse complement.
TAGGCGTTGAGCGCCTCGAGCACCTGGCGCGGCTTCTGCGAGGTGGCCGCGTTGTCCAGGTAGACCAGCGGCTTGTCGTCGTGCAGCAGCCGCTGGAGGACCGGGAAGTCCTTGCGGATCGCATCGGTGTCGAGCAGACCCGACAGAACCGCCGACTCGTGCGTATGGGTCACTCGGAAGCGCCGCCCTTCACGTAGGACTCGTAGCCCTCGTTCTCCAGCTTGTCGGCCAGCTCGGCACCGCCGGACTCGACGATGCGGCCGGCCGAGAACACGTGGACGTAGTCGGGCTTGATGTACCGCAGGATGCGGGTGTAGTGGGTCACCAGCAGGGTGCCGACCTCGCCGGTGGAACGGACCCGGTTGATGCCCTCGGAGACCTGGCGGAGCGCGTCGACGTCCAGGCCGGAGTCGGTCTCGTCGAGGATCGCGATCTTCGGCTTGAGCAGCTCCAGCTGGAGGATCTCGTGGCGCTTCTTCTCGCCGCCGGAGAAGCCCTCGTTGACGTTGCGCTCGGCGAAGGCCGGGTCCATCTGGAGGGCCGCCATGGCCTCCTTGACCTCCTTCACCCACAGCCGCAGCTTGGGGGCCTCGCCGCGGACGGCGGTGGCGGCGGTGCGCAGGAAGTTGGAGACCGAGACACCGGGGACCTCGACCGGGTACTGCATGGCGAGGAAGACACCGGCGCGGGCACGCTCGTCGACGGACATCTCCAGGACGTCCTCGCCGTCCAGCAGCACCTGGCCGCCGGTGACGGTGTACTTCGGGTGGCCGGCCAGCGTGTAGGCCAGGGTGGACTTGCCGGAGCCGTTCGGACCCATGATCGCGTGGGTCTCGCCCTGCTTCACGGTCAGGTCGACGCCCTTCAGGATCTCCCGGGGGCCGTTCTCGGCCTCGACGGAGACGTGCAGGTCGCGGATTTCAAGGGTTGCCATGTGTACTCAGGACTCCTGGTTGACGGAGACGAGCACATCGTCCCCTTCGATCTTTACGGGGTAGACAGCGACCGGCTTGGTGGCGGGCAGGCCGGAGGGCTTGCCGGTGCGCAGGTCGAAGCTGGAGCCGTGCAGCCAGCACTCGATCATGCAGTCCTCGACCTCGCCCTCGGAGAGCGAGACGTTCGCGTGCGAGCAGATGTCGTTGATCGCGAACACCCCCTCGTCGGTGCGGACGATGGAGACCGGCACGCCGTTGAGGTCGACGCGCTTGGGCACGTCCTCGGCGAGCTCGCTGAGCGCGCAGGCGCGGAGAAAGCTCATCTGGCTCAGACCGCCGCTTCCAGCTCGGCTTCGATCTTCTCCATCAGCTGGTCCTGGATCTCGGCGACGCCGATCTGCTGGACCAGCTCGGCGAAGAAGCCGCGCACCACCAGGCGGCGGGCCTCGTCGGCCGGGATGCCGCGGGCCTGCAGGTAGAAGAGCTGCTCGTCGTCGAAGCGGCCGGTCGCGGAGGCGTGGCCGGCGCCGACGATCTCGCCGGTCTCGATCTCCAGGTTCGGGATCGAGTCGACGCGGGCGCCGTCGGTGAGCACCAGGTTGCGGTTGTGCTCGTAGGTGTCGGTGCCCTCGGCGGCGGCGCGGATCAGCACGTCGCCGACCCAGACGGCGTGCGCGTCCTGGCCCTGCAGCGCGCCCTTGTAGACCACGTTGGAGCGGCAGTGCGGGGTGTCGTGGTCGATGACCAGACGGTGCTCCAGGTGCTGGCCGGCGTCGGCGAAGTAGAGGCCGAACAGCTCGGCCTCGCCGCCCGGCGCGGCGTAGGAGACCCGCGGGTGGATGCGGACCACGTCGCCGCCGAAGGTGACGACCACGGACTTCAGCGAGGCGTCCCGGCCGACCAGGGCGGTCTGCTGGGTGGCGTGCACCGCGTCGCGGTCCCAGTCCTGGACGGAGACAAAGGTGAGCTTGGCACCGTCGCCGACCAGGAGCTCGACGTTGGCGGCGCGGGTGCCGGTACCGGTGTGGTTGATCACCACGACGGCCTCGGCGAACGGCTTGACGTCGACCACCACGTGGGCGAAGCGGGTGCCGCCCTCGCCGTGCACGTCGATCTTGACCGGCTCGGTGAGCACCGTCTCCTTGGGGACGGTGACCACGAGCGCCTGCTCGAAGGCGCTGAACGCCTGCGCGGCGACCCGGTCGACCGGCTTGCCGGCCTTGCCCAGGCGGGCGTCGTCGCGGCCGACGGTCTCGGCGGTGACGCCGTCCGGCAGGCTCAGCTCGACCTTGTCCGTGCCTTCGCCGTCCTTCTCGACCGTGGCAGCGGCGGTGCCGTCGTGCAGGCCGTTCAGGCGGTGGAGCGGGGTGAAGCGCCAGTCCTCCTCGCGGCCGGTCGGCACCGGGAAGTCGCCGACCTCGAAGGAGGGCTTGACCGCGACGCGGGCGTCGATCGGCTGCTGGACGGAGGCGCGGCCGGTGCCGGGACCGGCGAGCTGCGCGCCCGCCCCGGCGGTGCCGACCTCGATCGAACCGGCGGTGGTGGAGCCGGTGGGGGTGTTGACGTCAGCCATGGCTGTCGTGGTGCTCTCTTCCTAACGATGCGGACTGGACTGCGTGCGGCTGCTCGTCAGCCGACGGAGCCCTCCATCTGCAGCTCGATCAGCCGGTTCAGCTCCAGCGCGTACTCCATCGGCAGCTCGCGCGCGATCGGCTCGACGAAGCCACGGACGATCATCGCCATCGCCTCGAACTCGGTCATGCCCCGGCTCATCAGGTAGAAGAGCTGGTCCTCGCTGACCTTGGAGACGGTCGCCTCGTGACCCATGGACACGTCGTCCTCGCGGACGTCCACGTACGGGTACGTGTCCGAGCGGGAGATGGTGTCGACCAGCAGCGCGTCGCAGAGCACGTTGGACTTGGCGCCCTTGGAGCCCTCGCCGATCTCGATCAGACCGCGGTAGGAGGTGCGGCCGCCGCCTCGCGCCACCGACTTGGAGACGATGTTGGAGGAGGTGTTCGGCGCCATGTGGACCATCTTGGCGCCGGCGTCCTGGTGCTGGCCCTCGCCGGCGAAGGCGATCGACAGGGTCTCGCCCTTGGCGTGCTCGCCCATCAGGTAGACGGCCGGGTACTTCATGGTGACCTTGGAACCGATGTTGCCGTCGATCCACTCCATGGTCGCGCCCTCGTACGCCACGGCGCGCTTGGTGACCAGGTTGTAGACGTTGTTCGACCAGTTCTGGATGGTCGTGTAGCGGCAGCGGCCGCCCTTCTTGACGATGATCTCCACGACAGCGGAGTGCAGCGAGTCCGAGGAGTAGATCGGCGCGGTGCAGCCCTCGACGTAGTGGACGTAGGCGTCCTCGTCGACGATGATCAGCGTCCGCTCGAACTGGCCCATGTTCTCGGTGTTGATCCGGAAGTAGGCCTGGAGCGGGATGTCGACCTGGACACCCTTCGGGACGTAGATGAAGGAGCCACCGGACCAGACGGCCGTGTTCAGCGCGGCGAACTTGTTGTCGCCGGCCGGGATGACGGTGCCGAAGTACTCCTTGAAGATCTCCGGGTGCTCCCTCAGAGCGGTGTCGGTGTCCAGGAAGATGACACCCTGCTCCTCGAGGTCCTCGCGGATCTGGTGGTAGACCACCTCGGACTCGTACTGCGCGGCAACACCGGCGACCAGGCGCTGCTTCTCCGCCTCCGGGATGCCCAGCTTGTCGTACGTCGCCTTGATGTCCGCGGGCAGGTCCTCCCAGGACTCGGCCTGCTTCTCGGTCGAGCGGACGAAGTACTTGATGTTGTCGAAGTCGATGCCGGTGAGGTCGGAGCCCCAGGTCGGCATGGGCTTCTTGCCGAACAGCTTGAGGCCCTTGAGCCGCAGGTTCAGCATCCACTCGGACTCGTTCTTCTTTGCCGAGATGTCGCGGACGACGTCCTCGCTGAGCCCGCGCTTGGCGGCGGCGCCGGCGGCGTCCGGGTCCGCCCAGCCGTACTCGTAGGTGCCCAGGCCTTCGAGCTCCGGGTGCGAAACGGTGTCAGTCATGCGAGCTTCCTAACGCGCGGACGCTGAGTCTTCGGTGGACGTACCGGCAGTCGGCACTGCATCGGTACCCGGGCCTGCGGGGCGCAGGGCGGGCGACGATGCGGCACCGGGTGCCGGCACATAGGTGGTGCAGACCCCGTCGCCGTGGGCGATGGTGGCCAGCCGTTGCACATGGGTGCCCAGCAGTTGGGAGAAGACCTCGGTCTCCGCCTCGCAGAGCTGCGGGAACTGCTCGGCGATGTGCGCGACCGGGCAGTGGTGCTGGCAGAGCTGGGCGCCCGCCGGGGCTTTCGCCGCGGCCGACGGAACACGCCGCACGGTGGCAGCGTACCCGTCCGCACTCAGCGCCTGGGCAAGCGCTTCGGTGCGCTCCCCGGCCTCGGCCTGGCGCAGCGTGGCGAGGTAGCGCTCGCCCTGCTTGCCGAACCGGGCCCGGGCGAAGGCGGCGACCGCCTCCTCGCCCGCCTTGCCGCCGCCCACCGAGTCGGAGATCCAGCGCAGCGCGTCGGCCGCGAGCTGGTCGTACTCCTGGTAGAAGGCGTCCCGGCCGGCGTCGGTGAGGGCGAAGACCTTGGCGGGGCGGCCCCGGCCGCGACTGCCGTACACCCGCTGTTCACGGGCGTCGACCAGGCCGGCGGCGACGAGGCCGTCCAGGTGACGGCGGACGGCCGCGGTGGTCAGACCGAGCCGGTTCGCCAGGTCGGTGGCGGAGGAGGGGCCGTGGTCGAGGATCGAACGTGCGACCCGGTCCCGGGTCGCACGGTGGCCCTCCAGCAGCACCTCGGCCGCCGTCGCGGGCACGGCACAGCCGGGGGCCGACTCGGCCTCCTGCTGCGTGGTGTGCTCGCGCATGTTTTTCACAACACCAGTGTTGCGTAATTACTTCCGACAGGACAAGCCGTGATCCAGGCCTCACTGGTGTCATCTGTCACGCAGGTAAGGCTTACCTGACCTGCGTGGACGATCAATCCGGCCGCCCCTTCCCCGCGGCCGCTGCGGGGTCCCGCGACGGGCCCCGTGTTCACGCCTTCTACACTCGCCGGTATGCATTCCGAACCCGCGGTCCAGATCACCGGGCTGGTCAAGCGCTACGGCGAGAAGACCGCGGTGGACGGTCTCGACCTCACCCTCGCGCGCGGCGCGATCACCGCCGTGCTCGGCCCCAACGGCGCCGGCAAGACCACCACCATCGAGACCTGCGAGGGCTACCGCCGCCCGGACGCCGGCACCGTCCGCGTCCTCGGCCTCGACCCCGTCGCCCGGAGCGCCGAGCTGCGCCCCCGGATCGGCGTGATGCTGCAGTCCGGCGGCGTGTACGCCGGGGCGCGGGCCGTCGAGATGCTCCGGCACACCGCGAAGCTGCACGCCCACCCGCTGGACGTGGATGCCCTGGTCGAGCGGCTCGGCCTCGGCTCCTGCGGCCGCACCACCTACCGCCGGCTCTCCGGCGGGCAGCAGCAGCGGCTCGCCCTGGCCATGGCCGTGGTCGGCCGCCCCGAGCTGGTCTTCCTGGACGAGCCCACCGCCGGCCTCGACCCGCAGGCCCGCCGCGCCACCTGGGACCTCGTCCGCGACCTGCGCCGGGACGGCGTCACCGTCGTCGTCACCACCCACCACATGGACGAGGCCGAACAGCTCGCCGACCGCGTCGCCGTCGTCGACCGCGGCAAGGTCATCGCCGAGGGCACCCCGGAGGAGCTCTGCCGCGGCGGCGCCGAGTCCTCACTGCGCTTCGACGGCCCGCCCGGGCTGGACCTCGGCCCCCTGCTCAAGGAGCTGCCCGAGGGCGCCGCCGCCACCGAGGCCTCCCCCGGCAGCTACCGCATCGAGGCGCCCGTCGACCCGCAGCTGCTGGCCACCGTCACCCGCTGGTGCGCGGCCTCCGGCATCCTCCCCGAGCGGCTCGCCGTGCAGCGCCGCAGCCTCGAAGACGTCTTCCTCGACCTGACCGGACGGGACCTCCGCTCGTGACGACCACCGATTACTCCCCGCAGCCGGGCGCCGCCCCCGTCGGCCGGATGCTGCTCGCGCAGACCGCCTTCGAGACGAAGATGCTGCTGCGCAACGGCGAGCAGCTGCTGCTGACCGTGATCATCCCGACGGTCCTGCTCGTCCTCTTCTCCGCCGTCGACATCGTCGCCGCCGAGGGCCCCGGCAAGCGGGTCGACTTCCTGGCGCCCGGCCTGCTCGCACTGGCCGTGATGTCCACCGCCTTCACCGGGCAGGCCATCGCCACCGGCTTCGAGCGCCGCTACGGCGTGCTCAAGCGGCTCGGCGCCAGCCCGCTGCCGCGCTGGGCCCTGCTCACCGCGAAGACGGGGTGTGTGCTGGTCACCGAGGCGTTGCAGGTGGCGCTGCTGTCGGCGATCGCGCTGGCGCTCGGCTGGTCCCCGCAGGGCGACCCGTTCAGCGTCTTCGCCCTGCTCGTCCTCGGAACGGCCGCGTTCTCCGGCCTCGGCCTGCTGATGGCCGGCACGCTCAAGGCGGAAGCCACGCTGGCCGCCGCCAATCTGGTCTTCATCCTGCTGCTGCTGGCCGGCGGCGTGATCGTGCCGCTGAGCAAGTTCCCGTCGGCCGTCCGGTCCGTCCTCGAACTCCTCCCCATCGCCGCCCTCTCGGACGGCCTGCGCTCGGTCCTCCAGACCGGCGCCGGGGTGCCCTGGGCGGACCTCGGCATCCTGGGCGGCTGGGCGGTGCTCGGCCTGGCCGCGGCCGCCCGGTTCTTCCGTTGGGAGTGATCCTGGTGGTCGCCCGGAGCGACCACCAGGACACGCCGCCGGGCTACCTGGACGAGTGGATCCGACGTTCCGCCCCGCCCAGGCCGACGTCAACGCCCCGGTACGTGCCCGGGCGGTGGATCACCCGGCCGCGATCGGTCCGAGGTAGGTGCCGCCGGAGACGTCGATGATCTGGCCGGTCACCCAGCGACCCTGCGGACCCGCCAGGAAGCCCACCACGTCCGCGATGTCCTCCGGCTCGCCGAGCCGTCCGAGCGCGGTGAGCGACGCGAGTCCGGCCACCGCCTCGGGAACGGTGGTCCAGCCGGCGGTCATGTCGGTCCGGATCACTCCGGGGTTGACCGTGTTCACGGTGATCCCGCGCCGGCCGAGCTCGTTGGCGAGCGGTGCGCCGAGGGCAGCCAGCGCCGCCTTGGTGACGGTGTAGCCGATCTGGACGGAGGCCGCGATCCGGGTGGCCGCCGAGGCCATGTTGACGATCCGCCCGCCGTCCCGCAGCAGTGGCAGCACCCGCTGGATCACGAAGATCGGCGTGCGCACGTTGACCGCCAGCAACCGTTCGAACTCCTCCTCGGTGAGTTGCCCGATCGAACCGACCGAGTGGATGCCCGCGTTGTTGACCAGGATGTCCAGGCCGTCCGCGCCGCGGTCCGCCAGCCCGGCGGTGAGCCCTTCGAACAACCGGTCCACCGCACCGTTCTCGCCGAACCGGGCCTGCACCGCGAACGCCCGGCCGCCGGCCTTGGCGATCAGTGCCACGGTCTCCGCGGCGGCCGCCTCGTTGCCGCCGTAGTGGACCCCGACCAGCGCCCCCTCGGCGGCGAGCCGCAGGGCGACCGCGCGCCCGATCCCCCGCGAGCCGCCCGTCACCAGTGCGGTCCTGCCGTCCAGTTCCCCCACGATCGCCTCTCCCCTCATGTCGCCCCGGTCGAATCCGGGACCGATCTCCGGTCGTCACAACCCGGTGCCGGACACCCTTCCTGTATGCCCGGAGCCGAACTGCTGAAGCCGCCCGACTTCGGAACCGCTCGTCCAGGGCTCAGCCAGCCATGGACCGGCCCGGTCGTTGTGCCAGGAAGAGGGTCGGCTCGGTCCGCTCCTCGTCGGTGAACCCCCATGGCGGAAGGGACTCGTTCCCGAAGTGAGTCGTGCACCCCACGACTCCCTCGGTGTCATGCACGCCCGCCAACGACCCTGCCGGGCAGGGGAGATCAACTCCCGGAGCCCGGTGGATGCTGTCGCGCCGGGGAGGACACGGCTGGACCCCGAGCGATCACGAGCAGCCTCGTGGGCGTTTCGACCGCGCACACGGCGCGGGAGGACGTCGAGGTGCGGCGAGGCCCTCGCCCGGGTCGGCGAGGGCCTTCGTGGTCGCGCTCAGCTGGGTATGCGGTGACGCCCGGGTTTGGTGGACGGTTGACGGATCTCGGGGCCGAAGTGGCCGGCCTGGCGGGCGATCCAGGCGTATTCGTGGGTGCCGTCGGGGAGTCGGCGCAACTCCCAGCGGCCTTGTCGGGTGATCGGCGGCGGGGGCGGGGCCTCGTTCTGGGGATGCGGCATCTTGAGCGTGGCGATCACGCCGAGGGCCACGGTGACGAGGGCCAGCGCGAGCAGGGTGATCAGCGCGGCGCCGACGAGGAAGCCGGCGGCGCCGGATCTCATCGGCGGATCCCGAGGACGCGGTGGCCGAGGTGGGCGGCGAGGCCGTGGAGGAGGTCGTGGGCCTGGTCGCGGGTGAGGGGGAAGGCCAGCTGCTCGCCGGGGCCGGCGTGGACGTCGAGGTCCACGGCGATGCGCAGCTGGAGGGCGGCGTCGGGGACGTGCTCGACGGCGAGGTAGTGGACGGTGGTGCGCTCGGTGTGGATCGCCTCGGTGGAGACCATCGGGATCAGGACTCCCACGGCTGGTCCCTTTCGGTGTCGCGGAGCAGGTGGAGGAGGTTGAGGAGGGTGCTGATCGGGGCGTGGCCGAAGTCGATCAGGAGGCGGCCGTCGACGGCGCTGTGGTGGGTGGTGGCGGAGCCCCACCGGATGCCGAACTTCGCTCCTCGGGCGTGGAGTTCACGGAGGAGGGCGCCGACCTGCGCGTCGCTGTAGTCGCGCATCCGGGGGTCGTCGGGGGCGACGGGGGCGCGGCGGGCGGCGCTCATGCGGCGCAGTCCAGCTCGAACCAGACGAACTTGCCGTCCTTCCGGGGGCTGGCCCCGAAGCGGTGGGTGAGGGAGCGGACCAGGTGCAGGCCCCGGCCGGACAGCGCGTAGGGGTCGGCGGAGAGCTGCGGCTCGGGCAGCTCCGGGCTGTCGTCGGCGACCGAGACCCGCAGGGTGCGGGTGGCGAGGAGGACGACGACCACGGTGGGGGCGGGGCTGCCCCCGTGCTTCCAGGCGTTGACGAACAGCTCACAGAGGGCGAGTTCGGCGTCGTGGATGAGGTCGTCCGGCCAGCCGGCGGCGGACAGCGCGTGGCGCAGCGCCTCGCGGGCGGCGGACCAGTCGGGCGGGTTGAAGGCACACATGAGGGACCTCCGGACGAGGTTGGGCGGAGAGGGACTCGGCGTTCACCGGCGGATACGTCACCGTGAGCCAGGCCAGGACATGGCTGCTCTGCGGTGCGAGGGCAGCAGGCGCCTACTGCCTTGGAAACAGGCGTTACTGACGATCCGTCGGATCGACCTGAGAACGACGATAGCCCACGTGAACTTAAATTTAGGTAATCTCCGCGGAAGTTCCCTCTCTCGTGGGACCAATGGCCCCGCTCGCAGGCCACACGGCACACTGGTCTCACGAACGCTGAGAGGACGTCATGCCTGGCCGCCACAACCCGACCTTTCGTCAGCGCCGCCTGGGCGCCGAGCTGCGGAGGATGCGCGAGCAAGCCGGCCTCGGCGGCAGCCAGCTCGCCCGCGTACTCGGTGTGAGCGCCGCTCAGGTGACGCAGATGGAGAACGGGAAGACCAGCGTCAGCGTGGATCGGCTCCACACGATCACGGCAGCCTGCGACTGCACCAACCAGCCACTCATCAACGCGCTCGCCGACATCATTACGTCACGCGGAAAGGGCTGGTGGGAGGAATATCGTGACCTACTGCCCAGCACCTTCCTCGAATCCGCACAGCATGAGGATTTTGCTGCAGGGACGATCAGAGTCTGGACGTCGGCGTTCCTTCCGGGACTAGTCCAGACCAGCGACTACGTGAAGGGGGTATTCGGTCGGAAAATTCCCAGCCTCACTGTCGACGAGCTCGACCTGCACGCCACCTTTCGGACGCGGCGCAGAGACATGCTCCTCGTGAGCCCGCAGAAGAATCTTGAGACCTACCTCCACGAGTCTTGCCTCCTCACACGCTTCGGTGGCACCGAGGTGCTGCGGGCACAACTCAGCTGCCTGGTCGAGGACTCCCTCCGGGACGATATAAGTATCCGCGTGATCCCTTTCAGTGCACACACGTACCCAGGCGCGATCGAGAACATCATCTACAGCTGCGGCGAAGTCCCCGAGCTTGACACGTTGGAAATGGACTCATCGCAAGGCCCCATCTTCTTCGATGCCCCGAGCGAACTCGAAACCTATCGAGCCATCTTCGATCGCATCGAAAAGTCGGCACTCACCGAGGATGAGTCACGCGACCTGATCTACGCGACGATCCGAAACTTGAAGGATTGAGATGTTCCCGAGCAACTGGCAGAAGTCTTCCTTTAGCAGCGCCGGTGACAACTGCGTCGAAGTACGCACCGTGAACGGGCTGGTCGAGGTCCGCGAGTCCGACGACGGCGACATCACCATCCGCACCACCCCCGCCAGGTTCGCCGCCTTCCTCCAAGGCATCAAGGCCGGCGAGTTCGACCACCACACCTCCAACGCGTAGCGAATCGTTCCGGCGGCCCCTTGCTCCTCGCACGGGGCCGCCGCGACGTACGCGTGACCATAGTTGGCCCCTGGTACGTGGAACGCGGCCCACCAGGGACACCCCGCGCTGCACCGCCGCATCGGCGTTACGGTGAATGAGACGGCAGGTGCGGGAAGCCCATCCGATAGGTTCGATCACATCCCGTGGGAGGACGGGCCCGAACCTAGGCACGAGGGAACTCATGGCCACCATCCATCGCACCACAATGACGCCCACCAAGCTGGAGCTGCTCACCGGCTGGCTGCCGAAGCAGAGCTGGTACGTGGGCGCCGCCGGAGCCCCGGAACCGGCGAGGGCCGGTGGGTTCCGTCTTGACGATCCGGAGGGTGCGGTCGGGATCGAGTTCATGGTCGTGGTGGACACCTCCGCACAGGAGCCGGTGGCGTACCTGGTGCCGATGGCCTACCGCGGTTCGGCGCTGGAGGGCGTCCCCGGCGAGGCGTTGATCGGCACGTCCGTGCACGGCGTGCTCGGCACCCGGTGGATCTACGACGGCGCCCACGACCCGGTGGTGATGGCGCAGTTGCGCGCGCTCCTGCGCGGCGATGCGGTGCCGCAGCAGCAGAGCATGAGCAACACCCCCGACCCGACCGTCACCGTGCACGGAACGGGACCAGCCGACGGCATCGACGTTCGGCTCAACCGCGTCCTGCAGCCCACGGAGGCCGCACAGAGCTCGTCCGCAGCCCTTGTCGCGGGATGGTCCTGGCCGGACGGAACGGCCGCGCGGGGCGTATTCGCAACCCTCACGCCCCGCTGATCGGAACAGTCGACAACACGCGCCCCCTGGAGCGGGAAGTCCGACCCGCCGACTTCCCACTCCCCACCCGAGCGCCCAAGGCACCGCGGCGCTCGAGCCGGACGAACCGATCCACACCGTCGCATGAGCCCGCCGAGGGGCCGCGCCGCGTGACACCGATCGGCAGAAGTCCGGGTGCAGCGGCATATCCAAGGAGCACGTCGAGCTTCGCACCGCTGACGGGCCGGTCAAACTCCGCGACTCCGACGACGATGAGGTAGTCCTCCGCACCGCCCCCACCAGTTTCGCCACCTCCCCCCAACGCATCAAGGCCGGCGAGTTCGACCACCACACCGCCCCCATCCCCTGGCGCCCGTCGGTCCCTCGCTCGACCGAGCGAGGGACCGAGGATTCGGGCTACCGGTCAGCCACTCCGTTCTCCAGGTAGACCATCTCCGCGTGCCTCTTCGCAGCGCAGGCAGCGTGAACCCGGCGGGCCAGACGTGGGATGAGGAGGGAGTCGATCTGATCCTCGGCGTGGAAGGCGTACTTGCCGATCTCGACCTGGTCCACGGTAATGCGCTGAAGTACACCAGCTGCGAGAACGCCTCCGTCAAAGACGAAGAGCAGTTTGTCGCCTTCATCCGGGTGGGGCGCCCAGTCTGCAACAAGGAGCCGACCGATCGGCGGCGTAATGCCAAGCTCCTCCTCAACCTCCCGGGCCGCACCTTCGGTCGGGGTCTCCCCCGTACGCAGGTAGCCACCTGGGATTTCCCAGCCAGGCTTGTAGGTCGGCTTCACGAGGAGCACACGCCCGTCCTCGTCGAAGAACAGAACGCCGGCGGCAGTGCGGGGTCGGGCTACGACCTCGTGAGACTGCAAGTCACTCATACCGGCGACTCTAGTCGTCGAGCAACCGTCACCCGGCCATGCTCAGCCGGCGCGCAAGACCAGCAAGCAACTGACTCGGCTTCCCGCGCTGATGACGCATCCAGGCGGTCACCAATTGCCGAGGGATGAAGTGATGGCGAACCTGCTCCGGGGCCAGGGCCTCAGCATCAAGAACGCTCGCGAGAGCCCCGTCCCTGAGGTTACGGGCATCGTGGGCACGGGCCAGTTCGAGCAAGTGCCGTACCCGGCGTTCGATCGGCAGCGCAGACGCATCCACCCGTACCCCCTGGTCGGCCGCGATCTGAACATCGCCCAGCTCCATGGCGGTCGAGATCCGGTGGATGGTCATGTTGGTCGCCGCAGCCCGGAAACAGCAAGCAGACGTGGCCGTCATGACCATCACCCAGAACGCCGCCAACCACATCGCCGCCCACGGCCAGTACTTCCGTGAGCACGACGGCATCCGCCTCCAGTACGCCCTCCATGGCCACCTCCCCTACGACCGCACGGCAAGCCTTCAGCCGCTGTATGAGGCGTACCAAGCCACTGAGGTAGTCAAGGAGGGCTTCGAAGCGTGGTTCCTCCCGATCTTCTCCCTGATGGCCAAGGCCACGACTCGGCCGGACCAACTTCCTGCCCTCCTCAAGCACTACATGCGAGCACATCTTGCTCAGCCAACCGCAGCCGACGAGGCCGCCCTCGAGGCTGTACGGCGCGCAGTTGGTGCAGGTGGTACCGAATGGATTGCGAACAAGCAGGCACTGGCCAATGTGATGGCTGCCCGTTGGACATCCGCGCCTGTCGGCCGCTGACCAGCACGCACCCGAGGAACCTTCTCGACGGATGGCGTTCCCTCCCAACGGAAGGAACGGCCACCCGGACCGCTACGCAGCACCTCGGATCGCCTCGCCGCACTCAACCGCCACGACACCGGCTCGGACCTGCTGCTCGTGAGCAGCAGAACCCCCTACACCGACCCCCAGACCCTGCTTCCAGGGGCCCGGCCATGTCGAGCCGACACGGCTGCCCGCCACCCTACGGATGCGGGTGGGCGATGCTCGGGAGGCGAAGCTGCCCACGGGCGGGACGACGCGCTCGCCGTCCCGCCCGAGCCCGGAGACGCCCAGGGTCTCGGTGTACTTGCGGCCGAGCCGGGCCGAGGAAGATCCCCCTCGCCCACCGCCTCCAAGCGGCCGCTGCGCTGCCGGATCTCCGCCGACCGGACGGGGCCGGGAGGGCCGGCGTTCGGCAGGGCTCCGCGGGCGATCAGTGGCCGTCCCGGATCTGCCCTTCGGCCCACTCGGCCCACTCGCGGCGCATCGCGTTGAACCGCAGGCCGTACTCGAGCGCGATCCTGCTGTGGACGGCGACGTCTCCGTCGCCCCGGCCGATCTCCTCTTCGGCGGTCTGCAGTCGTTCCTGGTGGCGTTCGGAGATCCGGGCCAGCCACCGCAGGTAGTCGCGTGCCTGGGCGGGGGTGAGCACGCCGAGGAAGAAGACCCGCAGCAGGAGGTCGCTGCGCGCATGCTGGGTGGGTGTCGTCTCGGTGAGCCAGTGCTGCAGTTCGGCCAGGCCCGCGTCGGTCAGGGCGTATTCCTTGCGGCCTCGCGGTCCGTGGGCACTGACGGTGATCAGACCGCTGTCGTCCAGCCTGGTCAGTTCCGTGTAGACCTGGCTCTGGGTGGCCGGCCAGGCGAGGGCGAGCGAGCTCTCGAACTCTTTCAACAGGTCGTAGCCGCTGGCAGGTCGGTCCACCAGCAACCCCAACAAGGCGTGTCGAAGACTCATGCCCGCAGCCTACCTTCCACAATTGACAGGTCGTCAGAGGAGGTTCTACGTTGGGCCGTCGCCATGCCGATCCAGGGGGAGACTCACCATGACCTACGTCCTCACATTCCTGCCGTGGATCGTCTACGCCGTCCTGCCGTCCGACCGCTGGCAGTGGGCCACGCTGGCCGGCCTGGTCGTGGCCGTGGGAGTGATCGTCAAGCGGCGTTCGGCGGGAAGCGGCTTTGACTCTCTGATCATCGAGACCGGGTCGGCGGGCTTCTTCGCCGTGCTGGCCGCCGTGGCCTTCGCCGACCCCGACTCGGCCGTTCACGCGTACTCGGCCGCGCTGTCCTCCGGTGTTCTCGCCCTGATCGCCGGCGCCTCGCTGGCGATCGGCAAGCCGTTCACCCTCGGCATCGCCAAGCAGTCCACTCCGCGCGAGGTTTGGCATCAGCCGCTCTTCGTGCGCACCAACCGCGTCCTCACCGGCGTGTGGACCATCGCCTTCGCCGCGACCGCCGCCGTGCTGGCCGCCCTCGCCCACGCCGACCAGGGCCACTCGACCACCGCCACCCTGGTCCAGGTCGCCGGCTTCGTGATCCCGATGGTGTTCACCAACCGCTTCGTCGCCGCCGTCCAGGAGCGGGCGCGACCGCAGGGCTAGACGATCACGATCGCCGCACAGGGCAGGCCGGCGACTTTCGCCACCTCACCTCACCTCACACACCACGGCGGCCCCTCGCTCATCCGAGGGTGCCGTCGGTCGCTTCGAGGTCCTGATCACTCCGCCCCGCCGAGCACCGGATCGGCGGGGCGGAGTACTGCGAAGTGGCTGGTGCGGGTGCGGGCTCCGGGTGGATCGCTGCCGTTCGAGAACCCCGACCAGCCGGACGGTGGGATCTCAGCGACCGGCCTCCGTGACGACCTCCGCCGACGGGAAGGCGATCGGGTTGCGAAACGGGTAGGCGGTGACAGCCCCCTTGGCGGCCTTCAACGCGATGTCCAGCCGGGCCTGGTGCAGCGAGTGCAGCGTCGGATCGGTGAGCCGGCCGTCCCCCCACACGTGGATCTCCACGTACGGGCGGTCCAGGTCGGCGGCCACCGGGTTCTCGCACCGGAACGCCAGGTGAACCGTACCGTCCTGCCACATCCACCCCTGGATGTCCTGGCCGAGGTCCAGCCTCCGCGGCACATGCCCGGTCACCGGAACGGCGGCCGGCCCGTAGTCCATGTTGTAGATGAGGTCGGTCATCAGCCTCACGCTCAGGCCCAGCGGCATGGAACGATCCCGCTGCACCAGGCACGTCTGGTCGTGCTCGCCCGCGCGGAGGCCGGCCCCGCCGCTCCCGTCGTCGGGCCCCTCCTCGTAACGCACACCGAACGTCCCGCTCGCCCTGTCCGTCAACGGCTTCAGGTCGTTCCGGTCGAGCAGTGACCAGCAGGCGGTCGCAGGCAGGGTCAGCGGCTCGCGCGCGGACCACCACCACAGTCCCCCGCCGGCCGCAGTGACGGCGGCGGCGGACACGGCGGCGAGCACCAGCCGGTGCCGGCGGTACCAGGCCATCCTGTGCCCGGCTCCGCCGGCCGGGGACGCCGTCGACGCGTCAGCCATGGATCGCCCTGTCGAACAGCGCGGCGCCGTCGCTGAGCCCGGTCCTGGTCTCGTTGGCGGCCGAGAGGGCCAGCGTGCCGAGGTACGGCTCTTCGAGCCCGGCAGCCCGCCCGGCCTTCTCCACCGCGGCCTGGGACGCCGCCGCCGCGGAGACCACAAAGGTCGCGGTGACTGGCTTGCTGTGCTCCTTGACCGGGTACGTCCCGTGGAGCTCCTTGCCGAACTGCTTCTGGTCGAGCACCTTCTCGCCGTCAACGGTCAGGCTGACGGCGTTCTTCACGCCCGACGCGTCGCTGTAGTTGGTCAGGTCGATCACGATCTTGTCGCAGGTCGTGTGCCAGGTGGGCACGTGCGCCGAAGCGCTGGTGGCCATGGCAATCGGGAGCAGGACGGCTGCTGCCGCCGCGCCGGCCAGTGCCGCACCCCTGATGCCGAGCTGCCGCTGCTGTCGCGCCATTTCGTTGTCCCCTCCGAACGGTTCTGTGCAGCAGGCATGTTGAGTGTTTGACGGCGGCGAGCACCAGCCGGTGCCGGCGGTACCAGGCCATCCTGTGCCCGGCTCCGCCGGCCGGGGACGATGTCGACGCGTCAGCTCCTCACCGTCCCGGGGACGCTGTCCGGCAGCTTCACCGGGTTCGCGCACGGATAGCCGGCCACGACGTCCTTGGCGTACTTCAGCGCGATGTCGAGGACGGCCCGGTGGACCTTCTCCGACCTCGGATCGGTGACGTCCCCGGCCGCGACCCCGACTGCCACGTACGGCCGGCCCATGCGGGCGTTCTCCGGGTTGTCGCACCGGAATGCCAACCCCACCTGCCTCGACCCAGTCCACCCCTGCACGTCCGCGCCGAAGTCCAGCCTGCTCTCACCCTGGTGGGAAACCTCCGAACCCGCACCGTACTTGATCTTCATCGAAAGCTCGTCCATCGACCACACCTGGATCCACAGAAGGCCGTTCGCCGGATTCCTCTCAACCCTGCAATCCTGGTCGCCGCGGATCGGCTGAAGGTGCTCGTGGCTGCCGTCCGTCGAATTACGCTCGACGAACGTCCCGTGCAGGTCATCCGCCAACGGTGCGAGGTCGGCCCGGGTGAGCACCGACCAGCAAGCGCTGGCCGGCAGCTCCGCCGGTGCGTGGGCCGACCGCCACCACCCGAACCCGGCCCCGGCGAGCACCACTGCCGCGACCCCGCCAGCGAGCCACCGCCGCCGGAGCCGCTTTCCCTCAGCCATTGACGGCCCGCGTGAAGAGCCCCGAGCTGTCGGCCGCGCCGGCCCTCACCTGGTTCGCGGCCGCCGTGGACAGGGCCTCGATCTGCTGCGGGTTCAGCCCGGTCCCCTGCGCGGCCTGCTCCACCGCCCGCTTGGCGGCTTCGGCCGACCCGTTGAGTCCGGCGACGTCCGCGGCCGTGGCCGGGTCCGCGGTGTTCGCTTCGATGTGGTAGTTCGCGGCCAGCTGGTCGATGAAGTAGTTCACCGGCAGCGACAGGCCCGCACCGACGACGGGAACCTGCCCCAGCACCTTGCCGCCCGTCATGGCCCAGACGGACTTCCCCCACATGGCGTTCTGGTCGATGGACTTGTTGTACGCGTCCGCCTGGTCCTTCATCTCGCCCACCAGTGCGGAGGTCCGAGCCGCGGTGAGGATCCCCGCCACCTCGCCGCCGGGATGCGCCGCGTTGTTCACGGCCTGGCCGAACTGGTCGCCGTACGTGTCCCGGTGCAGCATCACGTCCTGGATGTGCGCGGTCGTGTAGGCCTGTTGGGCCTGGGCGATGGCACCGAAGGCCTCGGGGTTGCGGCCCAGCGCGCCCAGGAGCTTCGCGGTGCTCTCCTGGCCGAGGTGCGCCGGGGCGCCGTAGCTGGGCAGCGTCCGGTCCTGCGGGCTCAGCGCCGCCTGCACGTCGCCCATGTAGGCGGCCGTCGCATGGCCGAGGCTCGGGGCAAGGTCCGCGAACAGCTCGCCCTTGCGGAGCAGTTTGGGCCCGTCGTCATTGCCGAAGCGGTCCACCACCTGCGCCGCCACGGCCGCCATCTCCGGCGTGTGCGGCGGCAGGGGCGCGTCGGTCGCGTCGTACGCCCGGCCGGTCGTGGCGGCCTCCAGGGCGTGGCCGAGCGCGCCGGCCTCCATCGACGCGGCCTTGCCGTGCGGGCTGAGGTGGTCGGGCTGGTAGTCCTGGAGGATGGAGTTGAAGCCGGTGCCGGTCAGCTGCTTCAGGTAGGTGTTGGGCTGGCCGGTGGCCTTGACCGTGCCGTCCTCGTTATAGACCGTGGCCTGGTCGTGGAAGTACTTCGTCGCCGCCGTCGGGTTGTGGCCTAGGGCCTCCAGCGCGCCCGACATCGGGTTGATGCCGGAGCCGTCCTTGCCGAGGAAGAACACCTGGCCGATCGGGTTCGCCTTGCTGACGGCGTCCTCCCATCGGCCCGGGTTCTGCGCACTGAGCTGGGTGATGTGCTCGACGACCGGGTTGAGGAAGTGCGGGTCGTACGTGCCGGTCCGCAGGATGTTGGAAAGGATCTGGTAGCCGTACGGGTTGCCGCCCTGGAGCCGGTCCGGCAGCAGCTGGTACTGGGCGGCGCCGGCCTTGCGCAGCCCGGCCTGCCAGGCATCGGACAGGTGGGGCACCTTCGCGCCGTCCGTCGCCGTGGCGAGGGTGCGGCCGAGGTTGCCCTGCAGTTCGACGAGCGCCTTCTTGGTCGCGTCGCTGCCGTAGTAACCGCCGAACTCGCTCAACGCACCGTAGGAGCTCAGGAAACCGTCCGGTCCGGCGGAGGTGTAGAACGCGGTGGCGAAGCGGGGGTCCCCTGCGTGACTCTTCACCAATTGGTTGAGTTCGAGGACCTGGGCCTCCGTCGCCTTGTCCCCGAGTCGCAGCAGGTCCGCCGCCTTCTTGGCCTCCTGCTCGGGCTGCCCGCCGAGCGGCTTCGCGTTGAAGGACGTACGGTCGGCGCCGGTGTCCGCCGCGAGGGCGCCGGCTGCGGCGGCGTCGGCCGCGGTGGCCCGGGCCACCGCCCTGGCGATCGCGTCGGCCACGTCCGTCGCCTTCTGCCGATAACTGTTGGCGTAGTCCGGGTCGTTCTTGTCCGCCGGGTTCGTCGCCGGCGGCCAGTGAACGCCACCGGTGTCGTCCACCGTCAGCCCCCGGTCGGCGGCCGACTGGATGGTCGCCTTCAAGTCGGCCTGGGCCCCGGCGAGTTCGGTGTGAGCATCGCGCAGGGCCCGGGCCATGGCACTGGCCTCCTCGAAGGCCGCGTCGATCTCGGTACGGACCTTCTGGATACCGCCGGCCGCCTGCTCGGCCGCGATGCCGCGCCAGCCCGAGCCCTGGAGAGGGGCGATCACGTCACCGGTCAGCTCGGAGGAGAACTCCCAACTTCGGACGAGCGACTCGAAGGCGCCTGCCACCCGGTCGATACCGGAGAGCGGCGCGTATCGCAGTTCCCTGAATTCCACCATGACGAGTCGCCTCAGCTCTTCCCGAAGTTCTGTGCGTTCAACTGCTCGGCGCGCGCGTAGGAGTCGGCATTGGTGCCCAGGAACTCCGCCACCCTCCCGAGCGCCGCGTCGAGCGAATTGACCTGCCCCATCCAGACCTCGTCCGCGGTCCACAGCGCGCCCACCAGCGCCCAACTGCGTGGCAGGTCCTCCGTCGCGTCGTGCAGGTGCTCGAAGGGCTTCCGGCCTGCCTGGGTGAACTTCGCCTGCAACGTCGTCGCGTTGTTCGCGGCCTTGCGCAGCGCGTCCGGACTGACCGCCAGTGTCGGGCCCGACGGCCCCGGCGTGCCCGGCGTGACGGGCGTCCACGACGGTGCGGGCGCGCCGGACGCGGCGGCCGCGAGGTCCGGGAACTGCTTTCTTGCCGCTTCCGTCAGATTTCCGGAACTGTCGAAGAGCCACGGATTCATCCGCCGCTCGAAATCGAGGTCAACCATGTGAAGAAAATCCCCCCGCGAAGTGACCGTCGAAGGGACGGCCCATCCAACCCGCGGCCGTTCTCCGAAGTGGAGGAGAGACGGCCGCACCCCGTTGTGCATTTCTGCAGCCGGGCAAACCCTTCCACGGATGTCCGGTCCGCGTTGGGGAGTTGAGCGAACCTTGAGGTTGACTTCCTCCCCGTGTCAGAACACGGGATTCCGGCCGCACGTGCCGCGCGGGGTTTCGCCCCGTGCGTGTGCGTGCGGTCGCTGGTCGGCGTTTCACGGACCGGCCGATGCCGAGGTCTCCACGCCCTGACACCGCATGCCCTGCGGCGTTGAGAAGAGCCCTCCACTGGGGGAGCAGACAACCACGGCGGCCCCCCGCTCGACGGTGCGAGCGGGGGGCCGCCGTGTTGCCGGGCGCGGGCGTCAGCTCTCGCTGCTGCTCCGGCGCTTGCGGGCGACCAGGACGAGAGCGCCACCGATCAGCACGACGGCGCCGCCGGCCGCCGCGATGATCGGGGTGGAGTCGTTACCACCGGTCTGGGCGAGCGCCGGCCCGGGGGTCGCGGTGCTCGTCGCCGGGCTGGGCGTCTTGGGCGGAGTGGAGACCGCCGCCGTCGGGCTGGCGGTCGCGGTGGGCGAGGCCGTCCCGGTCGGGGTCGGGGTCGGGGTCGCCGTCTTGGTGGGCGTGGCGGTGGGCGTCGCCGTGGGAGTCGGCGTCGCCGTCTTGGTCGGCGTGGCCGTGGGGGTCGGCGTCGGGGTCTGGCAGACCTCGATCGTCTTGGTCTCGGTCTTGTTCCAGTCGTGGTTCTTCGGGTCCTCGGTGGTGGTGACCACAAAGGTCGCGGTGACCGGCTTGCTGTGCTCCTTGACCGGGTACGTCCCGTGGAACTCCTTGCCGAACTGCTTCTGGTCGAGCACCTTCTCGCCGTCGACGGTCAGGCTGACGGCGTTCTTCACGCCCGACGCGTCGCTGTAGTTGGTCAGGTCGATCACGATCTTGTCGCAGGTCGTGTGCCAGGTGGGCACGTGCGCCGAAGCGCTGGTGGCCATGGCAATCGGGAGCAGGACGGCTGCTGCCGCCGCGCCGGCCAGTGCCGCACCCCTGATGCCGAGCTGCCGCTGCTGTCGCGCCATTTCGTTGTCCCCTCCGAACGGTCCTGTGCAGCAGGCATGTTGAGTGTTTGACGGTGGCCCGCTACGACTGTCCGGGGGACTCTACCGGCACTCCCGTCCCGCTCTACACCCCGCTGACGACCGGATTTCGTCTGTCCGTCCGGCCTCGGATGTGCATCGCCGGCCCATCACACCCGCGACCTCGGAGGACGCGGATTCGGCACACTTGAATGGACTTCGTCACACTGCCATGAAGAACGGCGCCCCCGGTGATCAGGTTCAATCACCGAGGGCGCCCCGTTCAGCCGGTCGACGAACCTTCAGGCCTTCCTCGCCGCCCGGCGACGGGTGGCCACCACGATCGCGCCACCGGCGGCGATCACGACCGCCCCACCGATCGCCGGCGGGACGACCGGGCCGGAGCCGGTGTGCGCGAGATTCACGCCACCGGTCGCGGTGGCCGTCGGGCCGGCCGAGGCGCCCGGCGCGGCCGCCGGGGCGGAGGCGGACGGGCTGCCGGAGGCACCCTGGCTCGGCCTGCCGCTCGCCGGCGTGGACGGGTGGACGGAGCTGCCCGGGTTCGCCGGGGCGGTCGGCACCACCGAGGTGCCCGGCGTTCCCGGCGTGGCGGAGCGCAGCTTGGCGGACTCGGCCTTGGAGTCGATCGGGGACGCGCCCTGGCCGATCCTGCCCTGATGTGCCTCGATCACGGCACCCGCGGCCTTCGAGCCGTAGACGCCGTTGCCCTTCACGACCTGGGTGTTGTGCCCGGGCACACGGCCGGCCACGACCAGCGCGTTGCCCCGGGCAGCGCCGTGGACCAATCCGCACTCCTTCGGCCGGTCGGGCAATTGGCCAAGACCAATGACCGCCATGCCCCAACAGTCCCGTTTGCGCCGGCGCTCTTGCCGGAGCGGCAACCGGAGCGACAGCCGGCGGGACAGCAGGAACGGCAACCCTAGGGGCCCGCGCGGCGCGCAGCCGCCCCGCCCCAAGATCGGCTGTAAGGCCGCCTACGATTGACCCCGTGCGTACCCCCTTCTCCCTGCTCGCCGAGCGCTGGCAGCCGTCCGCCGCCATGGTCAGGCGCGCCGCGCTCACCGCGCTGGTGATGAGCGTGGTCATCGTGGTCACCGGCGGCGCCGTCCGGCTCACCGCCTCCGGCCTCGGCTGCACCACCTGGCCCCGCTGTACCGACCAGAGCCTGACGCCGACGCCCGAAATGGGCTTCCACGGCATCGTCGAGTTCACCAACCGGATGCTCACCTACGTGCTGAGCGCCGCGGTCGGCTGGGCCATCCTGGCTGCCCGCTGCCACCGGCCGTGGCGGCGCGGCCTCACCAGGCTGGGCTGGGCGCAGTTCTGGCTGGTGATGAGCAACGCCGTGATCGGCGGCATCACCGTGCTGACCGGCCTCAACCCGTACACCGTCGCGGTGCACCTGATCTCCGCGATGGCCCTGGTCTGGGTCGCGCTGCTGATGTGGGAGCGGTCGAAGGAGGGCGACGGCCCGCCGCAGCCGGCCGTGGCCCGTCCGATCGTGCAGCTCTCGTACGTCCTGGTCACCGTGATCGGCCTGCTGGTGGCGGCCGGGACGCTGGTGACCGGCGCCGGGCACCACCCGGGGACGCCCAGGGACAACAAGATCGTGCCGCGGATCCCGATCGACTACGACCGTCTGGCCCAGGTGCACGCCGACCTGGCGTTCGTCTCGGTCGGCCTGGCGGTCGCCGTCCTCTTCGTCTTCGCCGCGGTGAAGGCCCCGCCGGCCGCCCGGGCCCGGGCCCGCGAGCTGCTCGTGGTGCTGCTGCTCCAAGGCGTGCTCGGCTTCGTCCAGTACTTCACGGACGTCCCGGAGATCCTGGTCGGCCTGCACATGCTGGGCGCCACGCTCACCTGGATCGCCGTGCTGCGCATCCCGCTCGCGCTGCGGGTCCGCACGGACGGGGACGCGCCCGCCGCGCCGCTGCCGGCCCGCGAGCCGCAGGCCGCCGCGGTCTGAGCCGCACGCGAAGGGGCCCCGGATCACCCGGGGCCCCTTCCGCATGTCCGGGACCGGCGTCAGCCGCCGATCTGGATTCCGGCCATCCGCTTCCACTCGTACGGGCCGGTCTTCACCTTCAGGCCCAGCTCGCCCTCGAAGTCGTCGTGCAGGGTGACCCCGGCCAGCTCGGCGGCCCGGCGGCCCACGGCGTAGCTCGGGGCGACCTGGTCGCCCCAGGTGCCGTCCGCGCCGACCACGACGATCCGGGTGGCCACGGCGCCGACGTACTCGACGACGGCGTCGGCGCTGCCGCCATGCTGGCGGGCGAAGCTGGAGAGGTGCTTGGCGATGCGCTTGGCGCGGCGCTCAACGCGGGCGTCCGGCGCGGCGGGGGTGGCGGTCTCTGCGCTGCTCATGCCCGCATGCTACCCATCGGTAGCGGAGCTGGCGACGGGAGCGGGCTGTGCACCGGGCCACATACTGGAGGGGTGACCTTCCAAGGCTGGCCCGCTGAGGCCCTCGACTTCTACGAGCACCTGGAGGCCGACAACTCCAGGACCTTCTGGCAAGCCCACAAGGACCGGTACGAGCACGCCGTACGGGAGCCCATGGAGCAGCTGCTCGCCGAGCTGGAACCGGAGTTCGGGCCGGGCAAGATCTTCCGCCCCAACCGCGACGTCCGGTTCAGCGCCGACAAGTCCCCGTACAAGACGCACATCGGCGCCCACCTGACGGCCGGCGGGTACGTCCAGCTCTCCGCCGACGGCCTGGCCTGCGGCAACGGGCTCTACCGGCTCGCCCCCGACCAGCTGGAACGCTACCGCGCGGCCGTCGCCGAGGACGTGAGCGGCGCGGAGCTGGAGCGGGTGGCCGCCCGGGTCCGCAAGGCCGGCCCGGAGGTGGTCGGCCGGGACAGCCTGAAGTCCGCCCCGCGCGGCTACCCGAAGGACCACCCGCGGATCGGACTGCTCCGCCACAAGGGCCTGATCGCCTGGCAGGAGTGGCCGCCCGCGCCGTGGCTCGGCACCCGGACCGCCTACGAGCGGATCACCGGCTTCCTGCGGGCCTCCCAGCCGCTCCGGGACTGGCTGGAGGGCCACGTCGGGCCGTCCGAGCTGCCGCCCCGCTGACGCGGCGCGCGAGAACCGCTGAGGCGGAGCGCGAAAAACGCTGAGGCGGAGCGCGAGAACCGCTGAGGCGGCGCGCGAAAAACGGAAGGGCCCCGGTCCGAAGACCGGGGCCCTTCCTCAGCAGCTCTACTTCACGAACGGGTCCACCGCGATCACCACGAACAGCAGCGTCAGGTAGGTGATCGACCAGTGGAACAGCCGCATCTCCTTCAGCTTGGCGCCGACCACCCCGGCCTTGGCCCGGGTGTACAGCCCGTGCGCCTCCTTCAGCCAGGCGGCGCCCAGCACGACGGCCGAGACGGGGTAGAGCCAGCTGGTGTCTGCCAGCGGCCACAGGGCCAGCGAGACGGCCACCATGACCCAGG
This sequence comes from Kitasatospora sp. NPDC032757, assembly GCF_055579305.1. Lineage (NCBI taxonomy): Bacteria > Bacillati > Actinomycetota > Actinomycetes > Kitasatosporales > Streptomycetaceae > Kitasatospora > Kitasatospora sp. NPDC032757. The sequence continues at coordinate 161,362 of NZ_JBVINN010000008.1, read as the reverse complement.
AGTAGACGACGATCTGCTTGGCGACCGCCAGGTTGCCCTTGATCACCGGCAGCATCGGCACGCCGGCCCGCTCGTAGTCCTCGCGCACCTTCATCGACAGCGGCCAGTAGTGCGGCGGTGTCCAGAAGAAGATGACCAGGAAGAGCACCAGTGCCGACCAGGACACCGAGTTGGTGACCGCCGCCCAGCCGACGAAGACCGGCATGCAGCCGGCGATGCCGCCCCAGACGATGTTCTGCGCGGTCCGCCGCTTCAGCCCCAGCGTGTAGACGAACACGTAGAAGAGCAGTGCCGACAGCGCCAGCAGCGAGGACAGCACGTTGACCAGGGCGCCCAGCCAGATCGTCGAGCCGATCGCCAGCGCGATGCCGAAGACCAGCGCCTCGCGCGGCGACACCATGCCGGTGACGATCGGCCGCCGCTCGGTCCGCGACATCACCGCGTCGATGTCGCGGTCGATGTACATGTTGAGGGCGTTGGCGCCACCGGCCGAGAGGTAGCCGCCGATGACCACCTGCAGCACCAGCAGCGGATCCGGAACACCGCGCTGCGCCAGGAACATCACCGGCACGGTGGTGATCAGCAGCAGCTCGATGATCCGAGGCTTGGTCAGTGCGACGAATGCGCCGACACGGGCCCCGAACGGCCGGTGCGCAGGCGTCGCCCCGGTGACCCCGGCGGGACGGGATTCGACGGCGGTCACTAACACCCCAACTGAAGATGAATCCTCACAGGCGGCTACAGGAACGAAGGGTCCCGAATCGTCCGCTCTGCGCGTACCACGCCACCTTAGACGCTCCATATCTCCCCACCGGCTCCGGGGTCCCCCGGCGAGGCGGAACGCACACCCCTGGGTGAACCCACGAAGCTGGGCCCGTGCGGCATCGGTCCCCCGTCCTGCCCCCCGGAGGGGCAGAGCCCGTGAAACCAGGAGAGCCTGTGACAAAACAGCCCATCGATCCCTCGTGGGAATCGCCATATCGAATTCCCCGTTGTCTCAGCACTGAGGGTGAGCCCCGGCCCGGACGGTAGGCTCGCCACGAGAAGCGGGATCTACCCTCCGTGACCGGCACCACCCAAGCGTCCGGCCCCACCGACGTGGCCGACCCGGTCCCCCTCACGGGGTCACTCTTCACAACGGAAGGAGCCCTGAGACAGGGTGAGCACGACGCCGACGAATGCATTCGAGTGGTCCGAACTGGACGAGCGGACTGTCGACACGGCCCGCGTCCTGGCCATGGACGCGGTCCAGAAGGTCGGCAACGGACACCCCGGGACGGCCATGTCGCTGGCCCCGGCGGCGTACCTGATCTTCCAGCGCTTCCTGCGCCACGACCCGACCGACCCGGCCTGGGTGGGCCGCGACCGTTTCGTCCTCTCCCCCGGGCACACCAGCCTGACCCTTTACACCCAGCTCTACTTCTCCGGTTACGGTCTGGAGTTGGACGACCTCAAGGCCTTCCGGGTCGCCGGCAGCCGCACCCCCGGCCACCCCGAGCACGGTCACACCGCGGGCGTCGAGACCACCACCGGTCCGCTGGGCCAGGGCATCGCCAACGCGGTGGGCATGGCGATGGCGGCCCGCTTCGAGCGCGGCCTCTTCGACCCGGACGCCCCGGCCGGCGAGTCGCCGTTCGACCACACCATCTGGGCCATCGTCTCCGACGGCGACCTGGAGGAGGGCATCTCCGCCGAGGCCTCCTCGCTCGCCGGCCACCAGAAGCTGGGCAACCTCGTCGCCCTGTACGACGACAACCACATCTCGATCGAGGGCGACACCGAGACGGCCTTCTCCGAGGACGTCCTCAAGCGCTACGAGGCGTACGGCTGGCACGTCCAGCGGGTCACCCCGAAGTCCAACGGCGACATCGACGTGGCCGCCCTGGCCGACGCGCTGGCCACCGCCAAGGCCGAGACCGGCCGCCCGTCGCTGATCGCGATGCGCACCATCATCGCCTGGCCGGCCCCGGACGCGCAGAACACCGCCAAGGCGCACGGCTCCGCGCTCGGCGCCGCCGAGATCGCCGCCACCAAGAAGGTCCTGGGCTTCGACCCGGAGAAGACCTTCGAGGTCAGCGAGAAGGTGATCGGGCACGCCCGCCAGGTGATCAAGCGCGGCAAGGCCGCCCGCGACGAGTGGCAGCAGTCCTTCAACGCCTGGCGCGCCGCCCACCCGCACCGCGCCGCCGAGTTCGACCGCATCGACGCCGGCGAGCTGCCCGAGGGCTGGAAGAAGACCGTCCCGGTCTTCGAGGCCGGCAAGGACGTCGCCACCCGCAAGGCCTCCGGCGAGACCCTCAAGGCGATCGGCGCGGTGATCCCGGAGCTGTGGGGCGGCTCGGCCGACCTCGCGGAGTCCAACCTCACCACCATCGACGAGGAGAGCTCCTTCCTCCCCGGGGGCAACCCGCTGAAGTCCGCCAGCCCCTACGGCCGGACGATCCACTTCGGCATCCGCGAGCACGCCATGGGCTCGACCATGAACGGCATCGCTCTGCACGGCAAGACCCGCGTCTTCGGCGGCACCTTCCTGGTCTTCGCCGACTACATGCGCCCGGCCGTCCGCCTGGCCGCGCTGATGAAGCTGCCGGTCACCTACGTCTGGACGCACGACTCGATCGGCCTCGGCGAGGACGGCCCGACCCACCAGCCGGTCGAGCACCTGGCCTCGCTGCGCGCCATCCCGGGCCTGGCCATGGTCCGCCCGGCCGACGCCAACGAGACGGCCGTCGCCTGGCGCACGGTGATCGAGCGGCAGACCACCCACCCCGGCCCGGTCGGCCTGGCGCTCACCCGCCAGAACGTCCCGACCTTCGACCGCGAGGTCTTCGGTTCCGCCGAGGGCACGGCGAAGGGCGGCTACATCCTGGCCGAGGCGTCCAACGGCGACCCGCAGCTGATCCTGCTCGGCACCGGCTCCGAGGTCCAGCTGGCCGTCAAGGCCCGCGAGGTCCTGGAGGCCGAGGGCATCGCGACCCGCGTGGTCTCGCTGCCGTCCTTCGAGTGGTTCCAGGAGCAGGACCAGGCCTACCGCGACAGCGTGCTGCCGCCGTCGGTCAAGGCCCGCGTCTCGGTCGAGGCCGGCATCGGCCAGGGCTGGCGCGAGCTGGTCGGCGACCACGGCCGGATCGTCTCGCTGGAGCACTTCGGCGCCTCCGCCGACTACAAGGTGCTGTTCGAGGAGTTCGGCCTGACCTCCGAGCGGGTCGTCGCCGAGGCCCACAACGCGCTGCGCTCGCTCGAAGCCGTCAACCGCTAGCCCCTTGGGCCGCGTACTCGCCCGCACGCGAGTACGCGGCCCCTCTGACGACCCCACGAAGACAGAAGAAAAAAGGACTGAAGCACCATGACTGACGCACTGAAGCGCCTCAGCGACGAAGGCGTGGCGATCTGGCTGGACGACCTCAGCCGCGAGCGGCTGAACACCGGCAACCTCGCCGAGCTGGTGCAGAACAAGCACGTGGTGGGTGTCACCACCAACCCCACCATCTTCCAGAAGGCCATCGGCGGCGGGCACAGCTCGTACGACGGCCAGCTGCGCGACCTCGCCGTCCGCAAGGTCACCACCGACGAGGCCGTCCGCATGATCACCACCTCGGACGTGCGCGACGCCGCCGACGTGCTGCGCCCGGTCTACGACGCCTCCAACGGCCGCGACGGCCGGGTCTCCATCGAGGTCGACCCGCGCCTGGCCCACGAGACCGCCGCCACCATCGCCGAGGCCAAGCAGCTGTGGTGGCTGGTCGACCGCCCGAACGTCTTCATCAAGATCCCCGCCACCAAGGCCGGCCTGCCGGCGATCAGCGAGGTCATCGGCAAGGGCATCAGCGTCAACGTCACGCTGATCTTCTCGCTGGAGCGCTACCGCGCCGTCATCGACGCCTACCTGACCGGTCTGGAGGCCGCCAAGGCCAAGGGCCTGGACCTCTCCCAGATCGAGTCGGTCGCCTCGTTCTTCGTCTCCCGCGTGGACACCGAGATCGACAAGCGCCTGGACAAGGTCGGCGGCGACGCCAGGAACCTGCGCTCCAAGGCCGCCCTGGCCAACGCCCGCCTCGCCTACCAGGCGTACGAGGAGGTCTTCGGCAGCGTCGACGGCAAGGCCGCCGGCAGCGACCGCTGGAAGGCCCTGGAGGCCGCCGGCGCCAAGCCGCAGCGTCCGCTCTGGGCCTCCACCGGCGTCAAGGACCCGGCCCTGCCGGACACCCTGTACGTCACCGAGCTGGTCGCCCCGGGCACCGTCAACACCATGCCCGAGGCCACCCTGGACGCCACCGGCGACCACGGCGTGATCACCGGCGGCACCATCGTCCCGAACTACGCCGACGCCAAGGCCGTGATGGACGCCATCGCCGCCGCCGGCGTGGACTACGACGACGTGGTCCAGGTGCTCGAGGACGAGGGCGTGGAGAAGTTCGAGCAGTCCTGGAACGAGCTGCTCGACACCGTCACCGCCTCGCTCGCCTCCTTCACCGACGAGAAGTGATTCCTGCTCACAGCCAGCGCACGAAAGCGGAGCCCATCAAGTGAGCACTGATTTCCCTGAGTTGACGTCGGACTCGGACGCGGCCGACACCCCGCCGGCTCCCGTCAACCCGCTTCGTGACCCTGCAGACCGACGGCTCCCGCGCATCGCGGGGCCGTCGGGCCTGGTCATCTTCGGGGTCACCGGCGACCTGTCCCGCAAGAAGCTGATGCCGGCCATCTACGACCTGGCCAACCGCGGCCTGCTGCCGCCGGGCTTCTCGCTCGTCGGCTTCGCCCGCCGCGAGTGGAAGGACGAGGACTTCGCCAAGGAGGTCCACGACGCGGTCAAGGAGCACGCCAGGACGCCCTTCCGCGAGGAGGTGTGGCAGCAGCTCGCCAAGGGCATGCGCTTCGTCCACGGCACCTTCGACGACGACGACGCCTTCGACAAGCTCCGCGCGACCATCGAGGAGCTCGACAAGGCCCAGGGCACGGGCGGCAACTTCGCCTTCTACCTCTCGGTGCCGCCGAAGTTCTTCCCGACCGTCGTCCAGCAGCTGAAGAAGCACGGCCTGGCCGACCCGCCCTCGGGCTCCTGGCGGCGCGCCGTCATCGAGAAGCCCTTCGGCCACGACCTGGAGAGCGCCCAGGAGCTGAACCGGATCGTCCACGAGGTCTTCCCCCGGGACGAGGTCTTCCGGATCGACCACTACCTGGGCAAGGAGACCGTCCAGAACATCCTGGCGCTCCGCTTCGCCAACCAGATGTTCGAACCGATCTGGAACCGGTCGTACGTCGACCACGTGCAGATCACCATGGCCGAGGACATCGGCATCGGCGGCCGTGCCGGCTACTACGACGGCATCGGCTCGGCCCGGGACGTCATCCAGAACCACCTGCTCCAGCTGATGGCGCTCACCGCCATCGAGGAGCCGGCGTCGTTCCACCCCAAGGCGCTGGTCGCCGAGAAGCTCAAGGTGCTCAGCGCCGTCAAGCTCCCGGCCGACCTCGGCAAGCACACCGTGCGCGGCCAGTACGCGGCCGGCTGGCAGGGCGGCGAGGAGGTCGGCGGCTACCTCGACGAGGACGGCATCAACCCGGACTCCAAGACCGACACCTACGCGGCCATCAAGCTGGAGATCAACAACCGCCGCTGGGCGGGTGTGCCGTTCTACCTGCGCACCGGCAAGCGGCTCGGCCGCCGGGTCACCGAGATCGCGGTGGTCTTCCAGCGCGCCCCGTACCTGCCGTTCGACTCCTACGCGACCGAGGAGCTGGGGCAGAACGCCCTGGTCATCCGGGTCCAGCCGGACGAGGGCGTGACGGTGCGGTTCGGCTCCAAGGTGCCGGGCACCTCCTTCGAGGTCCGGGACGTCACGATGGACTTCGCCTACGGCGAGTCCTTCACCGAGTCCAGCCCGGAGGCGTACGAGCGGCTCATCCTCGACGTGCTGCTCGGTGACGCCAACCTGTTCCCGCGCCACCAGGAGGTCGAGCTCTCCTGGCAGATCCTCGACCCGATCGAGAAGTACTGGGACGCCCACGGCAAGCCCGCCCAGTACCCGGCCGGCACCTGGGGACCGGTCGAGGCTGACGAGATGCTCGCACGAGACGGCAGGAGCTGGCGCCGGCCATGAAGATCGACCTCACGGACACCACGTCCAGCAAGATCAACGCAGCGCTGATGGAGGCGCGCCGGGCCAGCGGCTCCACCGCCGCCGGCATGGTGCTCACCCTGGTGATCGTGACCGACGAGGGCAGCGCGTACGACGCCCTCAAGGCCGCCAACGACGCCTCCCGCGAGCACCCCTCGCGCACCCTGGCGGTCATCAAGCGCGCCGGGCGCTCGCCCCGGGCCCGCGCCGAGACCCGCCTGGACGCCGAGATCCTCGTCGGCACCGCCGCCGGCTCCGGCGAGACGGTCGTGCTGCGCATGCACGGCGAGCTCGCCGCGCACGCCCAGTCGGTCGTCCTGCCGCTGCTCCTCCCGGACGCCCCGGTGGTCGTCTGGTGGCCGGAGAACGCGCCGCTGCACCCGGCGCAGGACCCGCTGGGTTCGATCGCCCAGCGCCGGATCACCGACGCCGTCACCGCGGAGTCCCCCGTCGGCCAGCTCGCCCAGCGGGCCCAGAGCTACACCCCGGGCGACACCGACCTGGCCTGGACCAGGATCACCGGCTGGCGTTCGATGCTGGCCGCGGCGCTGGACCAGCGGCCGTCGAAGATCATCTCCGCGGTGGTCGAGGGCGAGTCGTACAACCCCAGCGTCGAGCTGCTCGGCCTCTGGCTGCACAACCGGCTGCACGTGCCGGTCGAGCGGGTCGTCACCGGCGGCCCGGGCATCACCGCGGTACACCTGCGCACCGCGGACGGGGACATCACCCTGGACCGCCCGGACGGCCTGATGGGCACGCTCTCCATGGCCGGCTCGCCGGACCGCCAGGTGGCGCTCAAGCGGCGCGAGACGTCCGAGCTGATCGCGGAGGAGCTGCGCCGGCTCGACCCGGACGACATCTACGCGTCGGCCGTGCGCACGCCCGTCGAGCGGCTGCACGAGCCGGTCAACGCCGAGACGGTGGCGGCCGAGCAGGTCGCCCAGGCCGTCTCCGAGGCCGCGGTGGCCAACCCGGCCCGGGTGACCGCCAAGGTGCCGGGCACCGCCGCGCCGGAGGAGGCCGCCGCGAAGAAGGCCCCGGCCAAGCGCGCGAGCAAGAAGGCGGGATCGTGACGGCGGCGACCCCGCAGCTGGTCGTCCACCGGGACAAGGAGCTGATGGCCCAGGCGGCCGCGGCCCGGCTGATCACCCGGATCGTGGACGCCCAGGCCTCCCGCGGCACCGCCTCGGTGGTGCTCACCGGCGGGCGCAACGGCAACGCGCTGCTGGCCGCCATCGCCGCCTCCCCCGCCCGGGACGCGGTCGACTGGGCCCGGCTGGACCTCTGGTGGGGCGACGAGCGCTTCGTGCCCGCCGCCGATCCGGACCGCAACGCCGTCCAGGCCCGGGCGGAGCTGCTCGACGCCGTCCCGCTCGACCCGGCGCGGGTGCACGAGATGCCCGCCTCGGACGGCGTGGACGGTTCGGACGTGGAGGCCGCCGCGGCCCGCTACGCCGAGGAGCTGGCCGAGGCGGCCGGGCCGGGCGACCGGCTCGGCGTGCCCGCCTTCGACGTGCTGCTGCTCGGCGTCGGCCCGGACACCCACGTCGCCTCGCTCTTCCCCGAGCACCCGGGCGTCCGGGAGGCCGAGCTGACGGTGGTCGGCGTGCGCGGGGCGCCGAAGCCCCCGCCGACCCGCGTCTCGCTGACCCTCCCGGCGATCCGGGCGGCCCGCGAGGTCTGGCTGCTGGCGGCCGGCGAGGACAAGGCCGGCGCGGTCGCGCTGGCCCTCTCCGGCCCGGGCGAGCTCCAGGCGCCCGCCTCGGGCGCGTACGGCCGCAGCCGCACGCTCTGGCTGCTGGACCGGGCCGCGGCGGCGCAGCTCCCGCCGCAGCTCTACCCGCCGGCCTCGGCCTAGGCCCCGGCTACGCGAAAGGGCGCCACCGTTCGAAACGGTGGCGCCCTTCGTGTTGCCGGCCCTCAGATCTCGCCACGCAGCTTGGCCAGCGCCTCGGCGAGGATCGCCTCGCCGTCGGCGTCGGTGCGCCGCTCGCGCACGTAGGCGAGGTGGGTCTTGTAGGGCTCGTTGCGCGAGGGGGCCGGCGGGTTGTGCTCGTCCTGGCCGGCCGGGAAGCCACAGCGCGGGCAGTCCCAGGTCTCCGGGATGACCGCCTCCGCGGCGAAGCTGGGGCGGGTCTCGTGCTTGTTGGCACACCAGAAGGAGATCCGGCTGCGCGGGGCGGACTCGCCGCGCTCCGCCTCCCCCATCGGACCGGCTCCGACCCTGCTGCCACGGATGGCGTTGCCACTTGCCACGGTCTGACTCCCTGCGTGCTGGTGCGCCGACCCGCCGCGGTGCGCGTCGGTGGCGAAAGTCGTCCTAGTGTAAGCAGGAGTTAAGGATCCACCACCACCGGCTCCGCCCCGGACCGTTCCAGCATAGGCCGCGGGGCGACGGGGCGTCAGAGATACGTCAGCTCTGGTACTTGAGCACCAGGCTGAGCACGATGATGCACGCGAACCAGGCGACACCGACGATGATCGTGATGCGGTCCAGGTTGCGCTCGGCCACCGCCGAGCCGCCGCCGGTGGACATCGCGCCGCCACCGAACATGTCGGACAGGCCGCCGCCCTTCCCCTTGTGCAGCAGCACCAGGAGGATCATCAGCAGGCTGAAGATGATCAGGGCAATCGAGAACCCGATAACCACGACGGGACCAACTCTCTCGTATCTTCGGCGAAGGGGCCGGGCCGCACTGAGCGGTCCGGCCCCAAAGCCTACGTTGCTGCGGCGGCGTTAGCCTACTGCCTGCTCACGGTACCGCACGATCTTGACGAACTCGTCGGCGTCCAGGGAGGCACCGCCGATCAGGCCGCCGTCGATGTCGGGCTTGGCCATCAGGCCGGCCGCGCTCGACGACTTGACCGAACCGCCGTACAGGACACGGACCTTCTCGGCCAGCGCGGCGTCGTACAGCTCGGCGATCCGCCGGCGGATCGCGGCGCAGACCTCCTGGGCGTCCTCGGGGGTCGCCACCTCGCCGGTGCCGATCGCCCAGACCGGCTCGTACGCGACGACGATGGACTCGGCCTGCGCGGCCGGGACGTCCTTCAGGCCGCCGTCGAGCTGGGCCAGCGTGTACTCGACGTGGGTGCCGGCCTTGCGGATGTCCAGCGGCTCGCCGATGCAGAGGATCGGGGTGACCCCGCTGCGGTAGGCGGCCTTGACCTTGGCGTTGACGATCTCCTCGTTCTCGCCGTGGTACTGCCGGCGCTCCGAGTGACCGATGACCGCGTAGGTGCACTTCAGCTTGGACAGCATCGGGCCGGAGACCTCGCCGGTGTAGGCACCGGAGTCGTGCTGCGAGATGTCCTGCGAGCCGTACTTGATCTTCAGCTTGTCGCCGTCGACCAGGGTCTGCACCGACCGCAGGTCGGTGAACGGCACCAGGACGGCGACCTCGACGGCCTCGTAGTCCTTGTCGGCCAGCGCGAACGCCAGCTTCTGGGTGTGCTGGATGGCCTCAAGGTGGTTGAGGTTCATCTTCCAGTTGCCCGCCATCAGCGGGAGACGCTCAGTCATTGCCTCAGCCTTCCAGGGCGGCGAGACCGGGGAGGGTCTTGCCCTCCAGGTACTCAAGGCTGGCGCCACCGCCGGTCGAGATGTGCCCGAACTTCGTCTCGTCGAAGCCCAGGATGCGGACGGCCGCGGCGGAGTCGCCGCCACCGACCACGGTGAACGCGTCACTGTCCAGCAGCGCCTGCGCGACTGCCTTGGTGCCCTCGGCGAAGGTCGGGTGCTCGAAGACGCCCACCGGACCGTTCCAGAACACCGTCCTGGCGTCGGCCAGCTTCGCCGCGAACAGCTCGCGGGTCTTCGGGCCGATGTCCAGTCCCTCCTTGTCCGCGGGGATCCTGTCCGCGTCCACGACCTCGTAGTCCTCGACCGGCTTGTGGGTCTTGGTGTCGGGGAAGCTCGCGGACACCGCGACGTCCACCGGCAGCACGAACTCGACGCCGTTCGCCTTCGCCCGCTCCAGGTACTCCAGGACGACCGGGATCTGGTCCTCCTGCAGCAGCGAGATGCCGACCTCGTGGCCCAGGGCCTTGAGGAAGGTGTACGCCATGCCGCCGCCGATCAGGATGCGGTCGGCCTTGCCGAGCAGGTTGTCGATCACGCCGACCTTGTCGGACACCTTGGAGCCGCCGAGCACGACCACGTAGGGGCGCTCGACCTCCTCGGTGAGGCGCTTGAGCACGCCCACCTCGGTGGCGATCAGGTCGCCGACGGCGTGCGGCAGGCGGGCCGGCAGGTCGTAGACGGAGGCGTGCTTGCGGTGCACCGCACCGAAGCCGTCGCCCACGTACAGGTCGGCCAGCTGCGCCAGCTCGTCGGCGAAGGCGCCGCGCTCGGCGTCGTCCTTGCTGGTCTCGCCGGCGTTGAAGCGCAGGTTCTCGAGCAGCGTGACCTCGCCGTCGGCCAGGGCGGCGACGGTGGCCTTCGCGCTCTCGCCCACGGTGTCGGTCGCGAACGCGACCGGCCTGCCGAGGATCTCGCCGAGGCGGACGGCCACCGGCGCGAGGGAGAACTGCGGGTCCGGCTCGCCCTTGGGGCGGCCGAGGTGGGAGGCGACGACGACCTTCGCACCGCGCTCGACGAGCTTGGCGATGGTCGGGGCGACGGCACGGATCCGGCCGTCGTCGGTGATCGTGGCGCCGGACAGCGGCACGTTCAGGTCCGCGCGGACGAATACGCGCTTGCCGGCGACGTCGAGGTCTTCGATGGTCTTCACGGTCTTCCGTCTCCTGGGGGGTGGAGCAAGGACGGCACAACGGCGGGCCGTCATAGGGGAGTTGAGGGTGCGCAGACGAGGGCCCGGATGGCGTCGAAGCCTTCCGGGCCCTCCCCCTTACTTCACGTCAGCTCCCGCTGCGTCAGAGCTGCTCACCGACGAGGGTGGTCAGGTTGACGAGGCGGTTCGAGTAGCCCCACTCGTTGTCGTACCAGCCGAAGACCTTGACCTGGTTGCCCTGGACCATGGTCATCAGCGAGTCGAAGATCGTGGAGAACGGCGAGTTCACGATGTCGGAGGAGACGATCGGGTCCTCGGTGTACTGCAGGATGCCCTTGAGCGAGCCCTCGGAGGCCTTCTGGAAGGCCGCGTTGACCTCCTCGACGGTGACGTCGCGCTCCAGGGTGACGACCAGGTCGGTGATCGAGCCGGTCGGGACCGGGACGCGCAGCGAGGTGCCGTCCAGCTTGCCCTTCAGCTCCGGCAGCACCAGCGCGGTGGCCTTGGCGGCACCGGTGGAGGTCGGGATGATGTTGAGGGCGGCGGCGCGGGCGCGGCGCAGGTCCTTGTGCGGGAAGTCCAGGGTGACCTGGTCGTTGGTGTACGCGTGCACCGTGGTCATCAGACCCTTGACGATGCCGAAGTTCTCGTTCAGCACCTTGGCCAGCGGCGCCACGCAGTTGGTGGTGCAGGAGGCGTTGGAGATGACGGTGTGCTTGGCGGCGTCGTACTTGTCGTCGTTGACGCCCATCACGATGGTGACGTCCTCGTCGGTGGCGGGCGCCGAGATGATGACCTTCTTGGCGCCGGCGGTGACGTGCTTCTTGGCCGCATCGGCCTTGGTGAAGATGCCGGTGGACTCGATGACGATGTCCACGCCCAGCTCGCCCCAGGGCAGGTTGGCCGGGTCACGCTCGGCGATGACCTTGAAGGTCTTGCCGTCGACGGTGATGCTGTTCTCGGTGTGCGAGACCTCGCCGGGGAAGGTGCCCAGGATGGAGTCGTACTTGAGAAGGTGCGCCAGGGTCTTGGTGTCGGTCAGGTCATTGACACCGACGATCTCGATGTCCGCGCCTTGGGCCTTGACCGCACGGAAGAAGTTGCGGCCGATGCGGCCGAATCCGTTGATGCCTACCCGGATCGTCACGAACCGATCTCCTCGTTAGGTACGCCGGAACTATGCCGACGGGGTGGAATTTGGGATGTCCCCGACCGCCTATGACCCTACCCCTCCGAGCCCTGAGAGGGCACATCAGCCCGGGTCGGACGCCTTGGCGTGGCGTGTCAATAGCTCACGAACAGGCCTTCTCCGCTTGCCGTCGCGGGAGTTGCTCCAGGCCTGCGGAGCGCGTTGTCAACCCCTGTTCGCTGGCGTCCGAACACAGAGCGGCCGATGTCCGGAATCCGGACACCGGCCGCTCGTACTCACGGACCGTGATCGCTAGTTGAGCGCCATCTCGTCGGTCAGATTGGCCTCGGTGCTCGGCAGGCCCAGCTCCGAGGCGCGCTTGTCGGCCATCGCCAGCAGCCGGCGGATCCGGCCGGCGACCGCGTCCTTCGTCAGCGGCGGGTCGGCCAGCGCGCCCAGCTCCTCCAGCGAGGCCTGCTTGTGCTGCATCCGCAGCTGCCCCGCGGCGGCCAGGTGCTCCGGCACCTCCTCGCCGAGGATCTCCAGCGCGCGCTGCACCCGGGCGCCGGCCGCCACCGCGGCGCGGGCCGAGCGGCGCAGGTTGGCGTCGTCGAAGTTGGCCAGGCGGTTGGCGGTGGCCCGCACCTCACGCCGCATCCGGCGCTCCTCCCAGGCCAGCACCGACTCGTGGGCGCCGAGCCGGGTCAGCAGCGCGCCGATGGCGTCGCCGTCGCGGATCACCACCCGGTCCACGCCGCGCACCTCGCGGGCCTTGGCCGGGATGCCGAGCCGGCGGGCGGCACCGACCAGCGCGAGGGCGGCCTCGGAGCCGGGGCAGGTGATCTCCAGGGAGGAGGAACGGCCGGGCTCGGTGAGCGAGCCGTGCGCCAGGAACGCCCCGCGCCACGCCGCCTCGGCGTCGCAGGTGGCGCCGGAGACGACGGCCGGGGGCAGGCCCCGGATCGGCCGACCGCGGCCGTCCACGAGACCGGTCTGGCGGGCCAGCAGCTCGCCGTCCTTGACCACCCGGACCACGTAGCGGCTGCCGCGGCGCAGGCCGCCGGGCGCCATCACGACGAGGTCCGAGGAGTGTCCGAAGATCTCCAGCAGGTCCTTGCGCAGACGGCGCGCCGCCGCGCCGGTGTCCAGCTCCGCCTCGATCACGATGCGGCCGCTCACGATGTGCAGCCCGCCCGCGAAACGCAGGATCGCCGAGACCTCCGCCTTGCGGCAGCAGGCCCGGGTGACCGGGAGCCGGCTGATTTCGTCCTTCACCGCTGGAGTCATCGCCATGGCCCGATCCTTCCATGTGTCCGGAAAATCCGGTCGTACGCGGCTGCCAAGAGCTCCGGGTCGTGTCGCGGCGTGCCGTCGGTACGGGCGACCCGCCCGAGCACCAGGGCTGCGCCCATCCGCTCGGCGGCCTTCTCCAGGCCGGCCAGGTCCGCCTGGCCGAAGGCGCCGCCGGTGACGGCGCGCTCGTCCACCAGGATCGCATCCACCGCAAGGGCGGGGGCGTGGTCGGCGATGACCTCCAGGTGACGCTGCGGGGTGAAGCCCTCCGTCTCGCCGGGCTGGGGGGCGAGGTTCAGGGTGAGCAGACGGCGTGCGCGGGTCTCGGTGAGCGCCTGGGCCAGCTCGGGCACCAGCAGGTGCGGCAGCACGCTGGTGAACCAGGAGCCGGGGCCGAGCACCACCCAGTCCGCCTCGCGGACGGCGGTGACGGCCTCCGGCACGGCCGGCGGCTCGTCCGGCAGCAGCCGGACCGACTCCACGGTGCCCGGCGTCACGGCCACGCTGGCCTGCCCACGGACGGCGGAGACCGCGCCGGGGTGGGCCGGGTCGTGGCCGCGGACTATCGCCTCGATGTCCAGCGGCACCGCCGACATCGGCAGCACCCGGCCCTGGACGTTCAGCAGCCGGCCCACCCAGTCCAGGGCGGCCACCGGATCCCCGAGCTTCTCCCAGAGCGCGACGATCAGCAGGTTGCCGACGGCGTGGCCGCCCAGCCCCCCGGTGCCGGTGAAGCGCTGCTGGATCACCTCGGACCAGGTGCGGCCCCAGTCGTCGTCGCCGCAGAGCGCGGCCAGCGCCTTGCGGAGGTCCCCCGGGGGCAGCACCCCGAGCTCCTCGCGCAGCCGGCCGCTGGAGCCGCCGTCGTCGGCCACCGTGACCACGGCGGTGAGGTCGGTGGTGAGCCGGCGCAGTGCGGACAGCGAGGCGGAGAGCCCCTGGCCGCCGCCGAGGGCGGTGATCCTGGGCGCCTGGTTGGACCGGGGGGCCTGGCTGGTGCGGGCGGGGCCGGGGCGGGCCGGGCTGGTCCGGGCCTGCCCCGTCCGGGACCGGACGGGGGTCGCGGCGCGCGCCGGGACCCCCGTCCGGTCGGCGGTCTTGTTCTGGAGCTGCCGCCCGGGCACGTATCCCGTCACACCTACCTCGCGTTCCTCTTGCCCGCCGCCGGCCCTCCGCCGGCGGCCCGGCAGGGGCGCGGCGGCTACTCCCGTCCCATGTCACGGTGGACGAGCACGGTTTCCACTCCGTCCGCGATGAGACGCTTCGTCAGGCGCTCGGACATCGCGACGCTGCGGTGCTTGCCACCGGTGCAGCCTACGGCAAGCGTCATGTAGCGCTTCCCCTCGCGGCGGTACCCCTCGGTCACGATGCGCAGCAGCTCGGTGTAGCCGTTGAGGAACTCGTTGGCGCCGGGCTGCCGGAACACGTAGTCGGCGACGTCGGCGTCGGTGCCGGTGCGGGCGCGCAACTCGGGGACCCAGTGCGGGTTGGGCAGGAAGCGACAGTCCACCACGAGGTCGGCGTCGACCGGCAGGCCGTACTTGAAGCCGAAGGACATCACGGTGGCGCGCAGCTCGGGCTCGTCGTGGTCGGCGAACTGGGCGTCGAGCTTGGCGCGCAGCTGGTGCACGTTGAGGTTGGAGGTGTCGATCACCAGGTCGGCCTCGCCGCGCAGCTCGCGCAGCAGGTCGCGCTCCTGGGCGATGCCGTCGACGATCCGGCCGTCGGCCTGGAGCGGGTGCGGGCGGCGGACGCTCTCGAAGCGGCGGACCAGGGCGTCGTCGGAGGAGTCCAGGAAGACGACGCGCAGCCGGACGCCGCGCTTCTCCAGCTCGTCCAGCGACGTGAGCAGGTCGTCGAAGAACTGCCGGCCGCGGACGTCCACCACGGCACCGATCCGCGCCACGTTGCCCTGGGAGCGGGCGCCGAGGTCGACCATGGTCGGGATGAGGGCCGGCGGCAGGTTGTCCACCACGAACCAGCCGAGGTCCTCCAGGCACTTGGCCGCGGTGGAGCGGCCTGCTCCGGACATGCCGGAGATGATCACCAGTTCCGGGGCGTTCTCTCCCCCAGCCTCCGGCCGGGTGGTACCCCCATGGTCGGACATGGTCACTTCGGTTCCCCGCTCTCGATGGTTCTGCTGAGGAGAACGCGCGTCGCGCGGGCACGCTTCCCCGGCTCACTCGGGCGAGTGAGCGCGGGGCGCGCCGGCTGACGGGCGGCGTCGGCCGTCATGGCGTCTCCTGGGACGGTGCGGTCTGGGGCGCTGCGGCGGCCGCTGGGCCGGCCGCGTCGGCGCTGTCATCGATGATCTCGCCGGTGGCGGTGTTCACAGCCGGTGCCGCGGGTGTACGGGACGACAACGCTGACGCAACAGTCTCCGCCGTCCGGCGTCCGATGCCGGGGACGGCGCAGAGTTCGTCGACGGTGGCCGCACGGAGCTTCTTCAGCGAGCCGAAGTGCTTGAGCAGCGCCTGGCGGCGAGTCTCGCCGAGGCCGGGGACGGAGTCCAGCTCCCCGGCGGTGAGTCGTTTGGAACGCTTGTTGCGCTGGTAGGTGATGGCGAAGCGGTGTGCCTCGTCGCGGACCCGCTGGAGCAGGTAGAGGCCCTCGCTGCTGCGCGGCAGGACCACCGGGTCGTCCTCGCCGGGCAGCCAGACCTCCTCCAGGCGCTTGGCCAGGCCGCAGAGGGCGACGTCGTCGATGCCCAGCTCGTCCAGGGCGCGCCTGGCGGCCGCGACCTGCGGCTGGCCGCCGTCGACGACCAACAGCTGTGGCGGGTAGGCGAAGCGGCGGGGGCGGCCCGTGTCCGGGTCGATCGGCCCGGCGGGGATCTCGGAGCCGCCCTCGGCGGGGGTCTCCGGGGCGCCGTCGGCGGCGGGCGCGGCGCCCGGGTCGTCGGCCTCGGGGACGGCCCACTCCCCCGTCTCCTCGCGCTCCTGGAGGTAGCGGCGGAACCGCCGGCTGATCACCTCGTGCATCGAGCGGACGTCGTCCTGGCCCTCGAAGCCCTTGATCTGGAAGCGACGGTACTCGCTCTTGCGGGCCAGGCCGTCCTCGAAGACCACCATTGAGGCGACCACGTCCTCGCCCTGGAGGTGCGAGATGTCGAAGCACTCGATGCGCAGCGGCACGGAGTCCAGCTCCAGCGCGTCGGCGATCTCCTGGAGGGCGCGGCTGCGGGTGGTGAGGTCGGAGGCGCGCTTGGTCTTGTGCAGCGCCAACGCCTGCTGGGCGTTGCGCTGCACGGTGGCCATGAGGTCCTTCTTGTCGCCGCGCTGCGGGATGCGAAGGTCCACCTGGGCGCCGCGCAGGCTGCTCAGCCACTCCTTCACCGGCTCGGCCGGCTCGGGCAGCGCGGGCACCAGCACCTCGCGCGGGACGGACTCGTTCCGCTCGTCCCCCCTGGTGCTGCCGTAGAGCTGCTGGAGGGCGTGCTCGACCAGGCCCGCGGTGTCCACGTCCTCGACCTTGTCGGTGACCCAGCCGCGCTGGCCGCGGACCCGGCCGCCGCGGACGTGGAAGATCTGGACGGCGGCCTCCAGCTCGTCCTCGGCGAGGGCGAGCAGGTCGGCGTCGGTGGCGTCGGCGAGCACGATGGCGTTCTTCTCCATCGCGCGCTTGAGCGCCCCGATGTCGTCGCGCAGCCGGGCCGCCTTCTCGTACTCCATCTCCGCGGCGGCCTCCTGCATCTGCTCTTCCAGCCGGCGCAGGTAGTTGCCGGTGCGGCCGGCCATGAAGTCGCAGAAGTCCTCGGCGAGCGCCCGGTGTTCGTCGGCCGAGACCTTGCCGACGCAGGGCGCGGCGCACTTGCCGATGTAGCCGAGCAGGCAGGGCCGGCCGACCTGGCGGGCGCGCTTGAAGACGCCGTTGGAGCAGGTGCGCACGGGGAAGACGCGCAGCAGCAGGTCGACCGTCTCGCGGATCGCCCAGGCGTGCCCGTACGGGCCGAAGTAGCGCACGCCCTTCTTGTGCGCCCCGCGCATCACCTGGACCCGCGGGTACTCCTCGTCGAGGGTGACCGCCAGCTCCGGATAGCTCTTGTCGTCGCGGTACTTGACGTTGAAGCGGGGGTCGAACTCCTTGATCCAGGAGTACTCCAGCTGGAGCGCCTCGACCTCGGTGGCGACCACCGTCCACTCCACCGAGGCCGCGGTGGTCACCATCGTCGCGGTACGCGGGTGCAGCCCGGCGAGGTCCTGGAAGTAGGACGACAGCCGGGGGCGCAGGCTCTTGGCCTTGCCGACGTAGATGACCCGGTCGTGGGCGTCGCGGAACTTGTAGACACCCGGCGAGGTCGGGATCGCGCCCGGCGCCGGGCGGTAGGTGGACGGGTCAGCCATGGGTCCACCGTACCGAGTCGGGCCGGGCCTGCGGAGGGGAGATCAACTGGGCGGAGATCAACTGCTTCAGCTCGGGGTCACCTTGAGGTTGCCGCCCTCGACCGCCACCGTGTACTGGGGCAGCGGGGTGGGGGCGGGGCCGTCCAGCACCGCGCCGTCGGTGATGCCGAACATGCTGCCGTGGCAGGGGCATTGGATCTTCTGGTTCTTGACCTGGTCGACGATGCAGCCGGCGTGGGTGCACTTGGCGCTGAACGCCTTGTACTGGCCCTCGGCCGGCTGGGTCACCACGATCTTCTGATCGCGGTAGACGGTGCCGCCGCCGACCGGCACGGCGGAGGCCGGGCCGACGTCCACCGGGGTCTTGGCGGAGGAGGAGCCGGACGAGCCGGAGGAGGACGAGCAGCCGGAGACCGCCGGGGCGCCGCCGGCGGCGAGGACGGCCGCGGCCCCGCAGAGCAGGGTTCGGCGGGAGGTGGCGGGGCTCTCGGCCTGCGGGCTCTCGGGGGCCTCGGACATGGGTTCGCTCCTGGTCTGGCGGCGGGCTCGGCTGCTGCGGTCGCCGGGAAGTCTATGCGGCCCTCACCG
Source organism: Kitasatospora sp. NPDC032757 (assembly GCF_055579305.1). Lineage (NCBI taxonomy): Bacteria > Bacillati > Actinomycetota > Actinomycetes > Kitasatosporales > Streptomycetaceae > Kitasatospora > Kitasatospora sp. NPDC032757. Next base: position 143,154 of record NZ_JBVINN010000008.1, on the reverse strand, counting down.
GCCGCCCCCTGGGGCGGGGGCGGCCGGTGAGGGCGTCGCGCAGTGCTGCTCCGGGGGCTACTTCTTCGCGGCGGCCCGCTTGCGCGGGGCCTTGACCGCGACCGGGGCGTCGGTGAACTCGCCCGGGAGGATGTCCCGCAGGAACTTGCCGGTGTGGCTCTCCGGGACGGCCGCGATCTGCTCCGGGGTGCCCTCGGCGACCACCATGCCGCCGCCGGAGCCGCCCTCGGGGCCCATGTCGACGATCCAGTCGGCGGTCTTGATCACATCGAGGTTGTGCTCGATGACGATCACCGTGTTGCCCTTCTCCACCAGGCCGGAGAGCACCTTGATCAGCTTGCTGATGTCCTCGAAGTGCAGACCGGTGGTGGGCTCGTCCAGCACGTAGACCGTCCGCCCGGTGGAGCGCTTCTGCAGCTCGGAGGCGAGCTTGACGCGCTGCGCCTCGCCGCCGGAGAGCGTCGGCGCGGACTGGCCGAGCCGGACGTAGCCGAGGCCGACGTCGTTGAGCGTCCTCAGGTGGCGGGCGATCGCCGGGACGGCCTCGAAGAAGTGCAGCGCCTCCTCGATCGGCATGTCCAGCACCTCGGCGATGGACTTGCCCTTGTAGTGGACCTCCAGCGTCTCCCGGTTGTACCGGGCGCCGTGGCAGACCTCGCACGGCACGTAGACGTCGGGCAGGAAGTTCATCTCGATCTTGATGGTGCCGTCACCGGAGCAGTTCTCGCAGCGGCCGCCCTTGACGTTGAACGAGAACCGGCCGGGCAGGTAGCCGCGGACCTTGGCCTCCTGCGTCTCCGCGAAGAGCCGCCGGACGTGGTCGAACACGCCGGTGTACGTGGCCGGGTTGGAGCGCGGGGTGCGGCCGATCGGCGACTGGTCGACGTGCACCACCTTGTCCACCAGGTCGGTGCCGGTGATCCGGGTGTGCCTGCCCGGCACGCTGCGGGCGCCGTTCAGCTCCCGGGCGAGGTGGGTGTAGAGGATGTCGTTGACCAGCGTCGACTTGCCGGAGCCGGAGACGCCGGTGATCGCGGTGAAGGTGCCGAGCGGGAAGCCGACCGTGACGTCCTTGAGGTTGTGCTCGCGGGCGCCGTGGACGGTCAGCTGGCGCTTCTTGTCCCGGTCGCGGCGGGCGGCCGGGATCGGGATGGACCTCTTGCCGGAGAGGTACTGGCCGGTCAGCGACTCCTTGTTGCCGAGCAGCTGCTTCAGCGAACCGGAGTGCACCACCTTGCCGCCGTGCTCACCGGCGCCGGGCCCGATGTCGACCACCCAGTCGGCCATCTTGATGGTGTCCTCGTCGTGCTCGACGACGATCAGGGTGTTGCCGATGTCCCGCAGCCGGACGAGGGTCTCGATCAGGCGGTGGTTGTCGCGCTGGTGCAGGCCGATGGAGGGCTCGTCCAGCACGTAGAGCACGCCGACCAGGCCGGAGCCGATCTGGGTGGCGAGCCGGATCCGCTGGGCCTCGCCGCCGGAGAGGGTGCCGGCCGCGCGGTTGAGCGAGAGGTAGTCCAGGCCGACGTCGACCAGGAAGCGCAGCCGCTCGTTGACCTCCTTGAGGACGCGCTCGGCGATCTGCTTGTCCCGGGCGTTGAGCTTCATCGCGCCGAGGAAGTCCGAGCAGTCGCTGATCGACATCGCCGAGACGTCCGCGATCGACCGGCCCTCGACGGTGACGGCGAGCACCACCGGCTTGAGCCGTGTGCCCTCGCACGTCGGGCAGGGCACCTCGCGCATGTAGCCCTCGAAGCGCTCGCGGCTGGAGTCGCTCTCCGCCTCGGTGTGGCGGCGCTGGATGAACGGGACGGCGCCCTCGAAGCCCGTGGTGTACGAGCGGTCCCGCCCGTAGCGGTTGCGGTAGCGCACCTCGACCTGGTGCTTGTGCCCGTACAGCAGCGCCTTCTTGGCACGCGCCGGCAGCCCGGCCCAGGGGATGTCGGTACGGAAGCCCAGCTCGCCGGCGAGGGCGTCGATCAACCGCTGGAAGTACTCCTTGGTGTGGCCGCCGGACCACGGGTGGATGGCACCCTCGTCCAGCGACTTCTCGTCGTCGGGGACGACCAGCTCCGGGTCCACCTCCATCCGGTTGCCCAGACCCGAGCAGTCCGGGCAGGCGCCGAACGGCGAGTTGAACGAGAACGAGCGCGGCTCCAGCTCCTCGAACGACACGTCGTCGTACGGGCAGTAGAGGTGCTCGGAGTACATCCGCTCGCGCTCCGGATCCCCCTCCGGGAGGTCGACGAAGTCGAGCACGACCATGCCGCCGCTCAGCCGCAGGGCCGTCTCCACCGAGTCGGTCAGGCGGCGCTTGGCGCTCTCCTTGACGGTGAGGCGGTCGATCACCACCTCGACGGTGTGCTTCTCCTGCTTCTTGAGCTTGGGCGGCTCGGCGAGCTGGATCGTCTCGCCGTCCACCCGGGCGCGGGCGTAGCCCTTGGACTGGAGGTCGGCGAAGAGGTCGACGAACTCGCCCTTGCGCTCGCGCACCACCGGGCTGAGCACCTGGAACCGGGTGCCCTCGGTGAGCTCCAGCACCTTGTCCACGATGGCCTGCGGGGACTGCTTGGCGATCGGGCGGCCGCAGTGCGGGCAGTGCGGCTTGCCGATCCGGGCGAACAGCAGGCGCAGGTAGTCGTAGACCTCGGTGATGGTGCCGACGGTCGAGCGCGGGTTGCGGTTGGTGGACTTCTGGTCGATCGAGACGGCCGGGGAGAGGCCCTCGATGAAGTCGACGTCGGGCTTGTCCATCTGCCCGAGGAACTGGCGGGCGTAGGAGGACAGCGACTCGACGTACCGGCGCTGCCCCTCGGCGAAGATCGTGTCGAAGGCCAGCGAGGACTTGCCGGACCCGGAGAGGCCCGTGAAGACGATGAGGGAGTCGCGGGGCAGGTCGAGCGAGACGTTCTTGAGGTTGTGCTCGCGAGCACCGCGGACGATGAGGCGGTCGGCCACTGCTTCTGGCGCCTTTCTCCGGGGCGAGATGGCTGGTGAAAGTGATGCGTACTTCTTCCAGGATGCGGCAGCCAGCCTACTAGCTCACGCGTTCGATTATCGAGCTTGTCCAGCCGGGTCCACCCGAACGAGTGAAGCGCTCATGGGACGCGGACCCCGGCAGTTCGAGAAAAGCCCTGCTCAGCCGTGACATCGGCGATAGCGTCACCCTCGTCAACGAGCGAGGGCCTGCCCGGGCAACGCTCGCAGGACCGTCAACCGGAGGCCGTACCCGATGACCACTCCCGAGACCGCCACCGCCGCCGCCGCGCTCGCCCACGAGCGGCTGCGCCTGGTCGTCCAGAGCACCGGGCACCTGCTGCACGGCGTCTCCGGGCTGAAGCCGGAGGCCGTCGCCGAGCCCTCCGCCCTGCCCGGCTGGACCAGGGGCCACGTCCTGGCCCACGTGGCCCGCAACGCCGACTCCCTGGTCAACCTGCTGAACGGCGCCCGCACCGGCACCGACATCCCGCAGTACGCCAGCAACGAGGCCCGCGACCAGGGCATCGAGGCCGGCGCGCCGCGCCCGCTGGACGTCCAGCTCGACGACCTGCGCGCCTCGGCCGAGCGGTTCGCCGCGGCGGCCGCTCTGCTGCCCGACGAGGCCTGGACGGCCACACTGCGGCACCGCAGCGGTTACACCTTCCCCGCTCACGACCTCCCCTGGAAGCGGCTGATGGAGGTCGAGTACCACCACGTCGACCTGGACGCCGGCTACACCCCCGCGCACTGGCCCGAGGTCTTCGCGGTGGCCGAGTTCCGCCGCCTGGCGGAGAAGCTGGCCGGCGCGGAGGGCCTGCCCGCGATCGAGCTGGTCGCCGACGACACCGAGGACCGGGCCGGGATCGGCGCCGGAAGCACCGCGGAGCTCACCGCCGAGGGCCCCGTGCGGGCGCTCACCGCCTGGCTCTCCGGCCGCTCCGACGGCGACGGTCTCCAGGTCCACCGGGGCGGCGTCCAGCTCGCCGACGGCCGCGCCGCGCTGCCCCCGCTTCCCCCGCTGGGCTGACGGCGGGACGATGCTGTCAGGGCAGGACTGCGAGGACTCGCCCCAAGGCAATCCATCCACGATTCGAGGAGCGGACGGATGACGTACCACGGAGCGGTCAAGGTCGGCGGACCGCCGGACGTGCGCGAGCTGGCCCATCTGATCATCACGAAGGTGGCCGTCGGGCCGTACGACAACAACGCCTACCTGCTGCGCTGCCGGGCCACCGACGAGCAGCTGCTGATCGACGCCGCCGCCGACGCGCCGGTGCTGCTGGAGACCGTCGGCGAGGACCTGGCCACCGTGGTCACCACGCACCGCCACCACGACCACTGGGGCGCGCTCGCCGAGGTGGTCGCGGCCACCGGCGCCCGCACCGCGGCCGGCGTGCACGACGCCGAGGGCATCGACGTCCCCACCGAGGTGCTGCTGGCGGACGGCGACACCCTGCGGGTCGGCCAGGTGGAGCTGACCGTCCGGCACCTGGTCGGCCACACGCCGGGCGCGATCGTGCTGGTCTACGACGACCCCCAGGGCCACCAGCACGTCTTCACCGGCGACTGCCTCTTCCCCGGCGGCGTGGGCAACACCTGGGGCGACGAGGCGGCCTTCGAGAGCCTCTTCCGGGACGTCAACGAGAAGATCTTCGACGTCCTGCCGGACGAGGCCTGGGTCTACCCCGGCCACGGCAACGACACCACCCTCGGCGCCGAGCGCCCGCACCTCCAGGAGTGGCGCGAGCGCGGCTGGTAGGAGCCGCCCCGGCAGCCGGGAACGACGGCGGGCCCGCGACCACTGTGCGGTCGCGGGCCCGCCGTGCTTATGCGTCAGGCGTCAGGCGTCAGGCGTCAGGCGTCGATCTTCTCCGACTCCACCGCTTCCCGCTCCTGCTTCTTCGAGGCCATCAGGCTGGTCACGGTGGTGATGGCGAGCACCACCACGATGAAGCCCAGCGAGAACGGGATGCCGATCTCGGGGACGTGCACACCCTGCTCGTGCAGCGCGTGCAGCACCAGCTTCACGCCGATGAAGCCGAGGATCACCGACAGGCCGTACGAGAGGTGGACCAGCTTCTTCAGCAGGCCGCCGATCAGGAAGTACAGCTGGCGCAGGCCCATCAGGGCGAAGGCGTTGGCGGTGAACACGATGTACGGGTCCTGGGTGAGGCCGAAGATCGCGGGGATCGAGTCCAGCGCGAACAGCACGTCCGTGGTGCCGATGGCCAGCATCACGATCAGCATCGGCGTCATCAGCCGACGGCCGTTCTCCCGGATGAAGAGCTTGGTGCCGTGGTACTTGTCGGTGGACGGGAAGCGCTGCTCGATCGACTTGAGCAGGCGGTTCTCCTCGAACTCGTCGTCCTCCTCCTCGGCCCGGGCCTCCTTGATGAGCTTCCAGGCGGTCCACACCAGGAAGCCGCCGAAGATGAAGAACACCCAGGAGAACTGCGCCACGAGCGCCGCGCCTCCGGCGATGAAGACCGCGCGCAGCACCAGGGCGATGATCACACCGAACATCAGCACGCGCTGCTGGTAGATCCTCGGCACCGCGAACTTGCCCATGATCAGAATGAACACGAACAGGTTGTCGACACTGAGCGACTTCTCGGTGATGTACCCGGCGAAGAACTCACCGGCCGGCTGCGAACCGGAGTGCCACCAGAGGAACCCGCCGAAGACCGCGGCCAGCACGATCCAGACCGTGGTCCAGATTCCGGCTTCCTTGACCGACACCTCGTGCGGCTTGCGCCCGCCGATGAAGAAGTCGGCCACGATCAGCGCCACCAGCACACCGATCGTGCCGACCCACATGCTTACGGAAACGTCCACTACTGCTCCTCCGGCAGGTAGGCGAGACAGTCATCGTCACTGCCGGAGGTCTCTTCCGCCCGTCGGACCCGCTGGGGCGCGTCCGCGGACCAGTGCCCCGGGGCGCCGCTTCGAGGGCGCCCGTGATGACGGGACGACTGCGAGGGAATACTCCCCTCCGCTGCCATCGAGAGTAACAGGAAGTCCAAAGAAAGGTAAAGAAGGTAAAGAACCGCCCTGTGCGCCCCCTCCCTGGGTACTTTCCGGCCTTCCTGCGGGAGCGGCTCGCTACAGGAACGGCTCGATCGCCGGGAGCAGGTCCTGGAAGGTCCGGCCCCGGGCGGGCGCGCCGATCGCCTCCATGCCCCAGCCGCCGGACGCCTCGCGGAACACCTTGGCCATGATCTGCCCGGTGTGCGGGCCGCCGCCGGCCAGCTCGTACCGGGCCAGCTCCAGCCCGGTGGACTCGTCCACCAGCCGGCAGTACGCGTTCTGCACCTCGGCGAAGGTCTGCCCGGTGTACGAGCTGACGGTGAACACCACCTGGGTGATGTGCGCCGGCACGTGCACCAGGTCGACCAGGATCGACTCGTCGTCCTCGCCCGCTCCGCTGCCGCCGACCAGGTTGTCGCCGGTGTGCCGGACGGATCCGTCGTTGCTCTCCAGGTGCTGGAAGAAGACCACGTCGGACGGGGTCTGCTCGGCGTACAGCAGCGCCGAGGCGTCCAGGTCGATCTGCCGGGTGCGGCTGCCGAAGAGACCGCGCCTGGGCGCCGCCTTCCACCCCAGCCCCATCCGGACGACGGTCAGCGACTCGCCCGAACCCTTCTGCAGGCTGACCTGCTGCCCCTTGGCAAGGTTCACCGACACGGCGTTGTCCTCTCTGCCCAGCCGCGCGGTCGGTCCCCGCGCCGGCTCCACGGTGGAACACCCCGTTGCCGTCCCCCGGCTGAGGCCCCCTGATGCGACCGCCCCGTCCCGGGGGCGGCACCGCAGGCCAGCCTAGGGCCTGCGGTGGGACGCACCGGCCAGCGCCTACCCGTTTGTGGCGAGCCTGAGACACCGCCGGGCTTGACCGGTGCCAGAACCGGCCAGGCCAGGCGTGGGCCCGCACTCCCGGGGGAATCAGGCGATGCCCGCCTCCCGCATCTGCCGCAGCTCCTTCTTCAGCTCCTTGACCTCGTCACGCAGCCTGGCCGCGACCTCGAACTGGAGGTCGGTCGCGGCCGCGTGCATCCGGTCCGTCATCGACTGGATCAGCTCGGCCAGCTCGGCGGCCGGCAGGGACTTGGCCGGCTTGCGGTCCGCGCCCAGCGCCGGCACCGGGGCCTTGCCCTTGGACGCCGCACCGCGGTACCCGGAGGAGAGCAGCTCGTCCGTGTCCACGTCCTCGCGGGCGAGGGTGTCCAGGATGTCGCCGATCTTCTTGCGCAGCGGCTGCGGGTCGATGCCGTGCTTCTTGTTGTAGGCCTGCTGGACGACCCGGCGCCGGTTGGTCTCCTCGATCGCCTTCTCCATCGAGGGGGTGATCCGGTCCGCGTACATGTGGACCTGGCCGGAGACGTTACGGGCGGCGCGGCCGATGGTCTGGATCAGCGAGGTGCCGGAGCGCAGGAAGCCCTCCTTGTCGGCGTCCAGGATCGCCACCAGGGAGACCTCGGGCAGGTCGAGGCCCTCGCGGAGCAGGTTGATGCCGACCAGCACGTCGTACCGGCCGGCCCGCAGCTCGCGCAGCAGCTCGACCCGGCGCAGCGTGTCGACGTCGCTGTGCAGGTACCGGACCCGGATGTCCAGGCCGAGCATGTAGTCGGTGAGGTCCTCGGCCATCTTCTTGGTGAGGGTGGTGACCAGGACGCGCTCGTCCCTCTCCACCCGCTTGCGGACCTCGTGCACCAGGTCGTCGATCTGCCCCTCGGTCGGCTTGACGATCACCTCGGGGTCGATCAGGCCGGTCGGGCGGATGATCTGCTCGACCTGGCCGTCACCGCGCGAGAGCTCGTACGGGCCCGGGGTGGCCGAGAGGTAGACGGTCTGGTCGGTCCGCTCCAGGAACTCCTCCCACTTCAGCGGGCGGTTGTCCATCGCGGAGGGCAGCCGGAAGCCGTGCTCGACCAGGGTGCGCTTGCGCGAGGCGTCGCCCTCGTACATCGCGCCGATCTGCGGGACGGTGACGTGCGACTCGTCGATGACCAGGAGGAAGTCCTCCGGGAAGTAGTCGAGCAGGGTGTTCGGCGGGGAACCCGGCTCGCGGCCGTCGAAGTGCATCGAGTAGTTCTCCACGCCGGAGCAGGTGCCGATCTGGCGGAGCATCTCGATGTCGTAGGTGGTGCGCATGCGCAGCCGCTGGGCCTCCAGCAGCTTGCCCTGCTTCTCCAGCCGGGCGAGCGTCTGCTCCAGCTCCTGCTCGATGCCGTTGACGGCACGCTCCATCCGCTCCGGGCCGGCCACGTAGTGCGAGGCGGGGAAGACGTGGACGGAGTCGTCCTGGCTGATGATCTCGCCGGTGAGCGGGTGCAGGGTGTAGAGCGCCTCGATCTCGTCGCCGAACATCTCGATCCGGACGGCCAGTTCCTCGTAGACCGGGAAGATCTCGATGGTGTCGCCGCGGACCCGGAAGGTGCCGCGGGTGAAGGCGAGGTCGTTGCGGGTGTACTGGATGTCGACGAACCGGCGGAGCAGGACGTCGCGGTCGATCTCCTCGCCGACCTTGAGCCGCACCATCCGGTCGACGTACTCCTGCGGGGTGCCGAGGCCGTAGATGCAGGAGACGGAGGCGACCACCACCACGTCCCGGCGGGTGAGCAGCGAGTTGGTGGCCGAGTGGCGCAGCCGCTCGACCTCCTCGTTGATCGAGGAGTCCTTCTCGATGTAGGTGTCCGTCTGCGGGACGTACGCCTCGGGCTGGTAGTAGTCGTAGTACGAGACGAAGTACTCGACCGCGTTGTTCGGCAGCAACTCGCGGAACTCGTTGGCCAGCTGGGCCGCGAGCGTCTTGTTCGGCGCCATCACCAGGGTGGGGCGCTGGAGCTTCTCGATCATCCACGCCGTGGTGGCCGACTTGCCGGTACCGGTGGCGCCGAGCAGGACGACGTCCTTCTCTCCCGCGCGGATCCGGCGCTCCAGCTCGGCGATGGCCGCGGGCTGGTCGCCGTTGGGCTGGAAGGGACTGACGACCTCGAAGGGCGTCTCTGACCGCTCAATACTCGTGATGGGTCGCACGTGTCCACCGTACGACCCATCACTGACAGCCGGTGCCTACTCCGCGCGGTCCCCGGCGCCGGCCTTGGCGCTGTCCCGGGCCAGGGCGACCAGGCGGGAGACGGCCCGCAGGTACTTCTTGCGGTAGCCGCCGCGCAGCATCTCCTCCGGGAAGACCCGGTCGAAGGGGATGCCGGAGGCGGTGATCGGCAGCTCGCGGTCGTACATCCGGTCGGCGAGGACGACCAGGCGCAGCGCGGTGGACTGGTCGTCGACCTGCCGCACCCCGCGCAGGCAGACCGCCCGCACGTCGTCCAGCAGCGCGCCGTAGCGGCTGGGGTGGACGGCGGAGAGGTGGGCCAGCAGCGCGTCGAAGCCGTCCAGCGAGGCGCCCGGGGTGCGGGCGGCGACGGCGTCCACGTGGGCGTCGGCGTACGGCGGCGGGGCGTCCGGGAGGCCGCGGTGGCGGTAGTCCTGGCCGTCGATCCGCATCGGGCGGAAGTGGGCGGACAGGCCCTGGATCTCGCGCAGGAAGTCGGCGGCGGCGAACCGGCCCTCGCCGAGCTTCTCAGGCAGGGTGTTGGAGGTGGCGCAGAGCTTGACGCCGTTCTCGACCAGGCGGCCGAGCAGGGTGGAGACCAGGACGGTGTCGCCCGGGTCGTCCAGCTCGAACTCGTCGATGCAGAGCAGCTTGTGCCCGGAGAGGGTCTGCACGGCCTGCTGGAAGCCGAGCGCGCCGACCAGGTTGGTCAGCTCGACGAAGGTGCCGAAGGCCTTGGGGCCGGGCGCGGCGTGCCAGAGCGAGGCGAGCAGGTGGGTCTTGCCGACGCCGTAGCCGCCGTCCAGGTAGACGCCGGCCGGGCCGGTGGGCGCCGGGGCGCTGCGGCGGAACCAGCTGCGCCGGGGGGCGGAGCCGTTGCCGCTGTTGAGCGTGCCGGCGAACTGCTCCAGCACCTGCACGGCCTCGTACTGGCTGGGCTGGGTCTGGTCCGGGATGTACGTCCCGAAGCTCACGTCGGAGAAGCGAGGCGGGGGGACCATCTCGGCGACCAGGCGCTCGGCGGGGACGACGGGGCGCCGGTCGGTGAGCGCGACGGGGGCGGTGGCTATCGACCCGGTCACGGTCGCGGCGTCGGGGTGTGGGGCTGCTGCGGGCACGTTAGTAGAGGGTACGCCTGGTCCCGCACGGCTCAGGGCGGGGCCATCGGTGGAGCCCGGTGGAAGACTGGCGGTATGCATCAGTTGATCAGCCCGCTGGCCCAGCCGTTCGCCGATCCGGCCTCGCTGGAGTCGCTCGCCGCCGTCTACGCGTACCCCGACCAGGTGAATCACGGCCGCCCGTGGCTGCGCGCCAACATGGTGGCCGGCCTGGACGGCGGGGCCGGGCTGGACGGGCTCTCTGAGGGGCTCTCCGGGGACGCCGACAAGCGGATCTTCGGGGTGCTGCGGGCGCTGTCGGACGTGGTGCTGGTGGGCGCCGAGACGGTCCGCGCCGAGGGCTACCGCCCTGGCCGGGCGCGGGCCGAGTTCGCCGCGGCGCGCCGGGCGGCCGGGCAGGCCCCGGCCCCGGCGATCGCGGTGGTCAGCCGCTCCCTGGGGCTGGACCTCGCGGCGCCGCTGTTCACCGAGCCGCTGGTGCGGACGGTGGTGATCACCACCGAGGACGCCCCGGCGGAGAGCCGGCGCGCGGTGGCCGAGGTGGCCGACGTGGTGGTGGCCGGCAAGGGCTCGGTGGACCTGCGGGCGGCGGTCGCGGCGCTCGCCGGGCGGGGCTGGACGCGGTTGCTGAGCGAGGGCGGCCCGCGGCTGCTGGGACAGCTGGCGGCCCAGGGGCTGCTGGACGAGCTGTGCCTGTCGCTGGCTCCGTTGATCACGGCCGGCGACGCGCCGCGCATCATCCACGATGCGGAAATGCCTGACGTGCAGCGGATGCGACTGGTCTCATTGATCGAGCAGAAAGGATTCCTCTTCACCCGCTACCTGCGTCTTCACCCGCACTCGGCCTCGCCGACCCCGTGATCCCCGGAGCGTGATCCCGATCCCGTTCGGGAGCTTTCGTCCGCGTGGCCCGTGTGACGGGTGGGCAGCGTGCGGAAAGCTTCCGCCGGGCAGTATGGGATGCGATGCCGGGGCCCGGGGGCCGGCCACTGGAAGGGATTCACGTGTTCAAGACGGTACTGATGATCGAAAAGGCGCTCTCCGACGCCGATGTGGAGCTGGTCACCACGCTCCACAGCGACGAGAAGGTGTCCTTCGTCGTCCTGATGCAGCCGCGCGGCAAGCAGGACGAGCTGCTGCGGGCGCTGGACGACGTCGCGCTCGGCCACCTCGACAAGGTGGTGCGCGAGCACGACGAGTCCGGCGACGAGCCGACGGTGGCCGGCGAGTCGCTGGAGCACAGCCTGCGCCACCTGCGCCGGGCCGGGGCCGAGGCGGTCGGCGAGCTGGTCGAGGAGAAGCCGCTGGACCGGCTGCGCACGGTGGTCGAGGAGCACCGGGCCGACGAGGTGGTGGTGCTCACCTCGCCGCACTTCGTGGAGGAGTTCTTCCACCGCGACTGGGCCTCCCAGGCCCGGCACAAGGTGGGTGTCCCGGTGCTGCGACTGTTCGCCAGCGACTCCTGAGCCTCCCTGCCTGCCCGCCCTCGGGCACGAGGAGGCCGCCACCGGTGGTGCAGAATCGTCCTTGCGGCCCGTCCGCGAGGACGATTCGCACGTCCGACCCCGCTGTCCCCCTGTTCCTGACCCCGCCCGTACGGAGCCCCGCCTTGAACGACGCCGCGCACGACCTGCACGCCCCGCACTTCATCGGCATCGGCGGCGCCGGGATGTCCGGCCTGGCGAAGATCCTCGCGGTCCGCGGCGCCGGGGTCTCCGGCAGCGACTCCAAGGAGTCCGAGACCGTCCTGGCACTGCGCGCGCTCGGTGCCGTCGTGCACATCGGCCACGCCGCCGAGAACCTGCCCGAGGGCGTCAGCAGCGTCGTCGTCTCCAGCGCGATCCGCGCCGACAACCCGGAGCTGGCCGCCGCCCGCGAGCGCGGCATCCCCGTCGTCCACCGCTCCGACGCGCTGGCCGCGCTGATGGGCGGCCGCCGGGCGCTGGCCGTGGCCGGCACCCACGGCAAGACCACCACCACCAGCATGCTCGCCGTCGCCCTCGGCGAGCTGGGCCTCGACCCCTCGTACGCGATCGGCGGCGACCTCGACGCGCCCGGCTCCAACGCCCACCACGGCACCGGCGAGATCTTCGTCGCCGAGGCCGACGAGAGCGACCGCAGCTTCCACAAGTACGCGCCCGAGGTGGCGATCGTGCTCAACGTGGAGCTGGACCACCACGCCAACTACGCCTCGATCGACGAGATCTACGAGTCCTTCGAGACCTTCGTCGGCCGGATCACCCCCGGCGGCACCCTGGTCGTCTCCGCCGACCACTCCGGTGCGCGCGAGCTGACCTCCCGGGTGGCCGGCCGCGAGGGCCTGAACGTCGTCACCGTCGGCGCCGCCGAGGACGCCGACGTCCGCGTCCTGTCGGTGGTCGCCCGCGGCATGACCAGCGAGGTCACCGTCCTGCTGGACGGCGACGAGCTCGCCTTCACCGTCTCGGTCCCCGGCCGGCACTACGCCCACAACGCGGTCGCCGCGCTGGCCGCCGGCGTGGCGCTCGGCGTCCCGGCCGCCGACCTCGCCAAGGCGCTCGGCGCCTACACCGGCGTGCGGCGCCGGCTCCAGCTCAAGGGCGAGGCGGGCGGCGTCCAGGTGATCGACTCCTACGCCCACCACCCGACCGAGATGACCGCCGACCTGGAGGCGATCCGCGAGGGACTGGAGGGCGCGGGCCGGGTGCTGGTGGTCTTCCAGCCGCACCTGTTCAGCCGCACCCAGCAGCTCGCCGAGGAGATGGGCCAGGCGCTCGCCCTCGCCGACGCCTCCGTCGTCCTCGACATCTACCCGGCCCGCGAGGACCCGATCCCCGGCGTCACCAGCGAGCTGATCATCGACGCGGCCAAGCGGGCCGGTGCCGACGTCACCGCCGAGCACGCCTTCGACGCCGCCCCCGCCCTGCTGGCCGGCCTGGCCCGCCCGGGCGACCTGCTGCTGACGATGGGCGCGGGGGACGTCACCAACCTCGGGCCGGAAATCCTCGGGCACCTCGCGAACGTTGCCACCAACGTCTGAGTCCACCGCCTCCGGGAGTGCGCTGTCATGAGCTACGAGATCGAGAAGACCGACGCCGAGTGGCGCGCCCAGCTCACGCCGGAGGAGTACCACGTCCTCCGCGAGGCGGGCACCGAGCGCCCCTTCACCGGTGAGTACACCGACACCAAGACGGTCGGCGTCTACAGCTGCCGGGCCTGCGGCACCGAGCTGTTCAGCTCGGAGACCAAGTTCGACAGCCACTGCGGCTGGCCGTCCTACTACGCGCCGCTCGCCGGGGACCGCGTCCAGTACATCGAGGACACCACGCTCGGCATGCGCCGCGTCGAGGTGCGGTGCGCGACGTGCGGCGGGCACCTCGGGCACGTCTTCGAGGGCGAGGGCTACGGGACGCCGACGGACCAGCGCTACTGCATCAACAGCATCTCGCTGACGCTGAAGCCGGCCGAGGAGGCCTGACCCGGCGTGCCGGAGGCCCGGGAACCGTTCGGTTCCCGGGCCTCCGCGCTACCCGGGGACCGGCTGGAAGCGGACCGGGAGGTGGACCAGGGCGCGGTGGAAGGGGCCCGGGCGCCAGAGCAGGTGCTCGGCCGGGGTGGCGAGTTCGAGGTCGCTGAGGCGGCTGGTCAGCTGCTCGATGGCGGTGATCGCGATCAGCAGCGCGGGGTCGCGGGCCGGGCAGGCGTGCGGGCCCGCGGACCAGGCCAGGTGGGCGGAGTGGCCGCTGCCCAGCTCGGTGCCGTCGATGGGCGGCGCGGCCTGGGAGTTGGCGGCCGCGTAGGAGACCAGCACCAGCGAACCGGCCGGGATCTCGCGGCCGTGGAAGGTGACGTCGTAGCGCGGGTAGTGGGCGGAGAGGTTGGCCAGCGGCGGCTCGTGCCAGAGCGCCTCGTCGATCGCCTGGTGCGCGGTCATCGCACCGCCGAACAGCGAACCGGCGTAGCGGGCGTCGGTGAGCAGCCGCAGCAGGGCGTTGGCGATCAGGTTGGCGGTCGGCTCGTGCCCGGCGATCATCGTGAGGGTGATCTGCCGGACCACCTCGTCGTCGTCCAGCCCGGCCGGGTGGGTGAGGAACCACGAGGTCAGGTCGTGCCGGGGCCGCACGCGGCGGTCGGCGACCATCTCGGTGACCACCGAGACGAGGTGCAGGTAGGCGGCGACCGACTTCTCGGTGGACTCGATCATGTCCGCGATACCGGCCACCAGCCGGGCGCTGTGCTCCTCCGGCACGCCGTACCAGGTGTTGAAGACGGCCACCGGCAGCCGGCGCGCGTACTCGGAGATCAGGTCGGCCGAGCCCGTGGCCGCGAAGGCGTCGATCAGCTGGTGCGCGACCTCGGCGATGCGGCGCTGCAGCAGGTGCGGTTCGAGCAGGGCGAGCCCGTCGGTGATCACCTGACGGTAGCGGGCGTGCTCGGCGCCGTCGGCGAAGAAGGCGGTGGGGCGGTAGCCGAGCATCGGCAGCAGCGGGGAGTCCGGCGGGACGGTCTGCTGCCAGGGCCTGGGGTCCTTGGAGAAGGTGTCGGTGTCGCGGAGCAGGTCCAGCGCGGCCTGGTAGTCGGTGACCAGCAGGGCCTCGACGCCGGGGGCGAGCTCCACCGGGGCGACGGGGCCGTAGCGGCGCAGCCGGTCGTAGACGAGCTGCGGGTCGGCGGCGAACGCCGGGCCGTGGATCGGGACGGGGCCGCTGTCGGCGGGCGCGGTTGCGGCGCGCACGGGGCCGGTGCCGGTGGCGCGCACGGCGGTGGCGGTGACAGTGGCGGCGCCGGTGACGGTGGTGCCGGTGGTGCCGGTGGTGCCGGTGCTGCCGGTGGTGTCGGTGCTGCTGGTGGTGTCGGTGCTGGTCACGGCTGCTCCGGGGCGGCGTCGGGGGCTGCGGGCAGGCCGTGCAGGACGTGCTCGGCCAGCGCGATCAGCGCGTCCAGGCTGGCGCCGCGGTCGCGGGCGTCGCAGAGCACCAGCGGGGTTTCGGCGTGCAGGTCGAGGTGGGCCCGGAGCACCTCGACGGGGTGTGCGGGCGCGTCGGGGAAGCGGTTGACGGCGACCGCGTACGGCAGGCCCTGCTCCTCGACCATGTCCATGATCTCGAAGGAGTCGGCCAGCCTGCGGGTGTCGGCCAGGACGAGGGCGCCGACGGCGCCGCGGGCGATGTCCTGCCAGAGCGGGAAGAAGCGGCGCTGGCCGGGGGTGCCGAACATGTAGAGCACCACCTGGCCGGGCAGGGTGAGGCGGCCGAAGTCCACCGCCACCGTGGTGGTGGCCTTGCCGGGCGGCAGCGCGGTGCTGTCGACGGGGGCCCCGGTCTCGGTCATCGCCTCCTCCGTGTGGAGGGTCGGGATCTCCGAGAGGGTGCGGATGAGCGTCGTCTTGCCGACGCCGAACGGGCCGGCGACGACCAGCTTCATCAGCGTCTGGTCCCGGTCGGGCAGGTAGCCCACGCGGCCCGTCCGGGACCGGCTGTCTGCCTGGCCGCCGACGGGGCCACCGGGGCTGCCGGCCAGGGTGCCGGAGCCGCCGACCGGGCCGGCGGGGCCCCCGGCGCTACCGGAGTGTGCGGAGTCCAACGAGGAGCCTCTCGACGATGGAGCGGTCGGTCTGCTGGGCGCGGGGGATCGGGGCGCGGGCGCGCAGACAGCCCGCCTCGACCAGGTCGGCCGCGAGGAAGACGGTGGCGCTGACTGGGAGCCTCAGGTGGGCGGCGGCCTCCACCACGGTCAGTGCGCCGGGTTGCAGCAGCTCCCAGAGCCGCCGGTGCTCGCCCTCCAGGTCCTGCAGGGCCGGTGGCGGTTCGGCGCCGGTGGCGTGCAGCACGGTGAGCCGCTCGAAGCCCTCGGTGCCGGGGCGGGTCCGGCCTCCGGTGGCCAGGTAGGCGGGGACCATCCGCCTGCGGGGTACGGCGGTCATGACCGGGCGCTGGCGTCCTGCCGCCTGGCCGGGCTCGCCAGGGCGTGGCCCAGGGCGGCGACCTGGACCTGCATCTGGTAGGCCACGTTGCCGAGTTGGGCCTCCGAGGTGGTGAACACGGCCAGCGAGGTGTTCTCCCCGGCCGGGACGACGATGGCGAAGCCCAGGTCGGACTCGACCACGGTCTGCGCCAGCTGCGGGTGCTCGGTGTCGGTGAACGCGGTGGTGAACGCGCGGGCGGCGGCGTGCACGGTGGCCGTCATCGCGGCGACCCGCTCGGCGGAGGCGCGGCCGAGGCCGTCCGAGGCGCCCTCGACGAGGCCGTCACCGGTCGCGATGACCGCGTGCAGGACGCCCGGCAGCTCGAGTAACGGGGTCAGCACCCACGAGATCTCATCGGTGGCGGTAGGGCTGGGCGTACTGCTCACTGCTCGGCTCCTTCGGAGGGCTGGGCGGGGCGGTGGCCGGTCGGGCCCGGGCGGGCGGCCCCGGGGCCGGTGCGGTCGGCGGTGCGGTCGGCGGTGCGGTCGGCGGTGCCGGCGGCGGGGGCCGGGCCGTCGGCACGCTCGGCGTCCGGGTGCGGGGCGTCCGCATGCGGGGTGTCCGGGTGCGGGACGTCCGTGTGAGGGGTGTCTGCGTCCGGCTGCGGGGCGGCCGGGTGCCCGCCGTCGGAGACCGCCGCCCGGGCGACGGCGGCCCGTCCGGAGCCGGTGCCCTGTTGCAGCGCCTGCCAGCGGGCGGCGGCCTCTTCGGGGGTCCGGCCGGCCGGGCCGGTGAGCGTGTCGTCCGGCGCGCCCTCGACGGCCCCGCCGGCCCGGGCGCCGGCCGGCTGCTGGGCGAGCGGCTGGCGCCTGCGCCGGCTGGGCAGGCCGCTGCCGTCGGACGGCACGTCGTGCACCGGCGGCACCACGTGCATGGCCGGCACGGCGTGCCGAGGCGGCAGGTCGTGCCGAGGCGGCACGTCGTGCCCGGTCCGGTCACCGGGCTCGGCGCGCGGCGCCGGCACCACCTGGACGGTCGGCGCGGGGGCCGGCCCCGTCCCGGCGCGCAGCGGCAGCGGGGTGAGCACCGAGAGCTGCTGTTCCCCGTCCACCACGGTCAGGAGCCCGGCCGGGATCCGCACGATGGTCCGCATGCCCCCATACGGCGAGGGCTCGATGTGGCAGGCGAAGCCATACTGACGGGCCAGCTTGCCGGCCACCGCGAAGCCGGTCTTCGGCGGGTTGCCCAGCTCGGTGAGCAGCACCTCGGGCGGGCCGGCCAGCAGCCGGCGGGCGCGGCGCAGCTGGTCCTCCTCCATGCCGATGCCGCTGTCGTCGATGATCACCAGCGCCCCGCGGCCGCCCTGCTGGACGGTGACCGGGACGTCGGTCTCCGGGTGCGAGTACGCGGTGGCGTTGGCGAGCAGCTCGGCGATGGTGATGGCGAGCGGCTCGGCGGCCCGGGCGGCCACGGCCAGCCGGTTCTCCCGCAGGTGGTTGGCCACCTTGATCCGGGCGTAGCCGGGCACCCGGGAGAGCGCGCCGAGCACCACCTCGGCCAGCGGCGAGTCCGTCCGGGCCAGGCCGGGCCAGGCCTCGCAGAGCACGGCGATGGTCTGGATCCGGCGCAGCGCGACCTCGTTGCGGAAGTCGAGCTCCAGCAGCCGGGGGTCGTCGTTGTCGTGCTGGAGCTGCTGGACCAGGCTCTGGATCTGGTACAGCAGGGTCTGGATCTTGGAGGTGGCTCCGCGCATCGCGGCCCGGGCGGCGGCGTCGACCCGCTCGCGCTCGTCGGTGACGGCGGTGGTCGCGGCGTCCAGGACGGCCTGGAGCACCCGCACGGCCTCGGGTCCGACGGCCTGCGGGTCCAGCGCGCCGTCGGCGGGCGCGTTGGGGTGGATGAGCCGCAGCGCGGCGGCGCTCACCCGCTCGGCGGCGAGGTGGCCGACCTCGGCCAGCAGGGCACGGACCCGCTCGTCGGCCTCCGCGGCCCGCCGGACGGCCTCGGCGGTGCGGTCCTCGGCCGCGCGGGCGTGCAGGTCGGCCTCGGCCGCGCGGTGCTCCGCCTCGGCGGTGCGCTGGTCCGCCTCGCGGGCCCGGCCCTCCGCGGCCAGCGCCCGGGTCTCGGTGCGCTGTACCTCCTCGGTGGCCCGGCGGGTGACCGCCTGCGCCTCGCGCAGCTGCTGTTCGCCGCGGGCCAGCCGGCCGTCGGCGGCGCGGGCACGTTCCTCGCCGTGGGCGGCGGCCGTCTCGGCGGCGGCGGCCCGGGCGAGCGCACGGGTCCGTAGGCGGGCCAGGACACCGGCAGCCGCGAGCGCGGCGACCGCGAGCACTGCCAGGGCGAGCAGCGCGATCTGCATCATCGAAGTCCTCGGACGTCCTCGTACGAAGGGGGCTGGGGGCGGATCGGCGCGGGCGCCGGGTCAGGCGGGGGCGGGGGCGTCCTGCCGGGGCCGCGGCGGGCGGCCGGCGTCCTCGTCCAGCTCCTTGGCCACCAGGGCGACCTGGCTCATCGCCTCCAGGACGTTCGGCACCTCGCTGCCGTCCAGGTGCCGGTACTCGGCGGCGACGGTGAGCACCAGCCGCTCGGGCAGGCCGAGTTCGGAATGGCGCTGCTCGGCGATGATCCGCCGGGCGGCGTCCAGCGCGGGTATCCCGGCGGTGTGCAGCGCGTGGGCGCGCTCGCGGACGTGGGCGAGGTAGGCGATGTGGTCCCGGACCCCGGCGCGGTCCAGCACCGGGCCGTGGCCGGGGACGAAGATCTCGGCGCCGGTGGCCAGCGCCTGTTCGCAGGCGCCGACGATGTTCTCCAGCGGGCCGGCCCAGTGCGAGGGGTGGTCGCCGGGCTGCTCGGGCGTCGAGCCGAAGATCACGTCACCGGTGAACACCGCGCGCTGGTGCGGCAGGTGGACGATCAGGTCACCGCCGGTGTGCGCGGACGGCAGCGCGGTGATCTGCACGGGGTACTCCCCCACCCGGAGCTCCAGCTCGCCGCTGAAGACGGTGTGCGGGTGGACGGGCTCGGTCGCCGACCAGTCGAACTGGCCGAAGTGGCGCCGGAGGTAGCCGCCGAGCAGCGACCCCGGGTCGCTGCCCGAGACCAGCGCGTGCTGCTGCTTCGGCGTCGGCTCGTAGTGGATGTGGCCCAGCGCCTCGCGGGTGGCGATCACCTCGGCGTCCGGGAGCACGCCCGCGCCCCAGAGGTGGTCCCCGTTGGCGTGGGTGACGACGACCCGGTCGACGGTCACGCCGTCGGCCAGCCGCTGCCGGCTCTCCGCGAGGAACTCCGCGGCGAGGGACGGGTCGTAGGGCGTGTCGATCCAGAGCGCGGTCCTCGGCGAGGCCAGCAGCCCGCAGTTGGCCAGCCCCCAGCCGCGCTTGGGCGGAAGCCACACGTACAGGTCCTCGGCAATCGCGCTCACGTTCGCGCGGCTGGTCGTCATGTGCGCGATTATGCCGATGATGTGACAGGTGTGGAGCAAAACCCCTGCGATTCAAGCCATTTCCCGCCCCGGAGCGCCCCGACCTGTCCGACTTCGCACCGGCACGGTCCTGGGCCGATTCGCCTCGAGGCGGGACGGGGCGGCCGGCGAAGCAGGGGGCCTGCCGGGCCCGCCGGCCGGCGAAGCAGGAGGCCGGTCATCCTCGCGCCGCGCCCGCACGGCTCTCCGTCACGCCGCCGGCAGGATCCGGCAGACCTCCACCGTCACGTCCACGGTGTCGAGGCCGATGACCCGCCCCTCCACCGCGGCGAATCCTTTCTCCCCGCTGCGGAACAGCGCCGCCAGCGGCGACTTCCGGCCCGCGGCCGCCAGCGCCTCCACCGCCATCGCCGAGCCGAAGGCGAAGACCCCGCACACCACGATGCACGGCGCGTGCCGGGAGGTGCGGGTCACGAAGACGAAGCCGTGGTCCCGGATCAGTTCGTCCGCGGCGTTGTACTGCGTCTCGAAGGTCATCCCGCCCCACCGGGCCCGGGCCGCCTCCGGGTACTCGATGCAGAAGTCCGGGAACGCGGCGCCGAGCACGGTCGCCGAGTACGGGTTGACGCTCGGGCCGCCGATCGAGAACGTCGGCATCCTCGGGTCCTGCGAACCGGCCGCGACCAGTTCGATCGTCGCCTTCCGGTTGACCTTCCGCAGCAGGTCGATGAGTTGGGCGATCGCCCGCGCCTCGGCCATCGGCATGAAGAGGACGTTCTTCGGCCCCCGGCTGGTCAGCCGTCGGCCGTCCTTGGCGAAGGCGAACTCCGCCACCTCGATGCTGGGGGTGATGATCTGCACCCGGCTGTACGGCGCCAGCAGCGCACGGAGGAAGCCGTAGCGGAGAAAGAGCCGGGCCCGCGCGAGGGAACGGGCCGCGAGAAAACCGATCACAGCCGGTACGAACCCGACCAGGACCTGAAGCAGGATCTCCATACCATCCCCCGCACGGAAGACTCGGGCACGAACTGTCTGCCGTGAGGTGATGCCCCGTAGAACACCAGGAACTCCCGGCACTGCAGTCCACCCGGCGCCCACGGCGGGAAATGCGCCCAGTTCACTCCTTCGAGTGAGGCCGCGCCGCGCCCTCCCGTTCCCGCCCGTCGGCCGGACGCTGCGCCGCTCAGCCGTCCAGCCGCTTGACGAACTTCCGCTCGCTCGCGCAGCGCTCGTACCCGAGCCACTCGTTGATCGCGAGCATAGGCGCGTTGGCCGCGTCGTTGCTGGTGTACGCCCGCCGGTAGCCGGCCGCCTGTGCCCGGCGCAGCGACTCCAGCTTGGCGAGCTTGGTCAGGCCCCGCCCCCGGAAGTCCCGCCGGCAGGCCGAGAACGCCGACCAGTAGCGGTCCGCGCCGTCCGTCTGCACCGCGCTGAACGCGACCGGCTCGCCGTCGAGGACGGCGACGACGGTCAGCTCGCGGTCCAAGTCCGGCCGGGCCCAGGCTCCGTTGAGGAACTCCTCGTAGTCGGCGGCGTCCATCTCGACCTCGCCCGGCTCGTCGCGGACCGCGTCCGCCTCGACGACGAAGATCGGGTACGGGTTGTCCACCCACTCGCTCGCCGGGCGCAGTTCGACACCGGCCGGCAGCGCGGGGGCCGCCGGGAGCGGGAGCGAGAGGTCACGGCCGGCGAAGTGGGCCGTCCGCCCGGCGGTGAAGCCCCGGTTCGCGGCGAACTGCAGGGAGCCCGGCTCCTCGTCCACCCAGCTGTGCACCTCGGCGACGCCGTGCTCGGCCAGGTGCGCCTCGGCGGCGGCCAGCAGCGCGGTGAACGCGCCCCGCCGCCGGTACGCGGGCAGGATGCTGCCGTTGGCGTAGCCGACTCCCCTGGTCGTCGTACCGGTGACCAGGCCGCAGCGCAGTGCACCGGCCACCCGGCCGTCGACCTCGGCGACGAAGGTCCGGTGGTGCTGCCCGGGCGGGAAGTTGGCGTCCATCCACCGGAACACCTCCGGGGTGAGCACCAGGTGCTCACGGCCCGCGCTGTGGGCGGCGGCCGCGGCCTCGGCGTCGGCGGGGCGGAAGTCACGGATCGTCAGTGTGTTCATAGGTGCGTCACGGTAGCTCCCCGCAACGGTGGTTCGCCTCCGTATTTCCGCCCCCACCTGCGGGTCCGTGCTCCGGAGGGACCAAGGTCCCTCACCACGGGGCCGGCAAGCTCAAATAATGCTCTGAGAAGACCGGGTGAGGCTTGGCAGTCGCCGCTCCCGGGGACATCCTCAGCAGAACAGCCCGGTCCGGCCCTGCCGACGACGTCCGCGCCGACCGAAGGCTCCCCGCCCAGCCCTCCGAAGGGGGCGCACCGATGACCTCCCCTGCCCTGAAAGCGCCCGTGAAGGGCACCGCGCCCGCCGGGGGCGACCTCGCCGCCCGGGGCGGCGGCACCCGGGCCACCACGCTCGGCGTGGGCCTCGGCTGGCGCAGCGAGATCGACGTCGTGGTCGAGCGCCAGCCGGGCCTGGACTGGGTCGAGGTGGTCGCGGAGAACGTCTGCGCCGGCCACCTGCCCGAGTCGCTGCGGATCCTGCGGGCGCGCGGCGTCACCGTGATCCCGCACGGCGTCTCGCTGGGCCTGGGCGGTGCCGACCGGCCCGACCCGGCCCGGCTCGGCAGGCTCGCCGAGGCCGCCGGCGCGCTCGGCTCACCGCTGGTCACCGAGCACCTGGCGTTCGTCCGGGCCGGCGGCCTGGAGGCCGGGCACCTGCTGCCGGTACCGCGCTCGCGAGACGCGTTGAAGGTGATCGCCGAGAACATCCGGATCGCGCAGGACCAGCTGCCGGTGCCGCTGGCGCTGGAGAACATCGCCGCCCAGCTGGCCTGGCCGGACGACGAGCTGACCGAGGGTCAGTTCCTCGCCGAACTGGTCGAACGCACCGGCGTCCGGCTGCTGATCGACGTCGCCAACCTGCACACCAACCGGGTCAACCTCGGCGTGGACCCGGCCGCCGAACTGGACCGCCTGCCGCTGGAGGCCCTCGCCTACGTCCACGTGGCGGGCGGGCAGCTGGTGGACGGCGTCTGGCACGACACCCACGCCCACCCCGTCACCGAGCCGGTGCTGGAGGTGCTGGCCGAGCTGTGCGCGCGGGTCGCACCGCCCGGCGTCCTGCTGGAGCGGGACGCCGACTTCCCGCCGCCCGCCGAACTGGCCGCCGAACTGGACGCCATCCGGCGCGTGCTGGACGGGGCCCGGCGCGATGGCTGACCGGTCCGAGCCCGTGGAGCCCGACGCCGCCCGCGCCCGGCTGGCCCGGCGCCAGGAGGAGCTGCTGGCCGCCCTGGTGGCCGGCGGGCCGGTACCGCCCGGCTTCGACCCGGCCCAGGTCCGCGCCCAGTCCGCCGGCCTGGCCGCCAAGCGCCGGGACACCGCCGCCAAGGTGGCGCCGGAGCTGCGCCGGCTGCTCGGCCGGCAGTACGGACCGCTCTTCCTCGCCTACGCGGGCACCCGCCCGCAGACCGGCGGCTACCGCGCCGACGCCCGGGCCTTCGCCGCCTGGGCGCTGGACAACGACCCGCCCCGGGACGGCACCGGGCTCGGCCCGGACGAGCGCCGGGCCCTGGAGCAGTGGCTCCGCGGCCCCGCCCCGGAGCAGCCGCCCGGCCCGCTCACCCGCCTGCGCCGGGCCTTGCTGCCCGCCCGCCGGCCCCACTGACCTTCTCTCCGCCCATTCACCACCCGGGGGAACCGCCCATGTGGCACAACTCGTACTTCCTCGTCCCTGCCGTCCTGCTGGTCGCCGCCGCGCTCTACGCGTCGCAGACCAAGCAGCTGGTCAAGAAGGTCCCGCACGCCAAGGGCCTGCCCGGCCGCGGGCTGCCGCTGCTGGACACCGCGTTCCTCTCCGGCGGTCCCGGCCGGGTCTTCGACACCGCGTTCGTCCGGATGCACCAGGCGGGCCGGGCCGTCGTCAACCGGGCCGGCCTGGTCACGCTGACCTCCGAGCAGCCGTACGACGCCGTCGACCTGGCGATCATCGAGGCCGGCGGACCGGGCAGGCAGCGGGAGCTCGCCGGGCTACGCCGTGACGTGATGCGCTCGCCCGCCGTCCAGGAGCTGGGCGACAAGCTCGCCGACCGCGGGCTGATGCGCAACCCCGTCCGGCTGCACCGGGCCAGGGTGGCGCGCCGGCTGCTCTGGCTCGCCCTGCCGGCCGTGGTGCTGAGCACCGTCCTCGCCTACGTCCTCGACAACGGCGACGCGGACGCGGACCGTCCGGCGATCTGGATCCCGCTGGTGCTGCTGGCCGTCTGGCTGGTCTCGATGATCGTGACCTGGCCGCTCAAGGGCCGGGTCACCCCGGCCGGACGCCGCCAGCTCGCCCTGATGACCACCGGCAGCCCGTGGAAGCCCGGTGCCGGCCTGGCAGCCGGGTCGACCGGCGGCGCGCTGCTCGGCGCGGTCGCGCTCAGCGGGCTGGCCGCGTCCGGGCTGGCCGACGCGGAGCTGCAGGAGGCGATGCTCGCCGCAGCCGCGGCCGAGCAGGCCAGGGCGGCGGTCGGCGCGTCCTCGTACTCCTCGTCCTCGTCGTCCTCGTCCGGCTCCTCCTGCAGCTCCGCGGCCACCTGGTGCGGCGGGTCCTCCGACTCCGGCTCCTCCGGTTCTAGCTGCGGCAGCAGCAGCTGCGGCTCGTCCTCCGGCAGCTGCGGCTCGTCCTCGTCCTCCGGCTGCGGCTCCTCCTCCAGCAGCTGCGGGTCCTCGTCCTCCTCCAGCTGCGGCTCGTCGTCGTCCAGCTGCGGCGGCGGCAGCTCCTGCGGGTC
Organism: Kitasatospora sp. NPDC032757; assembly: GCF_055579305.1. Classification (NCBI taxonomy): domain Bacteria; kingdom Bacillati; phylum Actinomycetota; class Actinomycetes; order Kitasatosporales; family Streptomycetaceae; genus Kitasatospora; species Kitasatospora sp. NPDC032757. Next base: position 118,883 of record NZ_JBVINN010000008.1, on the reverse strand, counting down.
CTGAGGCCCACCGGCCTCCCGAGTCACAGTTCGGTATCGCGGTCCGGGAATCCGTTCCGCCCAGTGTGAAGGCGGGTCTACAACAAGCCCATGTGGTTGCTCTTCCTGATACCGGCCTGCGCCGCCGCGGTGCTCTCCTGCATCCGGCTGGTCCGGATGACCGCCACCGCCGACGCGCTCGCCGGCCAGGAGGGGCCCCGGCCGCCCGAGGCGGTCGGGATCGGCCTGTACGAGACGGCGTACCTCGCGGGCGGCCCGGACCGGGTGGTCGAACTGGCCCTCGTCCTGATGGCCTCCCGCGGCCGGCTGCACCTCGCCCACACCGGCTGGACCACGGTGGTGGACCCCAAGGGCCGCAGCCGGCTGGAGCGGGCCGTCATCGCCGCCGCCGGCCCGGACGGCCAGTGCCGCACGGACGACCTGCGCCGGGCGATGGCCGCCCACCCCACCGTCCTGGAGATCGGCAGCCGGCTCGCCCTGGCCGGCCTGGCCACCCCCGCGCCGGTCCAGCAGCAGACCGTCCTGGTGATCCGCCAGGTCCGGCAGGCACTGCTGCTCTCCCTGGTGCTGATGGCCGCCGCCGTCGCCGTCGGCGGCATCTCGGACGGTGACGCGCTCGCGCCGCTCGCCTGGTTCTCGCTCCCGCTGGTGCTCACCTCGGGCACGCTGCTGATGGCCCGGGTCGACGTCTACCCCTACACCCGCTGGGCCTCCCCGGTCGGCCAGGAGGTGCTCCGCGAGGTCCGGCCGCCCCGCCAGCACGGCCTCACCGACGACGACGAGCGCGAACTCCTCACCGCCGTCGCCATGATCGGCCCCGCCGCCGTCCCCGACCCCCGCCTCCGCGCGGCCCTGCGCCACCGGCACTGACGGTGCCACCGGAACACACGCAGGGCCGGCTCCCCGTCCGGGGAGCCGGCCCTGCGGAAGATCGGACCGTCGCTCAGACCAGGCCGTTGAGGAGCTCGCTCACCGGCTTGCGGCGGCCGGTGAAGAACGGCACCTCCTCGCGGACGTGCAGCCGGGCGCGGGACGGGCGCAGGTCGCGCATCAGGTCCACGATCCGGTGCAGCTCGTCCGCCTCGAAGGCGAGCAGCCACTCGTAGTCGCCGAGCGCGAACGAGGCCACCGTGTTGGCCCGCACGTCCGGGTAGCCGCGCGCCATCTGGCCGTGCTCGGCGAGCATCGCGCGCCGCTCGGCGTCCGGCAGCAGGTACCACTCGTAGGAGCGGACGAACGGGTACACGCAGACGTAGTCGCGCGGGCGCTCGTCGGCGAGGAACGCCGGGATGTGCGACTTGTTGAACTCGGCCGGGCGGTGCAGCGCCATGTTCGACCAGACCGGCTCCAGCTCGCGGCCCAGGCCGGTGCGGCGGAAGCGGTTGTACGCCTCCTGGAGGTCGTCCGAGTCCTCCGCGTGCCACCAGACCAGGATGTCGGCGTCCGCGCGCAGACCGGACACGTCGTAGGTGCCGCGCACCGTGACGTCCTTCGCGGCGAGCTGCGCGAACAGCTCGTCCACCTCGGCGGCCAGGGCGGTGCGGTCCTCGGGCAGCGCGCCCTTGAGCTTGAACACCGACCACATGGTGTAGCGGATGACCTGGTTCAGGTCGCGCGCCTTCTTCTTCTCGGGCTGCTGCTCCGGCTGCTGCTCAACGGTCTCAGTCATGCGCCCATTGTCCTCTCCGTGACGTTCTCCCCGGTCGGCGGGGTCAACACTTTGTCGAGCGCGGCGACGGCCGCCCGTGCACTCGCGATGCACGCCGGAATGCCCACCCCGTCGTACACGGCCCCGCAGAGCGCCAGCCCGCCCACCCGGCCGGCCGCCGCCCGGATCCGCGCCACCCGGTCGAGGTGGCCCACCGGGTACTGCGGCAGGCCGGCCCGCCACCGGGTGACGGCCGTGTCGTACGGCCGGGCGGTCAGGCCGATCGCCTCGCACAGGTCTTCCAGCGACTGCGCCACCAGTTCCTCGTCCGCCAGCTCCAGCGGCTGCTCCTCGCGCAGCCGCCCCAGCGAGGTCCGCAGCACGAAGGTCTCGGGGGCCGAACGCTCCAGCCAGCCCCACTTGTTGGACGAGAAGGTGGACGCCTTGATCCGGCGGCCGTCCACCGGCGGCACCAGGAAGCCGCTGCCGGCCGGCGGCTCCGGCAGATCGGTGCGCCGGAACGCCAGGGTCACCAGCGCCATCCCCGCGTACTCCACGGTGTCCAGCTCGGCGGCGGCCCCCGGCGCCTCGGTGCGCAGCAGCCGGGCGGCGACGGGCGCGGGCACGGCCAGCACCACGGCGTCCGCCTCCAGGGTCCCGCCGTCGCCGGTCACCACCCGCCAGCCCCCGGCGGTGCGGTGCAGCTCGGCGACGGCGGTGCGGGTGCGCAGCTCGACGCCGGCCTTCGCGCAGGCCGCGGCAACCGCCTCGGGCAGGGTGCCGATACCGCCGCGCAGGCCCTGGAAGACGGGCGTGGAGACGGTCTGCGGCCGGGTGGCCAGCTCGTGCACGCCCTCGACCAGCGAGCCGCCGCCACGGGCGATCGACAGCAGCTGCGGCACCGCGGCGCGCAGCGAGATCTCGTCCGCGTGCCCGGCGTAGACGCCGCCCAGCAGCGGCTCCACCAGCCGGTCCACCACCTCGCGGCCCAGCCGGTCGGCGACGTACCGGCCGATCGCGACGTCGTCCGCGACGCCCTCGCCGGCTCCCTCGTGCCGGGCCCGTTCCAGCCCCTCGGCGGTGAGCACCCCGGCCTTGGCGAGCGCCTCCAGGTCACCCGGGACGCCCATCACCTGGCCGCCCGGCAGCGGCCGCAGCGCGCCGCGCGTCCAGATCGCGGCCTTGGCGGTGGTCGGCGGCTCCAGCTCCGCGCCCAGCCCGACGGCCCGCGCCAGCTCGACCGCCTCCGGCCGCCGGGCCAGCATCGACTCGGCCCCCAGGTCCACCCGGACCCCGCCGACCTCCCCGCCCAGCAGCTTCCCGCCGAGCCGCTCCGACGCCTCCAGCAGCGTCACCCGCGCCTTCGCGGGCTCCCCCGCCGCCCCACCGAGAAACGCGGCCGCGGCCAGCCCCGCGATACCCCCGCCGATCACCACGACCTGTGCTTGCGCCATGCCCCGCAGTCTCGCAGGTCCTTACACCGTTGCCGCAATCCGCCCGCTTCGACCGATGCGGCGCAGGTACGAGCGCGTCGAGGCCGATGTCCACGGGGAACGGAACGGGCCGCTCCAACCGGCCCCGGAAGATCCCGGCGGCGACGTAGGCGGCGGTGGGCTCGTCCAACGCGTAGACGTGCACCACCGGTCGTGCGTCCTCGTCCTCGGTCACCCGGTCATGCGGAATCCCGGCCTCGGCGTACTTGCACACCTTGACGATGCGGTCCCGGTCTGCGGGGGCGGACTGCACGGAGGAGTTCCTGGACGGGGCGCGGCCGGCGCCGGCCACCGCCGAGGCGGCCGGGGTGCGACGGGCCCCTGCTGATGGCGCGCAGTCCGTCGTGCGGGTGCGGTCGGATCTACGACGGCGGCTTCGGCGGGCGGCTGCGCGCCGGCGACGGGGTGACGGCGGCGTTGCTGCGGCGCGGCGGGCATCGAGATGACGGCGGGGCAGGCCGGGCAGCGCCTTGTCCGGGCCGCTGCCGAGCCGTGATCGAGTTGCGATCTCCGGGGCGGGTCCGATCCGGCGATTCCGCCGTCCCATGGTCGTGGCATCCCGATCCGGGTGCCGCACAGGGGACTTGGGGAGGATCGATCGTGGTGCGAGGACGGCGCGGAGCAGGGCGCAGAGCGGGGGCGGCGGCGGTGGTGGTCGCCGCCGTGGTGCTGGTCGGGGGGTGCGGCGCCGGCGGCGCCGAGCGCGGTGCGGACAGTGCGGCGGCGGCCAAGCGGGACGCGGCCGCCCCGGCGGCGGGTGCGCCCGCGGTGGGCGCGGCCCCCGCCCAGCCTTCGGCCGCCGAGAAGCCGGGCGGCGCGCCGGCGACCGGCGGAGCGGGGCAGCCGGGCGCCGTCCCGGTGGCCGACACCAGGCTGATCGCCTACACGGCGCAGCTGTCGCTGCGGAGCAAGGACGTGCCCGGGGTGCTGGCGAAGGCGCGCGAGCTGGCGTCCTCGGCCGGGGGCTACGTCGGCGCGGAGACGGTGACCGGCGGGGGCGACGAGAACGCCGGGCAGAGCGGCCAGATCACCGTCAAGGTGCCGTCGGCGGCCTTCCCGCAGACGCTGGACCAGCTCGCCGCGCTCGGCGAGGTGCTGTCGCGCAGGAGCCAGGCGGACGACCTGACCCAGCAGGTGGCGGACGTGTCGAGCCGGGTGCAGACCCAGCAGGCGAGCGTGGACCGGGTGCGGGCGCTGATGGCGCAGGCGAAGTCGCTGGGCGAGATCACCAGCCTGGAGAGCGAGTTGAGCCGGCGCGAGGCGGATCTGGAGTCGCTGCAGAAGCAGCTGAAGGAGCTGTCGGCGCGGACGTCGCTCTCGACCGTCACGCTGGACGTGCGGCGGGAGCCGAAGCCCGTCGACGACCGGCCAGACGCCCGGGAGAAGAAGGACGAGGGCTTCTGGGGGTCGGTCGGCTCCGCGCTGGGCGGCGGCTGGGACGTGCTGGTCGCGGTCGTGCGCGCGGTCGCCGTGGCGATCGCGGCGGTGACGCCGTTCCTGCTGGTGCTCGCCCCGGCGGGGCTGGTGTTCCGGCTGGTCCTGCGGCGCCGGACCGCCGGGCCCGGTACCCCGGTGCCGCCGATGCCCGTCCGTCCGCCCTCCCGGCGGCAGGGCGGCGAGGAGCAGTCCGAGGATCAGGAGCAGGCCGGCCGGGAGGTGCAGGACGACTGACCGGACAGGCGGCGGGCCCCCTTCCGCCCGGAAGGGGGCCCGCCGCGAAGTCCTGCGCCGGGGTCAGCGCGCGCTGGCCTCGTGCACGAACGCGACCAGCCGGCTGAGCGCGTCCGGGTCCATGCTGGGCAGCACACCGTGGCCGAGGTTGAAGATGTGGCCGCTGCTGCCGAGCGCCTGGGCGGCGTGCAGCACCTCGCGGGCCTTGGTCTCGACGGCCTTGGTGGGCGCGAAGAGCACCGCCGGGTCGAGGTTGCCCTGCAGCCCCTTGCCGGGGCCGACCCGCTCGGCGGCGACGTTCAGCGGCACCCGCCAGTCGACGCCCACGATGTCCGCGCCGGCCTGGCCCATCAGGCCGAGCAGCTCGCCGGTGCCGACGCCGAAGTGGATGCGCGGCACGCCGTAGCCGGCGACCGCGTCGAAGACCTTGGTGCTGGCCGGCATCACCGAGCGGCGGTAGTCGTCGGGGGCGAGCGATCCGACCCAGGAGTCGAAGAGCTGGACGGCGGAGGCGCCGGCCTCGATCTGCACCTTGAGGAAGGCCGAGGTGATGTCGGCGAGGCGGTCGACGAGGGCGGCCCACAGCTCGGGCTGCCCGTACATCATGGCCTTGGTGTTCTCGTGGTTCTTGGACGGGCCGCCCTCGACCAGGTAGCTGGCGAGCGTGTAGGGGGCGCCGGCGAAGCCGATCAGCGGGGTGGAGCCGAGCTCGTCGACGAGCAGGCCGACCGCCTCGGTGATGTAGGGGACGTCGTCGGGCTCCAGCGGGCGGAGCCGCTTGAGGTCCTCGGCGGTGCGGATCGGGTCGGCGATCACCGGGCCGATGCCGGGCTTGATGTCGACGTCGATGCCGATGGCCTTGAGCGGCACCACGATGTCGCTGAAGAAGATCGCCGCGTCCACCTTGTGCCGGCGCACCGGCTGGAGGGTGATCTCCTTGACCAGCTCGGGCCGCATGCAGGACTCCAGCATGGGGATGCCCTCGCGGACCTTCAGGTACTCGGGCAGCGAGCGGCCCGCCTGGCGCATGAACCACACCGGGGTGTGCGGCACCGGCTCGTGCCGGCACGCGCGCAGGAAGGCGGAGTCGTGCGCGGCCCCGCGGCGCGCGGGGGACTGCTGACCGGGGGTGGTACCAGCCTGGGTGGCTGCCGTGGTGTCTGCCGTAGTCTCGCTCACGGTTCAAATCTTCGCACGCGCTCCGGACCGGACTCCCCGGGCGGGCTCGTCGGTTCCTCCAAGATCTGGCCGGTTTGCCGTCCCGGCACGCCGCGCAGGCAGAAGTTACGGCGATTACCCAGGTTTTCGACCTAGTCTTCGGGTCATGGCAGCGGTCGGCGGGCACCCCGCACAGGGTGGCGGAACAGGTGGCGGAACGAATCGGGAGGCGGCGCCGAGTGAGTTCCGTGCCGCGGTCGAGGCCCTGACAGGGGCGCGGCTGCGCCCCGAGCTCGAACTCTCCCCCGCCCCGGCGCCGCGCCGGCTCGCCCCGCACGCCTTCGCGCTGACCGCCTCGGTGGAGGTGGACGGCGAGGAGCTGGCCGACGGCCGGCTGGTGCTGCTGTACGACCCGGCCGGGCAGGAGGCCTGGAACGGGGACTTCCGCGTGGTGACGATGACCCGGGCGGAGCTGGAGCCCGAGATGGCCGGCGACCCGATGCTCTCGGAGGTCGGCTGGGCCTGGCTGCTGGACGCCCTGCAGACGCACGGCGCCGGGTACGCGGAGCCGTCCGGGACGGTGACCAGGTGCGCCTCGCAGTACTTCGGCGCGCTGGCGGACCGCGCGTCGTCCACCGAGATCGAGATCCGGGCGTCCTGGACGCCGGCCGACGGCCGCTTCGAGCGGCACCTCGCGGCCTGGGGGGACCTGCTCTGCATCAGCGCCGGCCTGCCGCCGGCCGCTCCGGCGCCGCAGCCGCCGGCCGACGTCCCGTCACTCGGTGGGGTGGTCCCGATGCCCGCCCGCCGACGCCCGCGCTCGCACTGACGAGTGGTGTCCGGGCCGGTCGGCCCCGGCGGGCCCGGCGCCACCCCCAGGACTGACGGAGTGTGACTTCGGATCCGCTCTGCGTCAATTAACCGGTCGAAACGGACCGATCTGCGCTGGATCTGATCGATTTTGTGCGATTTCAAGGCATGTCGCAATCAGTCACCTGCGCGATTTGTCCGTATTGTTACTCACTAGATCGTGATCTTTCGCTAAAGCCGGGCACGGTTGCTGCCGAAGCAGACTGTGACCCTTTCCAAACGCGGAACACTCCGACCGCCCCCATCGGGGTTCCGTCCGCCACTCCCCGCAGGAGGCCTGGTGTCGGTCCTTCTTGAGCACCCCGCAAACGTGGTCGCCTACCGGCCGACCAAGCCCACCGCCATGGTGGTCATCGCCGATCCCCGTGTCCGAAACACCGTCACCCGGCACCTCTGGGCGCTTGGCGTCCGCGACGTGATCGAGGTGTCCTCGATCGCCGAGGCCCGCCCCCGGGTCTCCACCCCGCGCGACATCTGCGTCGCCGACGTCCACCTCCCGGACGGCTCCGGGCTGACCATCCTGGCCGAGACCCGCGCCGCGGGCTGGCCCAACGGCCTGGCCCTCTCGGCCGCCGACGACATCGGCGCGGTCCGCAGCGCGCTGGCCGGCGGCGTCAAGGGCTACGTGGTCACCGGGACCAGGACCAACGTCGCCATGCCGGGCCGACCCGGCCTGCCGATCGGCGCCGGCGGCCTGGCCGGCCGGATGCGCCGTCCCGGCATGCCGGGCGTGCCGGGTGCGGCCGGTGCGCCGGGCGCCCCCGGGGCCCCCGGTGCGCCGGGCACGCAGCAGGCCGCGTACCGGGAGCTCTCCGGCCGCGAGGTCGAGGTGCTGCGCCTGGTCGCCGAGGGCCAGTCCAACAAGGCGATCGGCGTCGCGATGGGCCTCTCCGCGCTCACCGTGAAGAGCCACCTCGCCCGGATCGCCCGCAAGCTGGGCACCGGCGACCGGGCCGGCATGGTCGCGGTCGCCCTGCGCACCGGCATCATCCACTGACCTGTCGGTGCGACCGCTGCGGCGGTCCTGGAGGAACGTTCCTCCAGGACCGCCGCAGCCCATTCCCGCCCCTTACCCACACGAGCGATCCCCCCCCCCAAGCGGACGCGACACAAGAAAGGAACCCCCCCTAAACGCCCCCCGAGT
>NZ_JBVINN010000008.1:0-110889 GCF_055579305.1 Kitasatospora sp. NPDC032757 | reverse complement strand
GGTGGCGGGGGTGTGATGGTTGGTCTTGCGCATAGGCGGCAGCCAGTGACTGTTGGTTGTGGTTTTTGCGGTGGTTTGGGGGGACTTTTCCCCCAGGCCCCCCGCAGCCGCTTCCGGCGCCGCACCACGGCGAGCGCGCCCCCGCCCCGAGCGGGCCGGACACGAGCGGGCACCCCGCCGCGAGCGCCCCGGAGGCGAGCGGGCGGTCATACGGGCATATTCACCGACCCGGTCTGACCAGTCCGACAACACTCCCGGCTGCGAGGTCCGTCGTACCCTTGGTGAGTGACCGACGCCGTAGCAGCCATCCCAGAAGAAGCAGCCCCGGTCCCGCTCCTCGAACCGAAGGAGGGGATCCCGCCAGTCGTGGCGGACGAGCGGGCGCTGGCCGCCGTCGTCGCCGCCTTCGCCGCGGGTACCGGACCGGTTGCCGTCGATGCCGAGCGGGCCTCCGGCTACCGCTACGGCCAGCGGGCGTACCTCATCCAGCTGCGCCGCGCCGGCGCCGGTACCGCGCTGATCGACCCGATCGCCTGCCCCGACCTCAGCGGGCTGGGCGCGGCCCTCGCGGACACCGAATGGGTGGTGCACGCCGCCACCCAGGACCTGCCCTGCCTGGCCGAGGTCGGCATGCGGCCCCAGCGCCTCTTCGACACCGAGCTGGCCGGCCGGATCGCCGGGTTCGCCCGGGTCGGCCTCGGGCCGATGACCGAGAGCGTGCTCGGGCTGAGCCTGGCCAAGGAGCACTCCGCGGTCGACTGGTCCACCCGCCCGCTGCCCGAGCCGTGGCTGCGCTACGCCGCTCTGGACGTCGAGGTGCTGGTCGAGCTGCGCGACGCACTCGAAGAGGAGCTGGACGCCCAGGGCAAGCTGGACTGGGCGCTGGAGGAGTTCGCCGCGATCGCCGCCGCGCCCCGCCCGGCACCGCGCACCGACCCCTGGCGCCGCACCTCGCAGCTGCACAAGGTCCGCCGGCGCCGCCAGCTGGCCGTGGTGCGCGAACTCTGGCTCACGCGGGACCGCCTCGCGCAGGAGCGGGACGTCTCGCCGGGCCGGGTGCTCCCGGACGCGGCGATCGTCAACGCCGCGCTGGCCATGCCCCTCAACATCGCCGCTCTGCAGGCCGTCCAGGGCTTCGGGCCGCGGGTGCACCGCCGTCAGCTGGAGCAGTGGCTGGCGGCCGTGCAGCGCGGCCGGGAGGTCCCGGAGAACCAGCTGCCGCCGGCCTCCGCGCCGCACGACGGACCGCCGCCGCCGCGCGCCTGGGCCGAGAAGGACCCGGTGGCGGCCGCCCGGCTCTCCGGGGCGCGGGCCGCGGTGAGCGAGCTGGCGGAGGCGCACAACCTGCCGGCCGAGAACCTGATCACCCCGGACCTCGTCCGCCGGGTCTCCTGGGAGCCGCCGGCCGACGCGAGCGCCGCCGACGTGGCCGCCGCGCTGCGCCGGCTCGGCGCCCGGCAGTGGCAGGTCGACCTGGTCGCGCCGGTGGTCGCCGCCGCGTTCGTCAAGGCGGCGACGGAGCCGGGCCCGGCCAGGACCGAGCAGTAGGGCCGAGCCTCGGGCAGGCCCGGGCGGCGGGGCCGCGCAGCAGGGCTGAGCAGCAGGACGCGGAAGGGGATGCCGTTTCGACGACGGCATCCCCTTCGTCGTACCCGGACGGGGCGACGTGTCGCGGGACACACGTGGAGATCGGGCCGTCGGGCCTGGGCAGGCTGGTTACCGACCGGTAGCATGGCGGTGAAGCGGCGCCGCTCACGTCCTCTCTGCGACGGACGGCGGCAGCCTGCCCACCTCAACCTGTTGGTCCCTGGGAGGAGAGCCCCCGTGCCTCGTACCGCGAGGGACGTCGTCTTCGTCGATGGCGTCCGCACCCCGTTCGGCAAGGCCGGCCCGAAGGGCATCTACCACGAGACGCGCGCCGACGACCTCGTCGTCAAGTGCATCCGGGAACTCGTGCGCCGTAACCCGAACCTGCCCGTCGAGCGCATCGACGAGGTCGCCGTCGCGGCCACCACGCAGATCGGCGACCAGGGTCTGACGATCGGCCGCACCGCCGCCCTGCTGGCCGGCCTGCCGAAGTCCGTCCCGGGCTACTCGATCGACCGCATGTGCGCCGGCGCGCTGACCGCCGTCACCGCCACCGCCGGCGGCATCGCCTTCGGCGCGTACGACATCGTCGTGGCCGGCGGCGTCGAGCACATGGGCCGCCACCCGATGGGCGAGGGCGTCGACCCGAACCCGCGCTTCGTCTCCGAGAAGCTCGTCGACGAGTCCGCCCTGTTCATGGGCATGACCGCGGAGAACCTGCACGACCGGTTCCCGCACATCACCAAGGAGCGCTGCGACGCCTACGCCGTGCGCTCGCAGGAGAAGGCCGCCAAGGCCTACGCCAACGGCGACATCCAGCCGGACCTGGTGCCGATCTCGATCCGCAACACCAACCCCGCGGTCGGCGAGACCGGCTGGGGCCTGGCCACCGTGGACGAGCCGCTGCGCCCGGGCACCACGATGGAGAGCCTGGCGGGTCTGAAGACCCCGTTCCGCCCGCACGGCAACATCACCGCGGGCAACTCGGCCGGCCTGAACGACGGCGCCACCGCGTCGCTGCTGGCCGCCGAGGACGTCGCCGAGGAGCTCGGCCTCCCGGTCAAGATGCGCCTGGTCTCGTACGCCTTCGCGGGCGTCGAGCCCGAGGTCATGGGCATCGGCCCGGTGCCGGCCACCGAGAAGGCCCTGGCCAAGGCCGGCCTGACGATCGACGACATCCAGGCCTTCGAGGTCAACGAGGCCTTCGCCGTCCAGGTGCTGGCGTTCCTGGACCACTACGGCATCGCGGACGACGACGAGCGGGTCAACCCGTTCGGCGGCGCGATCGCCTTCGGCCACCCGCTGGCCTCCTCCGGCGTGCGCCTGATGAACCAGCTGGCGCGCCGCTTCGAGCAGCGCCCGGACGTCCGCTACGGCCTCACCACGATGTGCATCGGCTTCGGCATGGGCGGCACCATCATCTGGGAGAACCCGCACTTCGAGGGTGGTAAGTGAGCATGAGCACCACTACTGAGCTGCTGCAGCACGGCGCCGAGCTGTTCCCGGGCGAGGTCGTCACCACGGCCCACGTCCGCCACCTGGACCTGCCGCTGCAGGCCGGCAAGCTGGCCCTGATCACCCTGGACAACGGCTTCGACCACACCAAGCCGACCACCTTCGGCCCGGGCTCGCTGCTGAAGCTGTCCGTCGCGCTGGACCAGGTCGAGGCCGAGGCCGCCGAGGGCAAGATCGTCGGTGTCGCCGTCACCGGCAAGCCGTTCATCTTCGCGGTCGGCGCCGACCTCAAGGGCGTCGAGCTGCTCAAGGAGCACGCGGACGCGCTGGCCATCGGCAAGGGCGGGCACGAGGTCTTCAAGCGGATCGCCGCGCTGCCCGTCCCGTCCTTCGCGTTCTACAACGGCGCGGCGATGGGCGGCGGCGTCGAGGTCGGCCTGCACTGCACCTACCGCACCGTCAGCGCGGGCGTCCCGGCGTTCTCGCTGCCGGAGGTCTTCCTGGGCCTCGTCCCCGGCTGGGGCGGCTGCACCATCCTCCCGAACCTGATCGGCCCCTCGAAGGCGATCAAGGTCATCATCGAGAACTCGATGAGCCAGAACAAGCAGCTCAAGGGCAAGGACGTGTTCGAGCTGGGGATCGCCGACGCGATCTTCGAGCCGGCCGACTTCCTGGAGCAGTCGCTGCTGTGGGCCGCCAAGGTCCTCAAGGGCGACGTCGTCGTCGAGCGCGAGGCGATCGACCGCGGCAAGGCCTGGGACGACGCCGTCGCCTGGGGCCGCCTGGTCGCCGACGCCAAGGTGCACGGCGCCGCGCCGGCCGCCTACAAGGCGCTGGACATCATCCAGCTGGTCAAGGACGCCGGCCTCACGGACGCGGCCGGTCTGCAGGCCGGCTTCGACGCCGAGGACGCGGCCCTGGCCGACCTCATCATGAGCGGCGAGCTGCGCAGCGGCATCTACGCCTTCAACCTGGTGCAGCGCCGGGCCAAGCGCCCGTTCGGTGCCCCGGACAAGTCGCTGGCCCGCCCGGTCAGCAAGGTCGGCATCGTCGGTGCCGGTCTGATGGCCTCCCAGCTGGCGCTGCTCTTCGCCCGCCGGCTGGAGGTGCCGGTGGTCCTCACCGACATCGACCAGGAGCGCATCGACAAGGGCGTCGGCTACGTCCACGCCGAGATCGACAAGCTGCTCGGCAAGGGCCGGATCGGCAACGACAAGGCCAACCGCCTCAAGGGCCTGGTCACCGGCTCGCTCGACAAGGCCGTCGGCTTCGGCGACGCGGACTTCGTGATCGAGGCCGTGTTCGAGGAGATGGGCGTCAAGCAGACCGTCTTCGCCGACCTGGAGAACGTGGTCTCGCCGACCTGTGTGCTGGCGACCAACACCTCCTCGCTGTCGGTCACCGAGATGGCCTCGAAGCTGAAGCACCCCGAGCGGGTCGTCGGCTTCCACTTCTTCAACCCCGTCGCGATCCTGCCGCTGCTGGAGATCGTCCGCGGCGAGCAGACCGACGACGCCTCGCTGGCCACCGCCTTCGGCGTCTCGAAGAAGCTGAAGAAGACCTCGGTGCTGGTCAAGGACGCCCCGGCGTTCGTGGTGAACCGGATCCTGACCCGCTTCATGGGCGAGATCCAGAACATCATCGACGAGGGCACCCCGATCGCCACGGTCGAGAAGGGCGTCGAGCCGCTCGGCCTGCCGATGTCCCCGATCGTGCTGCTGGAGCTGGTCGGCCCGGCCATCGCGCTGCACGTCTCGGAGACCCTGCACGACGCCTTCCCGGAGCGCTTCACCGTCTCCGAGAACCTCGGCAAGGTGGTCAAGGCCGGCAAGCGCGGCTTCTACACCTGGGTGGACGGCAAGCAGGTCCTCGACCCCGAGGTACTGGAGCTGCTCTCCTTCGGCGACACCGTGCTGACCGAGGAGCAGGTGCTCAACCGCTCCCTGGAGGCCGTCGCGCAGGAGATCGGCCTGATGCTGGAGGAGGGTGTCGTCGCCGAGGCGCAGGACATCGACCTCTGCATGATCACCGGTGCCGGCTGGCCCTTCCACCTGGGCGGGATCACCCCGTACCTGGACCGTGAGGGCGTCTCGGAGCGGGTGACCGGCAAGCGGTTCCTCGCCCCGGGTGTGGCCTCGGTGCCCGCCTAGCAGTGACGCGAAGAGCCCCGGTGACCTTGGAGGTCACCGGGGCTCTTCCGTATGTGCCGCGCGGGACGGGGTCCGTACCGGGGGGGCTCCGTACGGGCGGGGACGTCCGCGCGGCGAGGGGACCGTATCGGCCGGGTCCGGGCTCTTCACGGGCCGGGACGTCCGCGCGGGGCGGGACGCCGGGGCTCAGTGCTTGAGGCGGTAGACCACGGTGTCGGCGAAGACGCCGACCATCTCGTAGTGGGTGTCCAGCAGGTTCTCGATCCGCGGGATCTGGGTCGGCTGGTACGGCGCCAGGCCCGAGTCGTCCACCACGACCTCCGGGAGGCCGTTGGCGAGCAGCTCCTTGTCGAAGGTCTGCCAGGCGTTGCTGACGCTGTACTGCTCGCCGACGTTGGGGCTGCTGTCCTTGCCGCCGCTGTAGTTGGTCAGGAAGCCGGCCGTCAGGTAGCGGGTGGCCGGCTTGCGGTCGGCCAGCCAGTACAGCTCCGGGTGCATGCCCCAGACCAGCACGGTGTCCTTCGGCGTGGTCTGCGCGGCGACGGCGGTGGCCACCTCGGTGGTCTGGTTGAGCCGCTCGCCCGGCCAGGCCAGCGCCAGCGCCCAGAACACGGTGGCGGCGGCCGTCGTGTACGCCAGGACGGGCTTCCAGCGGATCGCCGAGGTGGCGACCGCGCCGGTGCCCAGCAGGACCAGCGGGGGCATCAGCTGGAGGTAGTAGTGGCCGAAGAAGTGGAAGCCGACGCTGACCGCGACCACCGAGGAGAGCAGCCAGACCCAGAGGTCGGCGGTGGAGCCGTGCTCCTCCCCCGCGACCGGCAGCGGGCGGTGGCGGTACTTCAGCCAGAGCCTGCGCCCGACCGGCAGCAGGAAGCCCAGGCCGGCCCCGACCAGGATCGCCGAGTTGCCGAGCGCCCGGCCGGTCATCTGCAGCCAGGCTCCGCCGAACGAGGCGTAGTCGCCGCTGCCGGTGACCACCCAGAACAGGAAGCCCTTGGGCTTGGTGAGGATGACCGCGACCAGCGCTATCGGCAGCGTGAAGCCGAAGCCGATCTTGAACAGCGCGGGCGGCCAGCGGACGCCGCGCCGGCGGGCGTCCTGGAACAGCATCCAGAGCACCGGGAGCAGCACCGCGCCGCCGGTCTGCTTGGTCAGCGAGCAGAGTGCCACCGCGATGCCCGCGGCCAGCCAGCGGCGCCGCTCGGCGTACCGGAAGGCCGCCACCATGGCGGGCAGCATGAACACCTCGAAGGTGGCCGCCTGGGTGTCCTCCGGGGAGAGCCCGATGGAGACCAGCAGGTAGAGCAGGCCGGCGCCGGCGCCCGCCCGGTTGCCCCAGCGTCCGCGGGCGATCGAGGCCAGCAGGATCGCGGTGCCCAGGTGCGCGACGACCGCCAGGGTGCGCAGCGGCCAGAGCGAGGCGGAGCCGAAGACGGCGAAGCAGGCCTGGTAGAGCCAGGGCAGCAGCGGGGGCTTCCGGTCGACGACGGTGTCGTAGAGGACGCCCCCGTCGGCCAGCATCCGGGCCTGGGTGGCCAGGAAGCCCTCGTCGGGGCTCCAGACCGGCCGGACGAAGGAGGGGATGTGCGTGCTGAGCGCGACCAGGGCCAGCACCGGCACCAGCCTCGTCCAGTAACGCCCTCCTTGCCCGCCGACGGGCATGAGGAGCCCAGTACGGACGCGGTCGGGCAGGCGCTCGGCTAGCCCGGCGAGACGGGGGCGGGTGGGGGTCGGCACGGATGACAACCTACCGGGCGGGACCGGCCTGGGCAGCGCCGGTCCCGCCTTTCGGTGCGATTATCGGCTCGCCCCCGGGTGGACTGTTGCGAAGTTGTCGCAAACGGACGCCGTGGGAGCGGGCCGGGGTGGCCCGGGGCCGGGCTCAGGCCTCGACGGTGGCCACGTCCAGCTTGGCGAGCCGGGAGACCAGCGCGGTCACCTGGCGGGCGATGTCGGGCGCGTTGAGCCCGATCTCGGCGAGGATCTCGCCCCGGGAGGCGTGGTCCAGGAACTCCTGCGGGATGCCGAAGTCACGCAGCGGGACGTCCACCTCGGCGTCGCGCAGCGCCTGCGCGATCGCGGCGCCGACGCCGCCGACCCGGCCGTTGTCCTCGATCGTGACGACCGCCCGGTGCTCGGCGGCCAGGCCCGGCAGGGCCGCGTCCACCGGCTTGACCCAGCGCGGGTCCACCACGGTCGCGCTGATGCCCTGGGCGGCCAGCAGGTCGGCCACCTCCAGGCTGGTCGGGGCCATCGCGCCGACCGAGACGATCAGCACGTCGGCGCGGCGGCCGTCGGCCGGCCCCGAGCCTTCCGGGGCCTCGCGCAGCACGTCCATGCCGCCGATCCGGCCCACCGCGGCGACTGCCGGGCCGACCGTGCCCTTGGAGTAGCGGACCACCGTCGGGGCGTCCGTGACCTCGACGGCCTCGCGCAGCTGGGCACGGACCTGGTCGGCGTCACGGGGCGCGGCCAGCCGCAGGCCCGGGACGACCTGGAGGATCGACATGTCCCACATGCCGTTGTGCGAGGCGCCGTCGGTGCCGGTGACGCCGGCCCGGTCCAGGACGAAGGTGACGCCCAGCTTGTGCAGGGCGACGTCCATCAGGACCTGGTCGAAGGCGCGGTTGAGGAAGGTCGCGTAGACCGCGAAGACCGGGTGCAGGCCGTTGGTGGCCAGGCCGGCCGCGCTGGTGACGGCGTGCTGCTCGGCGATGCCGACGTCGAAGATCCGGTCCGGGAAGGCCTTGGCGAACGGGGCCAGGCCCACCGGGTGGAGCATCGCGGCGGTGATGGCGACGATGTCCTCGCGCTCGTGGCCGAGCGCGACCATCTCCTCGCCGAAGACCGAGGTCCAGTCCTTGCCCGAGCTCTTGACCGGCAGGCCGGTGTCCGGGTGGATCACGCCGACCGCGTGGAAGCGGTCCTCGTCGTTGTTCTCGGCCGCGTGGTAGCCGCGGCCCTTCTCGGTGAGGCAGTGGACGATCACCGGGCCGCCGAAGCCGCGCGCCTTGGTGAGCGCCGACTCCAGGGCGGTGAGGTCGTGGCCGTCGATCGGGCCGATGTACTTGAGGCCGAGGTCCTCGAACATGCCCTGCGGGGCGATGAAGTCCTTCAGGCCCTTCTTGGCGCCGTGCAGCGTGTCGAACAGCTGCTGGCCGACCACCGGGGTGCGCTGCAGGGCGTCCTTGCCCCAGGAGAGGAAGCGCTCGTAGCCCTGGGTGGTGCGCAGCGTCGCGAGGTGGTTGGCGAGGCCGCCGATGGTCGGCGAGTAGGAGCGCTCGTTGTCGTTGACGACGATGACGACCGGCAGGTCCTTGGCGTCGGCGAGGTTGTTGAGCGCCTCCCAGGCCATGCCGCCGGTGAGCGCGCCGTCGCCGATGACCGCGACGACCGGGTCCGTCTTGCCCTTGATCTTGTTGGCCTTGGCCAGGCCGTCCGCGTAGGAGATGACGGTGGAGGCGTGCGAGTTCTCGATCACGTCGTGCTCGGACTCGGCGCGGGACGGGTAGCCGGAGAGGCCGCCGCTCATCTTCAGCCGGGAGAAGTCCTGGCGGCCGGTGAGCAGCTTGTGGACGTAGCTCTGGTGGCCGGTGTCGAAGAGGATGCGGTCGCGCGGCGAGTCGAAGACCCGGTGCAGCGCGACGGTCAGCTCCACGACGCCGAGGTTCGGGCCGAGGTGGCCGCCCGTCTTGGAGACCTCCGTCACCAGGAAGGTCCGGATCTCCTCGGCCAGGGTGGCCAGCTGTCCGGGCGTGAGCCGGTCGAGATCGCGCGGTCCCCGAATGCGGGTCAGCAGGGCCACCCGTTCCTCCTCGTTCAAAGTCGCGGACCGCGGGCGGTCCGACGGGCGTCGCTGCCCGGTGTGCCGGCGCGGTCCGACGAACTCGGTCGGTGCCGACCGGTCGAGTCTAATGTCCACTTACCGGACGCCGAGCGGGGCGCCCGCCACCACCCGCCGGCAATCGCCGTACGGGGCGCGCAGACGGCCACGGAGGGTCCCCCGGCGGGTACTCACGGTCGGGCGACGGACGCCTGTACGGATCTGCCGAGCGTCCCGGAGTCGTCCATCTCGCTCATCACCAGCGCCAGCGCGCCCAGCACCTCGGCCCGGCCGCCCAGGGTCCCCGGGACCACCGACAGCTGGCGGGCCGCGCTCGGGATGGCGTAGCGGGCCACCGAATCCCGGATCGGGGCCAGCACCAGCTCGCCGGCGTCGGCGAGGTCGCCGCCGAGGATCACCCGGCGGGGATTGAGCAGGTTGCAGAGGGTGGCGACGCCGGTGCCGATCTGCCGGCCCGCGTCGGCGATCACCCGGCGGCAGCCCAGATCGCCCTGGTGCGCCAGCTCGACCACCCGGGGCAGCGAGAGGTCCGGGCCGAGGGTGGTGGAGAGCAGGCCCAGCAGGTAGCGGGAGCCGACGAAGGTCTCCAGACAGCCGCGGTTGCCGCAACGGCAGACCGGGCCGGCCTCGTCCAGGGTGATGTGCCCGATCTCACCGGCGGTTCCGCCGGGGCCGCGGTAGATCTGGCCGTTGACCACCAGGCCGGCACCGACACCGCTGGCCACCTTGATGTAGGCGAGGTCGCTCAGGCCGCGGCCCGCACCCCAGACCAGCTCGCCCAGCGCACCCAGGTTGGCGTCGTTGTCCACGTGCACGGGCATGCCCAGGCGCTCGGCCAGCTCGCGGCCGGGGGCGATGCCCGTCCAGCCCGGCAGGATCGCGGTGGAGCCGAGCGCGCCGGTCTCCACGTCGATCGGGCCGGGGACCCCGAGCCCCACCCCGATCACCTTGTCCGGGCGGAACCCGGCCTGGGCCAGGAGCCGCTCCACCAGCGCCTCGGCGCGGTCGAACCCCTGGGCGGCGGAGACGTCCACGTCGATCGGGGCGCTCTCCTCGGCGAGCACCCGGTGCGCGAGGTTGCCGACGGCGACCCGGAGGTGGGTGTGGCCGAAGTCGATGCCCACCACGATGCCGGCGTCGCCGCTGAGCGAGACGCTGCGGGCGCGGCGGCCGCCGGAGGAGGTGTCGGCGACCACGACGGTGCCGCTCTCCTTGAGTTCCCGGACGATGTTGGAAACGGTGGCCGCGGAGAGCCCGGTGCCGCGGGCGATCTCGGCCTGGGTCAGCGAGCCGGCCATCCGTACCGCCCGGAGCACGCGCTCCAGGTTCGCCCGGTGCAGTGAGGACTGCGAGCCCGGTGTGTCCGTCGACATGATCCACCCTCCCAAGGGCGAGGGAACCCCTCCGCCGGGCGATCCCTTCAACTCCTGAAGCCTAGGCCCTGAAGGGGGTCGGGGGTGCGGCGACGGGCGACGTGGGTGGAACGGCGGGTGACGGGGAGGCGGCGCGAGGGCGTCCGGGTGGCGCGGCCGGCGGCGGCACGGGAGGGCACGGCGGGGGGCGGACGGCGGGTGACGGGGAGGCGGCAACGGGCGACGGGAGGGGCGCGTGCGGTGGGGAGGGCAGGTGAGGGGGTGGCGCAGTGTCCGTGCGGGTGAGGTGGGGGCTTCGAGACGCCGGGGCGGGGGGCGGCGACGGGCTGCGGGAAGGCCGGGCAGCTCAGGGGTGCGGTGCGCGGGGTTCGGGGCTCCTGAGGCCGGGCCAAAACGGGCCACCCGTACGATGGTGCCCAATCTCACCCGTCCCACCGGCCTCGGACGTGACCCGGCCGGGGGACGCTTCCAGACATGACGGGGCATCAGATGGCAGGGGATCACCCTACGCCGGGGGCAGGCGACACGACCGGCAGCGGTCCGCAGGACAACCGGGGCGTCTCGCTCGGGCGCACGCCCGGCGGCGCGCCCGACCCGGCCGCCATGGCGGACCAGATGACACAGCTCGACGGGGCACCGGTCCCCGGGCAGGGTGGACCGGCCGCGCCGGCCGCGCCCGGAACGCCGCCGGGACAGCCCCCGGCCCAGCCGCCGGGCAGTGACTACGCCTACGCGCCCACCGCCGCCGCCTTCCCCGCGCAGGGCACACCGCCGCCCCCGCCCGGCGCGCCGGTCGGCCCGTACGACCCGGCCCAGCCCCCGTTCGCCGCCCCCAACAGCGGCCAGCAGTACGGCTACACCGCCCCGCCGACCGACGGCGGCGGGACCGGCTACGCCTACCCGCAGCAGCAGGCCGGGTACACCTACCCGGGTGCGCCGGTGGCTCCGGTGCCCAAGCAGCGCAACCCGGTGATGCTCTGGGGCGGCATCATCGGCGGTGTGCTGGCGATCGCCATCGTCGCCGGCCTGGTCGTGCTGTTCCAGGGCAGCCCCGACGACCCCGGCAGCAGCAGCACCAGCGCCGGCGGCGTCACCGGCGGCAGCACCACCGACCCCACCGCCACGAACGGCTCGGGCGGTCCCACCGGTGGTGGCGCCGGCAAGGCCGGCGCCTACAACCTCGCCTGGGCCGCCGCCAAGCCGGCCAACACGACCAGCGGCTCGCAGATGCTCGGCATCTGGGGCGCCGACAAGACCATCGTGCGCGCCGACAGCTACGGCATCCGCGGCCTCAACTCGGCCGACGGCAAGGAGCTGTGGACGATCGCCCCGCCTGCCGGCAGCAAGGAGTTCTGCGCCGCCTCGTACGGCGTGAACTCCAAGCACATCGCCGCGGTCGCGCTCAACACCGGTGACAGCGACTGCTCCACCGTCGGCGCGGTCGACGTCAGCACCGGCAAGCTGCTCTGGACGGCCAAGGTCAGCCAGGACCGGATGTCCTCGCCCACCCTGAGCGTCACCGAGAAGGTCATCGGCATCGGCGGCAACATGGTCGGCGCGGTGAACATCAGCGACGGCTCGCCTGCCTGGCAGTTCCAGCCGCGTGAGAAGGACTGCAGCGTCTACGGCAAGGCGGCCGGCGCCCAGATCGCGGTCAGCGACCGCTGCTACGGCCTCAACACCACCACCAAGTCCCAGCTGGTCCTGGTCGACACGGACACCGGCAAGACCACCAGCGGCGCGCCGATCCCGCTGACCGGCAGCATCGAGCGGGTCGACAAGGTCGTCTCGGACCAGCCGCTGGTGCTGCTGGTCACCAGCGGCCCGAACGGCGACTACATCCTGCCGTTCGACAAGAGCAACAAGCCGATGAACCCGATGTCGGTCAAGGAGCCCGGCGCCGACAGCCTGCGCCTCTCCGGCCAGGCCGACGCGTTCACCCAGAGCGTGGTGAGCGGGACCACGCTGTACGTCCAGACCAACCCGAGCAAGCCGGCCATCAACGCCTACGACCTGACCAGCGGCAAGCGGCTCTGGTCGTCCACCGGCAGTGCCAGCGACGGCATCCGGCTGGTCTCCGGCACCGACAAGGACGGCAAGATCCGCGCCGTGCTGGACATGGGCTACAACAAGGACTCCAAGCTGGTGACGCTCTCGCCGGCCGACGGTTCGGTGAGCGAGCTCGGCAACCTCACCCAGAACAAGGCCGCCGACAGCATGTACGCCAGCTCCACCGAGTACGTGGTGCAGTCCGACGGCTCGCTGTTCGGCTTCTCCCGCAGCTCCGGCTCGGACAGCCCGGTGATCAAGTTCGTCAAGAAGTGACGCGCCGGCCCTGAGGGGCTGACCACCCGTCGGCACGGCCGGGGGGGGGGGGGGGGGGGGGGGGGGGGGGGGGGGGGGAGACGGGCCGGGAGGGGGGGGGGGGGGGGGGGGGGAGGGGGGGGAGGGGGGAGGGGGGGGGGGGGGGGGGGGGGGGGGGGGGGGGGGGACCCCCCCCCCCCCCCCCCCCCCCCCCCCCCCGGCGGCGTTCCCCCGGGAATTCCCCCCGGCATGGACGACCGGACATGGGAGGATGCGAGGCATCAAGCCTGACGAAGGAGTCCTGCGAGTGCCCGGCACCAACCTGACGCGTGAGGAGGCCCGCACCCGGGCCGACCTCCTGCACGTGGACGCGTACGACATCGAGCTCGACCTCGGCTCGGCCCGCGAGGGAGGCACCTTCCGGTCCACCACGGTGGTCCGGTTCACCGCGCGCACCCCCGGCGCGGCCACCTTCATCGACCTGGTCGCCCCGAGCGTCCGGGAGATCACGCTCAACGGCGAGCGGCTCGACAACGCCAACTTCGCCGACAGCCGGATCGCGCTGCCGGACCTGGCCGCCGAGAACGAGCTGCGCGTCGTCGCCGACTGCGCCTACACCAACACTGGTGAGGGCCTTCACCGGTTCGTCGACCCGGTCGACGGCGAGACGTACCTGTACACCCAGTTCGAGGTGCCGGACGCCCGCCGGGTCTTCGCCGCCTTCGAACAGCCCGACCTCAAGGCCGCGTTCACGTTCACCGTGACCGCCCCCAAGGGCTGGGTCGTCGTCTCCAACTCCCCCACCCCGGCCCCGGCCGGCGACGGTGACACCCAGGTCTGGAAGTTCGAGCCGACCGGCCGGATCTCCACCTACATCACCGCGCTCGTCGCCGGCCCGTACGTCGGCGTCTTCGACACCTACGAGAACGGCGACCAGAAGGTGCCGCTGGGCGTCTACTGCCGCCCCTCGCTGCGCGAGTTCCTGGACGCCGAGGCGATCTTCGCGGTCACCAAGCAGGGTTTCGACTACTTCCAGGAGAAGTTCGACTACCCGTACCCGTTCGCCAAGTACGACCAGCTGTTCGTCCCGGAGTTCAACGCCGGCGCGATGGAGAACGCGGGCGCCGTCACCCTGCGCGACCAGTACGTGTTCCGGTCCAAGGTGACCGACGCCGCGTACGAGTCGCGGGCCGCGACCATCCTGCACGAGCTCGCCCACATGTGGTTCGGCGACCTCGTCACCATGGAGTGGTGGAACGACCTCTGGCTGAACGAGTCGTTCGCCACCTTCGCCGAGGCCGTCTGCCAGGCCGAGGCACCCGGTTCGCAGTGGCCGCACTCCTGGACCACCTTCGCCAACCAGATGAAGACCTGGGCGTACCGGCAGGACCAGCTGCCGTCCACCCACCCGATCATGGCCGACATCAACGACCTGGAGGACGTCCAGGTCAACTTCGACGGCATCACCTACGCCAAGGGCGCCTCGGTGCTCAAGCAGCTGGTGGCGTACGTCGGCCAGGACGCCTTCTTCCAGGGCGTGCAGGCCTACTTCAAGCAGCACGCCTGGGGCAACACCCGCCTGAGCGACCTGCTCGGCGCCCTGGAGAAGGCCAGCGGACGCGACCTCAAGGCCTGGTCCAAGGCCTGGCTGGAGACGGCCGGCATCAACGTGCTGCGCCCCGCGCTCACCCTCAACACCGACGGCGAGATCGAGTCCTTCGCCGTCCTCCAGGAGGCCCCCGCGCTGCCGGCCGGCGCCAAGGGCGAGGCGGTGCTCCGCCCGCACCGGATCGCCATCGGCCTGTACGAGCTGACGGACGGCTCGCTGGTCCGCACCGACCGGATCGAGCTGGACGTCGACGGCCCGCGCACCGACGTCCCGCAGCTGGTCGGCCGGCACCGCCCGGCCGTCATCCTGCTCAACGACGACGACCTCTCGTACGCCAAGGTCCGTCTGGACGAGGACTCGCTGGCCGTCGTCACCGAGCACCTCGGCGGCTTCACCGACTCGCTGCCGCGCGCCCTGTGCTGGGCCTCCGCCTGGGACATGACCCGCGACGGCGAGCTCGCCACCCGCGACTACCTGGCGCTCGCCGTCTCCGGCCTCGGCCGGGAGTCCGACATCGGCGTCGTCCAGTCGGTGCACCGCCAGGTCAAGCTCGCCCTCGACGCCTACGCCGACCCGGCCTGGCGCGAGCAGGGCCTGGCCCGCTGGGCCGAGGCCGCCGAGGCGCAGCTGCGCGCCGCCGAGCCCGGCAGCGACCACCAGCTGGCCTGGGCCCGCGCCCTGGCCTCGGTCGCCCGTACCGACGGTCAGCTCGGCCTGCTCGCCGGCCTGCTGGACGGCTCGGTCGAGCTGAAGGGCCTGGCCGTCGACACCGAGCTGCGCTGGACGCTGCTGGGCCGGCTCTCCGCCACCGGCCGCGCCGACGAGGCCGCCGTCGCGGCCGAGCTGGAGCGCGACAACACGGCGGCCGGCCAGGAGCACGCCGCCACCTGCCGCGCCGCCCGGCCGACCGCCGAGGCCAAGGCGGAGGCCTGGGCCTCCGTGGTGGAGTCGGACAAGCTCACCAACTACGTCCAGGAGGCCGTGATCGCCGGCTTCCAGCAGGCCGACCAGCGTGAGCTGCTGGCGCCGTTCACCGCGAAGTACTTCGCGGCCGTCAAGGGCATCTGGGAGACCCGCAGCCACGAGATCTCGCAGCAGATCATCGTCGGCCTGTACCCGGCCGTCCAGGTCGAGCAGGCCACGCTGGACGCCACCGACGCCTGGCTGGCCTCGGCCGAGCCGGCGCCGGCGCTGCGGCGGCAGGTCATCGAGGCGCGGGCCGGGATCGAGCGCGCGCTGAAGGCCCAGGTGGCCGACCGCGCGGCGGGCGCCCGGGAGCTGGGGCACTGACGCACCGCCGGGGGTCGCGGGTTCCGCCTGCGGCCCCCGGTACCCGCGCCCGCTGGGCACGGAGAAACGCCCGAGGGGGCGCCGGACAGTGTCCGGCGCCCCCTCGGGCGATGTACGGGGTGGGTGGAGAGAGAGCTCCCTCGGCTACTTCTTGCCGCCCTTGCTGCCGTACGGCATCGCGGCCAGGGCCGCGATGATCACGAACGACGCGATCGGGATGAAAACGTACAGGCCGAGGACCTGGGCGACGCTCAGGCCGGCTCCCGGGTCGTCGCCGTCGTCCGGGGTGAGGGCCATGGCGGGCGACGACAGCAGCATCATCAGCGTGACCGTTGCGGTGACCGCACCGGCTCGCAAAGCGTTCCTCTTGTCCACGTCGCCCAACTTACCCGCCGCTTACGTCACCGCGCGCGGCGGGGTCGGCCTTTCGGGCTGCTCCCGCGGGACGCTGCCCCAGCACGGCGGCGAGCGTCGTCGCCGCCGGGTCCGCGGCGATCGCGTCCAGCGTCACCGGGTCCCCCGCGCCGTCGGCGACCGGCAGCCGCCAGTTCGGGTACTGGTCCCAGGTGCCGGGCAGGTTCTGCGGGCGCGGATCGCCCACCAGGTCCGGCAGCCAGACGCCCACCAGCTCGGCCGGGGTGGCCCGCAGGAACCGGTACAGCGCCTGCGCGGAGAGCGGCTCGCCCTCGGCCAGCAGACCCAGCCGGGCCAGCTCGGCCCGCCAGTCGGCCAGGTCGGCCGCCGCCTCCGCCTGCTCCTCGCCGAGCGAGCGCGCCAGCAGACCGAGCCGGTGCCGCAGCTCGACGTGCTCGCCGGAGAGCCGGGCCGCCGTACTCGGCAGGTCATGGGTGGTCAGGGTGGCCAGACTGCCCGGCCGCCACCGCTCCGGCGCGAGAATCTCGCCCTTGGCCTGCCAGTCCCGCTCGAACCAGAGCACGGACGTACCGAGGATGCCGCGCGCCGCCAGCTCCTCGCGGACGCCCGGCTCCACCGTGCCCAGGTCCTCGCCGATCACCGCCGTCCCCGCCCGGTGCGCCTCCAGGGCCAGCACGCCGAGCATCGCCTCCGCGTCGTAGCGGACGTACGCGCCCTCGGTCGGCGCATGGCCCTCCGGCACCCACCAGAGCCGGAACAGGCCCATCACGTGGTCGATCCTGATCGCCCCCGCGTGCCGGGCGGCCGACCGGAGCAGCTCGGCGTACGGGGCGTAGCCGGCCGCGGCGAGCGCGTCCGGACGCCAGGGCGGCAGGCCCCAGTCCTGGCCGTGGGCGTTGAAGGCGTCCGGCGGGGCGCCGACCGAGATACCGGTGGCGAGGACGTCCTGGAGCGCCCAGGCGTCGGCGCCGTCCGGGTGCGCGCCGACTGCGAGGTCGTGGATCAGGCCGACCGGCATGCCGGCCGTACGGGCCGCCTGCTGGGCGTGGGCGAGCTGCTGGTCCAGCTGCCAGGCGAGCCAGCGGTGGAACTCGACCGCTTCCCGGTGCTCCTCGGCGGCGAGGGTGACGTGCGGGCTCCCCGGGTGGCGCAGCCCCTTCGGCCAGGCGTGCCAGTCGGCCCCGTGCGCCTCGGCGAGGGCGTTCCAGAGGGCGTACCGCTCCAGCCACTCGCCCTCCCGCTCCCGATAGGCGTCGTACGCGGCCTGGCGGCCCGCACCGCGCGGCACCTCGTGCAGCAGCTCCAGGGCGCGGCGCTTCAGTGCCCAGACCGCGTCCCGGTCGATCAGGCCGTCGTGGCCCAGCACCTCGGCACGCAGCCGCGCGGCCCGGCGGCCCAGCTCCTCGGCCTCGGCGCGCTGCTCGCCCGTCAGGTACGCGTACTCGGGCACCGCTTCGACCCGCAGGTGGACGGGGTCGGCGAAGCGGCGGGAGGAGGGGCGGTAGGGGGACGGATCGGAGGGCGTCGAGGGGAGGGCTGCGTGGAGCGGGTTGATCTGCACGAACCCGGCACCGAGCCCCGCTCCGGCCCACTGGGCCAGCTCGGCGAGGTCGCCGAGGTCGCCCATGCCCCAGGAGCGCTCGGAGAGGACGGAGTACAGCTGTGCGAGGAAGCCCCAGCTGCGGCCGGGCAGCTGCGGCAGCCGCTCGGGTGCGACGATCAGGTGCGCGCGCTGCACCTTCTCCGCTGTCTCCGCTTTCAGGGTGTGCCGCCCCAACGGCAGATCGGCCGGCAGCCAGTGCGAGTGCCCGCGCGGCAGCTCCCAGACGCCGCCGTCCTCCAGCTCGACGCTCAGCCGCACGTCGGCCGGCGCGTCCAGCGCCGTCCTGCGCCCCTGCCGCACGACGACGCACGGCGGCAGCAACCGCGCCCGCTGCCCGGCCCGGTGACGCTCCAGCGCCTCCCGCGTCGCCTCCGGCGTCCCCGCCTCCACCCCCAACGCACCCAGCACCGCCACCAGCGTCCGTGCCCCCGGCTGATACGCCTGGTCCACCCCGTACGCCTGTGCCAACGCCACCAGGTCGGCCGGAGGGGCCGGCGCGTCCTGCGCGGGCACCTCCAGGCCGTCGGCTCCGTCACGGTCGAGATAAGCGGCCACTCGCGGCTCCTGCGATGTCTCGGGAAAGCCCGGTCAGAACAGCCACAGTCCTACCCGCGTAACGGCCCGGTGACCCCGCGCGACACACGGTGAACGGGCGGCCGGGCGCGCGGCCGGCTGCGGGCTGCGAGCTGCGACGCGGACCGGTACGGGACCAGGAGGGCGGCGGCATGCGGGTCCACGGCTCCGCGGGGTGCGGGGCCGCGGGCAGCCGGGACGCCGGACCGGCACGGCGGGAGTGCTTCGGACCTCGTACCGGGTGTGCGGCCACGACGGAACGACGGGGGTCCCGGTGGTGACCAGGTGGCCGCCGCGTGAAGAGGGAGTGGCGGCCCCAGTCGCCAATAAAACGGACAAACTAGTCATAGCCGTCGACGGCGTTGACACCGGCTGGGCCAACTGGTGGGCTTTGGCGCGATGTGGTCGTTGCCTGGCGAGGAGGCTCCTGTGCAAGCCCGAGTGTCCGTCGCTGCAGGGCGTCGGTTGCGGCAGCAGTTGGAGCAGAGCCCGGCGCTGCGCGACGTGTTGTACCACCCGGCCGCGATCGCGGCGCGTCAGCTGACGGCGCGGACGTGCCGTCAACTGGCCCCCAGGACCGCCGACCGGCTGATCGCCGACCTCAAGGGGACGCAGCCGCTGCTCGCCTCGGTGCGGGCGGAGCGGGCGCTGGCCGAGCGGCCGGGGGCGCCCAGCCGCAGGACGCTGCAGATCGCGGCGACGCTGTCGGCGGCCGCGGTGGTCGGCGGACTGCTGGTGAGCGGGCCGGTGGCGTACGCGTACGGCCCGGGGCCGGACGTGGTGAGCACGGCGGCGCAGACGCCGCTGGGGAGTGTCACCAACCCTCAGGTGTTCCCGCGGCCTCAGGAGCAGAGCGTGGCCGGGAAGCCGGTCGCGGTGCCCTCCGCCGTCACGCTGGTGCCCGCGCCGAAGGCGGACCTCGGGGCGGTGGACGCCGTCCACGAGGTGCTGGGCGTGGCCGGGGCGACGTCGGTGACGCCGCAGGAGGACGCCGGAACGCCGGCCGCCGGGTCGTTGGTGGTCTACATCGGCGGGCCCGCCGAGGGGGCGGGCGGCGAGGTGGACCGGGTGCTGCGGGAGCTGACCGCGGCCGCGGGCGGCAAGGACGGTGCCGCGCCGTCCACCGCCGGGATGCCGGCCGGCGGCTACGTGCTGTCGGCGGGCCAGCTGCCGGCACAGGGCGGCGGGACGTACGGCGTGGTGGTGCTGGCCGGGACGGACGCGGCGGGCACGTTCTACGCGGCGCAGTCGCTGCGCCAGCTGCTGGCCGCGGTGCCGGCCGGCCAGGGGCAGGCGCCGGGCGCGGCGGGCCTGGGGCTGCCGGGGATCACGCTGCGCGACTGGCCGTCGGGCGCCCCGGTGCGCGGCACCGCGGAGGCGTTCTACGGCACGCCGTGGAGCCAGCAGCAGCGGCTGGACCAGCTGGACTTCCTCGGCCGGTCGAAGCAGAACTTCTACCTGTACGCACCGGGCGACGACCCGTACCGGCTCTCCCGCTGGCGGGACGGCTACCCGCAGGCACGGGCCGAGGAGCTGAAGGCGCTGGCCGCCCGGGCCCGGAAGAACCACGTGGGGCTCGGGTACGCGATCGACCCGGGGCAGTCGCTCTGCTTCAGCTCGGCCAAGGACGCGGACGCGCTGGTCGCCAAGCTGGACGGGCTGCGCAAGCTCGGCTTCACCGCGTTCCAGCTGCAGTTCCTGGACGTCTCCTACGACGAGTGGCACTGCAGCGAGGACCGGTCCAAGTACGGCACCGGGCCGGCCGCCGCCGCCAAGGCGCAGGCCGAGCTGGTCGCCAAGGTGCACGACCGGCTGATCGCCAGGAACCCGGGACTGGCCCCGCTCTCCGTGGTGCCGACCGAGTACCACCAGCAGGGCAGCACGCCGTACCGCAAGGCCCTGGCGGCGGCGCTGCCGGAGGGCGTGCAGGTGGCGTGGAGCGGGGTCGGCGTGATCCCGGAGAAGATCACGGGCGCTCAGACCGCCGACACCGGCAGCCTGTACGGGCATCCGCTGGTCACCATGGACAACTACCCGGTCAACGACGCCGACCCGGACCGGCTCTTCCTCGGCGCCTACACCGGGCGGGACGCGGAGGTCGCCACCAGGTCGGCCGTCATGCTGACCGGCGCGATGCAGCAGCCCGTCGCCTCCCGGATCGCGCTGTCCACCGCCGGAGACTTCGCCTGGAACCCCGCCGCGTACAAGCCGGAGGAGTCCTGGCAGGCCGCGCTGCGGTCGCTGGCCGGTCCGACCGGCGCGGCGACCACCCCGGCCGGGGCGGCGCTGTCGGCCGTCACGGCGCTGGCCGGCAACAGCTCCTCCTCGCCGCTGTCCAAGCAGGAGTCCGGCTACATCGCCCCGCTGCTGGAGCGGTTCTGGGCGACCGCCGAGCCGAACGCGGGGG
Organism: Kitasatospora sp. NPDC032757; assembly: GCF_055579305.1. Taxonomy (NCBI): domain Bacteria; kingdom Bacillati; phylum Actinomycetota; class Actinomycetes; order Kitasatosporales; family Streptomycetaceae; genus Kitasatospora; species Kitasatospora sp. NPDC032757. Next base: position 90,319 of record NZ_JBVINN010000008.1, on the reverse strand, counting down.
CCGCGCCGGACCTCGCCAAGCTGATAGAGGCGGCGGGCCCGCTGCGCGACGCCTTCGCCGCGATGGCCGCCGCGCAGCAGACCCTGGCCGCGACCCCGGCCACCGCGCCGCTGGCCGCCGAGGCCGGCCCCTGGCTGGCACCGCTGCGCGACTACGGCCTCGCCGGCCAGGCCGCGCTGGACATGCTGCTGGCGCAGCGCGGCGGCGACGGCGCGGCCGCCTGGAAGGCCCGGGTGGAACTGAACAAGTTGCGCGAGCAGCTGGGCCAGAGCCCGGCGACGGTCGGCGCGGGCGTGCTCGGCCCGTTCCTGGAGCGCGCCGTCCGGGCCGCCGACAACTGGGCCGGCGTGGTCGGCGGTGGGATCACCGCGACCAGCACGCTCGGCACCGCGCACGACCACCTGCCGGCGCTGATGACCGACGGCGTGGCCGACACCTTCTACTGGAGCTCGGCGCCGCCGCAGCCGGGCGACTCGGTCGGCCTGGACCTCGGCGGCGGCCGCCCGGTCGGCAGCGTCACCGTGCTGATGGGCTCCTGGGGCAGCGGCCCGGACGGCGGGACCGCGGTGGACGACTACATCCGCGACGGCGTGCTGGAGTACACCACCGGCGAGGGCGGCTGGAAGCAGCTGACGCAGGTGAAGAATCAGAAGAGCGTCACCGCCCAGCTGCCCGCCGGGACGGTGGTCCGCGGGGTGCGGCTGCGCGCCACCGCCGCGCAGAAGACCGCGGTGGCGGTGCGCGAGTTCACCGTGACCGCGCCCGACGAGGCCCCGGCCAGCGTCACCGGCGGTCCGGCCGCGCTGCCCGGCGCCTCGGCCACCGCCGTGCTGGACGGCAACCCGGACACCGCCTACCGGGCGGCCACCGCGCCGACCGCCTCGGACGAGCCGCTCACCGTCGAACTGGGCGCGGCCCGGCCGCTGGACCGGCTGACCATCCTCACCGACCCGAACGTACGGGCGTCCGCCACCGTCGCGCTGCGCCGCGAGGACGGCACCTGGGTGGAGATCGGCACCGTCCAGCCCGGCTACAACGAGCTGCCGGCCGGCGGCCAGAGCGCGGACGCGTTCCGGCTGGCCTGGAAGCCGGGCGGGGAGCCGCCGGTGGTCAACCAGGTGATCCCCTGGTACGCGGACGTCCCGGCGGCCCGGCTCAGCCTGGCCGACGCCGCGGTGGACGTGGTGACCGGAGCGACCGCACCGGTGCAGGCCCGGGCGATGATCGAGGCGGGCCGCCCGGAGGGGGTGAACGGCGAGCTGCGCACCGAGGTGCCGGCCGTCGCCAAGGGCCTGACCGTGGCCCCGGTGTCCGGGGTGAACGTGCCGCGCGGCGGCCGGGTCGGCGTTCCGCTGCTGGTCAGCGCCGCTCCGGACACGCCGTCCGGGACGTACCAGGTGCCGGTGCTGTTCGTGGCCGGGTCGGCCACCGTCCGGCAGGTGCTCCAGGTGCACGTGGTGCCGCCGACCGGCGGGCCGGACCTGGCCACCACCGCGCATGCGACCTCCTCGGCCGACGAGACGGCGAACTTCCCCGCCTCGGCGGTGGCCGACGGCGACCCGAAGACCCGCTGGTCCTCGCCGGCGAAGGACGACGCCTGGGTCCGGCTGGAGCTGCCGCAGGCCGCCCACCTGGGCTCGGCGGTGCTGCACTGGCAGGCGGCGTACGCCTCCGCGTACAAGATCCAGACCTCGGCGGACGGCGTCGGCTGGACCACCGTGGCGACGGTGGAGGACGGCAAGGGCGGCAACGAGACGGTGCGCTTCGACGCGCCGGGCGCGAAGTTCGTGCGGGTGCAGGGCGTGGCCCGGGCCACCAAGTACGGCTACTCGCTCTGGGGCGTCGAGCTGTACGCCGTCACCCCGGCGGCCCCGCCGGCCGGGCAGACCCCGCCGCCGGTCGCCCCGTCCACGCCGCCCGCCACGGCCCCGGCCACACCGCCGACCGCACCGGCCGCACCGGGCACGACGCCGCCGAAGCCGTGACGCCCCGCGGCTCGGCGGCGGGCGGGCCCCGGCGACGCCCGGGGCACCACGTCCCGGGGCGAGCGGGCCGGCCACGAACGGCGGGCCGCCGCGCTCCCCGGTGCGGGGTGCGCGGCGGCCCATGAGGCGTACCGATGGTGATGACGGGCAAGCCCTTGTGGAGCGGGGTCAGGCGGAGAGCGGTTCGGGCTGCTCACCGCGGCGGACGGGGGCTGGGTGGGCGGCGTGCGCCCGGCCGAGCGGCACCGTGTGCCCGGCCTCGGTATGGTCGTGATGTTCGTACTCGCCCCACTGCGGGGCGCGCAGCAGGTCGCCGCCGCCGTACGGCTCCAGGTAGGGCCGCCAGCGCGGGTCCCTGATCCCGGTGCCGATGATGCGCCAGGCCAGGCCGCTCGGCGGGGCCGGTGTGCGCTTCATCCGCCAGCCGAGCTCGGTCAGGTGGCGGTCGGCCTTGGTGTGGTTGCAGCGGCGGCAGGCTGCCACCACGTTGTCCCACCGGTGCTGGCCGCCGCGGCTGCGCGGGATGACGTGGTCGACGCTGGTGGCGGCGGCTCCGCAGTAGACGCAACGGCCGTGGTCACGGGCGAACAGCGCCCGGCGGGTGAGCGGGACGGGCCCGCAGAACGGGACCCGGACGAAGCGGGTCAGACGGACGACGGACGGCGCCGGAAGGGCGCTGGTGGCGCTGTGCAGAGTGACTCCCGAATCCTCCAGGCTGACCGCCTTGTGGTTGAGGACCAGGATGAGTGCGCGGCGCATCGATACGACGCCGAGTGGCTCGTAGGACGCGTTGAGGACCAGGACATGCGGCACGGATGCCTCCTTGGACGCCTGCGGCGCGTGGCTCGCGCCGGGACGAGCGGTTGGACCACGCAACGGGTGCGTGATCTCCCCCAGTGTCGCCTTACGCCTTTGTACGGCGCCACCACTCCTGTGTAACGGACCGGGGATGAACTCCGGGTGTGGTTTCTGTCATACCCGGTATGCCCGGGCGTCGGACGGGTTGCACCCGGGTGCCCTTCCGGGGGACGGCTCGGCCGGTCGGACCAGCCGGAGCGGCGGGCGGTGCGGCGCCGGTCGGGGGCGTTTGCCGGGGGCGACGCGCGGGCGGTTCGGGGGCGGAGCGGGGGCGCGCCGGGTCGTTGACGGGGCGTCCGGACGGTTTCCGCACGCCCGGCGGCGGCGCCTCCCCGCCGGCCCGGGGGCTCCCCTGCGTGTCCGCCGGGTGGTCCGGCGGCCGATAGGCTGGGGCGGACGGTCCGCAGGCCAGGGGCATGCTTCCGCGCCGGCGGGCTGTGCCACACCCCCTGCAGGAAGGTCCCGCACGTGTTCTGGTCCGGTGCCGCCGGCCTCCTCGCCGACGCGTCCACGACGCTCACGTCCACGACGACACTCCCGGCCACGTCGGGCTCGGCCGCGCCCCCGAGCCCGTCCCCGAGCCCGACGGCCCCCGGAGTGCCCCAGCTCGACCTCAGAATCCCGACCAGCGCGCAGCAGGTCAGCGACACCACCAGGCAGGCGGCCGGCTGGTTCGACTCGCACTGGCAGGAGTGGCTGGCCGGCGGTGTGCGGATCGTCTTCATCATCGTGCTGGCGCTGGTGCTTCGGGCCGTGGTGCGCAAGCTGATCACCCAGCTGATAGCGCGGATGACCAGGCCGAACGAGAGCGAGGACGAGCCCGGCCGGCTCGGCGGGCTGCTGGCCAACACCGGCGTGGTCAACCCCGAGCGGCGCCAGCAGCGCTCCGAGGCGATCGGCTCGGTGCTGCGCAGCGTCGCGTCGTTCACCATCCTGGGCACGGCCGCGCTGATGGTGCTCGCAGCGCTCGGGGTGAACCTGGCCCCGCTGCTGGCGAGCGCCGGTGTGGCCGGTGTGGCGATAGGTTTCGGCGCCCGCAACCTGGTCACCGACTTCCTCTCCGGTGTCTTCATGATCATGGAGGACCAGTACGGCGTGGGCGACGAGATCGACACCGGGGTGGCCACCGGGACGGTGCTGGAGGTCGGCCTGCGGGTGACCAAGCTGCGCGGGGCCAACGGCGAGATCTGGTACATCCGCAACGGCGAGGTGAAGCGGATCGCCAACATGAGCCAGGGCTGGTCGACCGCCTCGGTGGACGTCCAGATCGGCTACAAGGAGGACCTCGTCCGGGTCGAGGCGCTGATCAAGGAGACGGCGGAGACGCTCGCCAAGGAGGCGCCGTTCGACGAGCTGGTCTGGGCGCCCGTGTCGATCCTGGGCGTGGAGTCGGTGGCGGCGGACTCGGTGGTGCTGCGGGTCGAGGCCCGGACGGCGCCGGGCAAGTCGCTGACGGTGGCGCGGGCGCTGCGGCAGCGACTGAAGGCCGCGTTCGACCTGGCCGGGATCAAGGTCAAGGAGGAGGTCGTGCCGGCCGGCGCCGCCGCGGGCACGGCCGCCGGGACGGCCGCGGCGGCGGTGGTCCTGACAACGGCCACGGCGCCCGCACCCACCGACGCCGCCCCGCCGTCCGCGCTGGCCGACCCGGCCTCGCCCCGCTACCTGGCGACGGCGCCGATACCGGCACCGGTCAGGCCGGCCGACGACGCCGGAGTCAAGTCGCCCTGACGCCGGGGCGAAACCGCGCCGGCGGTCGGGCCGAGTCGGCCTGACGGCCGGCCCGAGTCGCCCCGACGCCGGGGCCGAGTCGCACTGGCCGCCGGCCCGAGTCACCCCGACCGCCGGGGAAGCAACCCTAAAACGGATGAAAGCCCCGCCTCCCGGACACCCGGGGGGCGGGGCTTCGTTCCGCCCGGTAACGAGTCGGCATCCACCGCCGTGACGACCATTGACACCCTCCTGACGAGGACCGTACGGTCCTGTCTCAAGCGACTGGAAAGTTTCCTAACAGTTCGCGCCGGGCCCGCCCGGCGGCCGCCGGCGCCCCACCCGGCGACGGCCACCACCTGCAGGAAGAGGAGGATCTTCGCGTGACCAAGACGACCGCCAAGGCCCCCCTCGCCGGCACCCCCAGCCTGCTGCGGGCCATCAACGACCGCGCCGCCCTCGAACTGCTGCTGGAGAACGGCCCGCTCTCCCGCACCCAGATCGGCACCCTGACCGGGCTCTCCAAGCCCACCGCGTCCCAGCTGCTGGCCCGCCTGGAGGCGGCCGGGCTGGTCCTGCCGGTCGGCACCACCGCGGGCGGCCCGGGCCCCAACGCGCAGCTGTACCAGGTGAATCCGGCAGCCGGCCACGTCGCCGGACTGGACGTCACCACCAGCCACGTCCGGGTCGCCGTCGCCGACATCACCGGCACCACGCTGGCCGAGCACGTCGTCCTCACCAAGGGCTGGCCGGCCGCCGAAACCGTCTCCCGGGTCGCCGCCGCGGTCGCCGAGACCGTCCGCGCCGCCGGGCTCCCCGAGGGCAGCCTGCACACCGTGGCGATCGGCGTCGGCGGCGCGCCCGACCCGGTCACCGGCAAGCTCCGCTACGCCTCCCACCTGCCCGGCTGGCACTCGCCGCGGCTGGTGCAGGAGCTCTCGGAGGCGGTCGGCGCCCCGGTGTCGATCGAGAACGACGTGAACCTCGCCGCCGTCGCCGAGCAGGCCTCCGGCGCCGCGCGCGGGTTCGAGGACTTCGTCCTGCTCTGGGCCGGTGAGGGCACCGGCGCCGCGATCGTGATCGCCGGCCGGCTGCACCGCGGCTTCACCGGCGGCGCCGGGGAGGTCGGCTACATGCCGGTGCCCGGCTCACCGGTCGTACGGGACGTGCGCCGCCGCAACTCGGGCGGGTTCCAGGAGCTGGTCGGCGCACCCGCCGTCCGCGCCCTGGCCCGAGAGTACGGGCTCGGCGCGCCCACCGCGGAGGAGTCGCTCGCGAAGGCCCTGGCGACCCCGGGCGCCGGCGACGAGTTCCTCGCCGCGCTGGCCGGCCGGCTCGCCGTCGGGCTGGCCGTCATCGTCGCCGTCGTCGACCCCCAGCTCGTGGTGGTCTCCGGCGGCGTGCCGAGTGCGGGCGGCGAACGGCTGCGCGCACTCGTCGAGGAGGAGCTGGCCAAGATCTCGATCGCCCGGCCGGAAGTCCGCAGCAGCGCCCTGCCCGGTTCGCCCGTCCTGACCGGCGCGCTGCAACGCGCGCTGGCCGCCGCCCGCGAGGCGGTCTTCTCCACCCACTGACGCTCCCCGCGCACCACCCGCCGCACCGCACCTGACACCTCTCCCCCAACCCCCAACGCGGGACCAGAGGCAATGACGCCTGCCCGCGCACCCCCAGGAGGACCTCGAAGTGCTCTCCACCACCTCCCGCAGAGGCCGCCGCACGCTCGCCGCCGTCACCGGCAGCGCCGTCCTGGCCCTGCTCGCCACCGCCTGCACCGGCACCAACGACGCCGGCGGCAACGACGACTCGGCGAGCGGCAAGGACGTCACCATCACCTTCTGGCACGGCTGGAGCCAGGACTCCGAGGTGAAGGCGATCAACGACAACATCGCCGCCTTCGAGAAGGCCCACCCGAACATCCACGTCAAGGCCGTCGGCAACATCGCCGACGACAAGGTGAACCAGGCCCTGCGGGCCGGCGGCGCCGACGCCCCGGACGTGGTCTCCTCCTTCACCACCAACAACGTCGGCATGTTCTGCTCGACCAAGGCCTTCGCCGACCTCAAGCCCTTCCTGGAGAAGGACAAGATCGACGCCGCGAAGACCTTCCCGGCCGCGATGCTCAACTACACGCAGTACCAGGGCAACCAGTGCTCCCTGCCGCTGCTCGGCGACGCCTTCGGCCTGTACTACAACAAGGCCGCCTTCGCCTCCGCCGGCATCACCAGCCCGCCGAAGACCTTCAGCGAGTTCGCCGACGCCGCCGCCAAGCTGACCATCGCCGACGGCGACGGCTACAAGCAGCTCGGCTTCATGCCGCTCTACCACGGCTACGAGTCCACCACCGAGCACTTCCTCGGCCAGTACGGCCCCGCCTACTTCGACGGCTCCGGCAAGTCGAGCCTCGCCACCGACCCCAAGGTCGCCTCCATGCTGACCTGGCAGAAGGGCCTGGTCGACAAGCTCGGCGGCTACGACAAGCTGGACAAGTTCCGCTCCGCCTTCGGCGAGGAGTTCAGCGCCAAGAACCCCTTCCACACCGGCCAGGTCGCGATGGCCATCGACGGTGAGTGGCGCACCGCCTCGCTCGCCGAGAACAAGCCCGACTTCGAGTGGGCCACCGCACCGTTCCCGGTGCCGGACGACCAGGCCGCCACCTGGGGCCGCGGCTACCAGACCGGCACCATCGTCGGAATCTCCAGCAGCAGCAAGAAGCAGGCCGCCGCCTGGGAGCTGGTCAAGTACCTGACCACCGACACCGACGCGGTGGTCGGCTTCGCCAACGCGATCCACAACGTGCCGAGCACCTTCGAGGCGCTCAACTCGCCGAAGCTGATCAGCGACGCGAACTTCAAGACGTTCCTGGACATCGCCAAGAACGCGGACTCGGGCACCACGCCGGCGAGCGTCAACGGCGGCGCCTACATCGTCTCGCTGCAGAACCTCGGCTACGCCTACGAGTCCGGCCAGCAGAAGGATCTCGCGGGCGGCCTCGCGGCCACCGCCAAGGAGATCGACGCCGCCATCGCCCAGGCCAAGTAGCCAGGGCACCACGGAGCTCCCATGTCACTCGCGTTCGGCACCCGCAAGGGCACCGGATCGACCGACCCGGCGGCGCCCTCCACGCAGCACCTGCTGCGCCGGAAGCGCCGCCGGGAGGCGGCCCGCACCCTCGCCTTCCTCTCCCCCTGGCTGATCGGCTTCGGCGTCTTCTTCCTGTACCCGCTGATCTCCACCGCCTACTTCTCCCTGATGAAGTACAACGGCTTCACGGCCCCCACCTTCAACGGGCTGAAGAACTGGGACTACGTCTTCAACGACTACCCGTCCTTCTGGCAGGGCCTGCGCAACACGCTCTGGCTCGTCGTCGTCATGGTGGCGCTGCGGGTGACGTTCGGCCTCGGCATCGGGCTGCTCATCACCAAGGTCAAGACCGGCGCCGGATTCTTCCGCACCGCGTTCTACCTGCCCTACCTGGCACCGCCGGTGGCCGCCACCGTCTCCTTCGCCTTCCTGCTCAACCCCGGCACCGGTCCGGTGAACCACTTCCTCGGGGAGATCGGCCTGCCCCAGCCCGGCTGGTTCGCCGACCCCGCCTGGTCCAAGCCCGCGCTCACCATGCTCGCCATGTGGGGCATCGGCGACCTGATGGTCATCTTCATGGCGTCCCTGCTGGACGTCCCGAGGGAGCAGTACGAGGCGGCCGAACTCGACGGCGCCGGACCGCTCCAGCGGTTCCGGTACGTCACCCTGCCGAACATCTCGCCGATCATCATGTTCGCGGTGGTCACCGGGGTCATCCAGACCATGCAGTACTACACGCAGGCGATCGTCGCCGGGAAGGTCGCCGGCGGCATCGCGGGCAACTCCGGGCAGCAGTTCGAGCCCGGCTTCCCGCAGGGCTCCACCTGGACCCTGCCGCAGATGGTCTACAACCTCGGCTTCCAGCGCTTCAACTACGGCGCGGCCTGCGTCGTCGCCCTGGTGCTGTTCGCCATCTCGATGGCCGTCACCTCGCTCCTGCTGCGCCGCAAGTCCGGCTTCATGGCGAGCGACGACTAGCGGACCAGTGAGGACACGATCATGACTCTCAGCACCACGCTCACCAAGGCCCCCGCGGGCACGTCCGGCACCTCCGGCTCCGGCCGGCCCGGCAGCCCCGCCGCCCGGGCCGCCCGCCGGCGGGCCGCACTCAACTGGGTGGCCGTCCACTCGCTGGCCATCGCCGCCACGCTGTTCTTCCTGCTGCCGTTCGTCTTCGCCTTCCTCACCTCGGTGATGACGGACAACCAGGCCCTCACCACCGACTACTGGCCCGCCTCCTGGGAGTGGGGCAACTACGCCAAGGTCTGGGACACCCCCGGGTTCCTCACCTGGTGGCGCAACACGCTGCTGTACGCCGGCCTCGGCACCGTGCTGACCGTCGTCTCCAGCCTCCCGGTGGCGTACGCGCTCGCCAAGTTCCGCTTCCGGGGCCGCAATCTGGCGCTGATGGCCGTCATCGCGATGATGATGCTGCCGCCGCAGGTCACCGTCATCCCGATGTACCTGTTCTGGTCGAAGCAGATGCACCTCACCGGCTCGCTCTGGCCGCTGATCATCCCGATGGCCTTCGGCGACGCGTTCTCGATCTTCCTGCTGCGCCAGTTCCTGCTGACCATCCCCAAGGAGTACATCGAGGCCGCCCGGATCGACGGCTGCGGCGACCTCCGCACCCTGGTCAAGGTCGTGCTGCCGATGGCCAGGCCGGCCATCGCCGCCGTCGCCCTGTTCCAGTTCTTCTACGCCTGGAACGACTACTTCGGCCCGCAGATCTACGCCAGTGAGAACCCGGGCGCCTGGACGCTCTCCTACGGCCTGGAGTCCTTCAAGGGCGCCCACCACACCAACTGGAACCTCACCATGGCCGCCACCCTGCTGGTGATGGCGCCGGTGATCGTCCTCTTCTTCTTCGCACAGAAGGCCTTCATCGAAGGCGTGACACTGACAGGGGTCAAGGGCTGATGTCCGCACTCAAGCTGGCCATCGTAGGCGGCGGTTCGACGTACACCCCGGAGCTGATCGACGGCTTCGCCCGGCTGCGGGACACCCTGCCGATCGGCGAACTGGTGCTCGTCGACCCGGCCGCCGACCGGCTGGAACTGATCGGCGGGCTGGCCCGGCGGATCTTCGCCAAGCAGGGGCACGGCGCGGTCGTGTCGACGACGACCGACGTCGGGGCCGGGGTCGCCGACGCCGACGCGGTGCTGCTGCAACTGCGGGTCGGCGGCCAGGCCGCCCGCAACCAGGACGAGACCTGGCCGCTGGAGTGCGGCTGCGTCGGCCAGGAGACCACCGGCGCGGGCGGCCTCGCCAAGGCGCTGCGCACCGTCCCGGTGGTGCTCGACATCGCCGAGAAGGTCCGCCGCACCAACCCCGACGCCTGGATCGTCGACTTCACCAACCCGGTCGGCATCGTCACCCGCGCCCTGCAGGCCGCGGGCCACAAGGCCGTCGGGCTCTGCAACGTCGCCATCGGGTTCCAGCGGCGGTTCGCGGGGCACCTCGGCGTCGACCCCGAGCTGGTCCGGCTCGACCACGTCGGCCTCAACCACCTCACCTGGGAGCGCGGCGTCACCCTGCTCGACGCACCCGGCGCGGCGGGCGGGCGCGAGGTGCTGCCGGAGCTGCTCTCCGGCTTCGGCAAGGAGATCGCCGAGGACCTGCGCCTGCCGCAGCGCGTCATCGAGCGGCTCGGCGTCGTCCCCTCGTACTACCTGCGGTACTTCTACCAGCACGACCTGGTGGTCGAGGAGCTGAAGGCCAAGGGCTCGCGGGCCGCGGAGGTCGCCGAGATCGAGCGGCAGCTGCTGGAGCTGTACGCCGACCCCGCCCTGGACACCAAGCCGGAGCTGCTCGGCAAGCGCGGCGGTGCGTTCTACTCCGAGGCCGCGGTCCAGCTCATCGCCGCGCTGCTGGGGACGGGCGGCAGCACGTCCGTCCAGGTGGTGAACACGAGGAACGACGGCGTGCTGCCGTTCCTGCCCGACGACGCGGTCATCGAGGTCCCGGCCGAGGTCGACGCCGCCGGCGTACGCCCGCTGCCGCAGCGGCCCGTCGAACCGCTCTACGCCGGCCTGATCGCGGGCGTCACCGCGTACGAGCACCTCGCCCTCGACGCCGCCCTGCACGGCGGCCGCGACCGCGTCTTCGACGCCCTGCTCGCCCACCCGCTGGTCGGCCAGATCGAACTCGCCGACCGGCTCACGGACCGGCTGCTCGCCCACAACCGCGAGCACCTCGCCTGGGCGTGACCCGCCCACCGCGTCCGGCCCGCCGCGCGTCCGTCGGCGCCGGCGGGCCGGGCCGCGAGGAGACCGACCATCCCCGGCCGGGGACAACGGCCGGGCCACGTACGAGCCGCGGGGACCAGATGACCCACCAGCCCGAACCACTCCTGCCCGGCGTACTCGCCATCGACGCCGGCAACTCCAAGACCGACGTCGCCCTCATCGGCGCCGACGGCACCGTCCGCGGCACCGCCCGCGGCGGCGGCTTCGCCCCGCAGAAGGTCGGCGGCGCGGCGGCGGTCGCCGGCCTCGTCCCGCTGGTCGAGGAGGCCGCCGCGGCGGCCGGCCTCTCCTTCCGCAGTGGCGTCCTCACCACCCACGTCAGCGCCTGCCTCGCCAACGCCGACCTCCCGGTGGAGGAGGAAGCCCTGCGCACCGCCCTGGAATCCCACCCCTGGGGCGTCACCAGCACCGTCGCCAACGACACCTTCGGCCTCCTCCGGGCCGGCACCGACGGCCCGCGCGGCGTCGCCGTCGTCTGCGGCGCCGGCATCAACTGCGTCGGCCTGCTCCCCGACGGCCGCACCGCCCGCTTCCCCGCCCTCGGCGAACTCACCGGCGACTGGGGCGGCGGCAGCGGCCTCGCCACCAGCAGCATGTGGCACGCCGTCCGCGCCGAGGACGGCCGCGGCCGGCCCACCGCCCTCGCCCGGGCCATCGCCGAGCACTTCGGCCTGCCGAACACCGGTGCGGTCGCCGAGGCCATCCACCTCGGGCACCTGCCGTGGGCCCGGCTGCACGAGGTCGCCCGGGTGCTCTTCGCCGTCGCGGAGACCGGGGACACGGTCGCCCTGGAGCTGGTGGACCGGCAGGCGGACGAGATCGCCCGGCTCGCGGTCGTCGCCCTGCGACGGCTGGGGCTCCTGGACGAGCCGACGCCGGTGGTGCTCGGCGGTGGGGTGCTCGCCTCCCGGCATCCGCTGCTGCTCGACAACCTGACGGCGCGGCTGGCCTCGGCCGCCCCGCTCGCCGAGCCTCGCGTCGTCGTCGCACCGCCGGTCCTGGGGGCCGCCCTGCTGGGCCTCGACCACCTGGGTGTGGGAGAGGCGGCGCAGGCGCGTGTGCGGGCGGCGTACGACCCGGCGCGGCGAATGGCGGCGTAGCCCCCGGTGCGGCGCGGCGTAGCCCCCGGCGACCCGCGCCCGGCTCCGGGCCGAGCCGCTGCCGAGCCACTGCCGAGCCCCCGGTGGTCCCTTTCCGAGCTCCGCCCCCGCCGGGCCCGCACGCCCGGCGGGGGCGGGAACGACAGCGCCGCCGCGTGTACGCGGATGCTGCCGTCCGGCCACGCCTCGGGGGACGTGAGCCATGACCACGCAGGCGTCCGGCCGGCAGACCGCTCTGCCGAATCCCTCATTCATCTGATGAGCTGCCCGGCATGGACAACTCAAACTCGTCCGAGTGCTTCGACGGACGTCCCACCTGGACTTCCCTTCCTGGATCTACAAGATCCCAGTGTCAGGGTGTCCACGTCACGGGGCGACGCTCATACATACTGCGGGACGTTGGTCGTCCGACACTGAGGCGAGGCCGCGAACGGCGAAGCCGCGATTGGCCAGGGTCTGGCGGCGGTAGCGGTCGGGGAGGTCCGGCATGGCGAGGAGGCGGTCGCAAGCCCGGAGGGAGGCCTTCAGGTCGCCGGTCCAGTACGCGGTGATCGAGAACTCGAACAGCAAGCCCCAGCGGTACACCCAGGGCTGGATGAACAACAGGTCGTCCGGTTCGTCCCTGTCCAGCGCCGCACAGACGAGGGCGTGCGCGGCTTGGTGGCGGCCCATCGTCCGCAGCCGGGAGACCAGCTCGTAGCAGGCCTCCAGGCGCTGCGGGCGTACCTCCCACGCGCGAGCCAGCGTGTCCATGGCCCCCGGCCAGTCGGCATCCTCCGCCTTGAGGATGCCGGCTTGCAACAGCGCGTAGTACACCTCCTCGGCCCAGCCGCCCATGCGGGCGCGCTGCTCGTAGAAGGTGATCGCTTCTTCCGTCCGCCCCATGTCGCGCAGAGTCTGCGCGAGATAGAAGACGGTCCGCGCGTTGCCGGGATCCCGCCGCAGCTCCGCAGTGAGCAAACGCGTGTCGCGCTCGAACTTGTCGCCTCGCGACCCGCCGTCCGCGAAGTCCTGGATCACGAGAGAATCGAGGTTCGCCTGCCCCGTCACCTGATCCGTTGTCAGGAATTCGTGAGTGACACCCTCGTAGCGCCAGGAGACATCGCCTCGGACGAGGCGCTTGATGCGGTACGACGTGGAGCCCTCGTGGCGCAGCATGTATGCGTCGGCGGTCAGCACGGGCAGGGCGGAGTCCTGGCGAATCACCAGGTCGGCGTCGAGCAGGAGCAGGTAGTCGGCTTTGCCCCGCGCACGCTTGATGTTCGCGGTGCGGTTGTGGCCGAAGTCGACCCAGGGCTCTTCGTAGAGTTCGCCGGGAATGCCGTCGAGCGCCGAGCGGATCAGCTGTTGGGTGCCGTCGGTGGAGCCGGTGTCGGAGATCACCCAGGTATCCACCAGGTCTGCCACGGAGGCAAGGCAGCGCTCGATGACCTCCGCCTCGTTCTTGACGATCATGCACAGGCAGATCGACGGCCTCATGTTGTCACCGGTCCCGATTCTGGTCTGTCAGCAGCTTTGCCGTAGGCGGTCAAGTACGTGGCCTCGTTGTGCGGGAAAGGGCCGACCCCGGCCACGAAGCGCGGTGGCTTCGGGCCAAGGCCGGCAGACTCAATGGATGTCGGCGTCGTACCTTCGCGTCAGGGGGCGCATTCCGCGACAGCCGTTACCGTGCCGGAAAGAACACCGGTGGCAACGAAGGCCGTCACGTTCCATTGATTGAGGTTGACGGAATCCCTGCTCGAGTCGGTGACCTGTAGCACACCGGCACCGCCAAGGGTGTATCCACCGCCGAGCAGCACAGTTCCGGCCGGGCAGGTCGCGGTAGCAGTGACCGGACCGAGCAGAGGCTGCGCGGTCGCGGGGGTGCCCACGATCTGCTGGGTGGTGGTCGGCCCTGCCGGGCCGGTGGCTCCGGTGGGCCCCGTCGCGCCGGTCGGGCCGGTCGGGCCAGTGGCCCCGGTGGGTCCGGTCGGGCCAGTGGCCCCGGTGGGTCCGGTCGGGCCGGTCGGGCCGGTCGGGCCCGTGGCGCCGTCAGGGCCCGTCGGGCCGGTGGCTCCGGTGGGTCCCGTCGCGCCGGTCGGGCCCGTCGGGCCGGTGGCCCCGGTGGGTCCCGTCGCGCCCGTCGCACCGTCAGGGCCCGTCGGGCCGGTAGCCCCGGTGGGCCCCGTCGCGCCCGTCGCGCCGTCAGGGCCCGTCGGGCCGGTGGCCCCGGTGGGCCCCGTCGGGCCCGTCGCGCCCGTCGCACCCGTGGCGCCGGTCGGACCCGTCGCGCCCGTCGGGCCCTGGGGCCCCGTGGGCCCCGTGGGCCCGGGGAGCCAGGTGCCGTCTCCGGGGCCGCAGAACCAAGGCGGTCGCGTGTGGCACGGGCTGTTCAGGACCTGGTCGGCGACATCGGGGGTGCTGGCCCCGCCCGTTGCCGCGCTGGCCACTCCTACGCCTGCTGTGCCCGCGAAAATGGCGCTTGCCATGGTCACTCCGCCGGCCAGACCCCAAAGCCGTTGACGGCGTGCCCGGCTGGATAGGCCCCGCCTGGATCGTTCACTCATCAGCTCACCTTTGTGAGAGAGGGAAGGAAGTCGCCCGACGCAAGGGGCGACAGGTCCATGCTCACCCCGGGCAACTGGCCATGCGCTCCGAGTGGGCTATTCGAGCGTGGCTTGTCCGCCGTGCATCCCTGGCCGCCCGGCCATTCCGCCATGACAGCAGCAGCGGCTCGTGATGTGCACAGCAAACAGGTGGCAAGTCCGGGCTTGTGGACTGGGTCCAGGTCGCAACGAGGACCCTGTGCTGTCGAGGTCGTCCGCTCCGCCGATGAGCTGCCGCCCTGGGAGGGTGGGGCGGCTTCGCCCAGGCTGGCGGAGCGGGCGCGTATCGTCCCGTCTCGTGCTGATGGCACGTCAACTGAGTTTGCCGCGGCGGAGTGCGGAGTCCCTCGGTGACGATGGGCGAGTGGCGTTCCGGGTTCGCGGACCCGTTCCCACCCGGCCGCGCGGGTCGGCCGCCAACTCGTGCTTCGGGTAAGTCGGGTAAGGAGGTCGACAGGGCGGGCGTGGATGGCGCAGAGTCGCGGTATGCCTCGTACTCCTCTGGTGTCCCTCCCGGCCCGGTACCGTGCTCGGGCGGCAACCGTTGCCGATGCTCCGGCGATCCACCGGCTGGTCGCCGCCCGGGCGCAGGAGCTGCTCGGTGGGCTGGAAGGCGCGCCCGAGGGCGGGGCCGACGCGCTGGCCGCCGACCTCGAACTGCCCGGGCTGGACCCTTCCCGCGACACGTTGCTGGTCGAGGACGCGGCGGGCGAGGTCGTCGGGCGGGCGTGGGTGTACGGGCGGCGGAGCAAGGTGGACGTCCACCCGGCCCACCGGGGTGGGGGGTTGGGCGGCGTGCTGCTCGACTGGGCCGAGGGGCGGGCGCGCGAGGCGGGCGCCGGACGGCTCTCGCAGACCGTGCCGGACGGCGACCGGGCGGCCGCCGGGCTGTTGCGCTCGCGCGGGTACGAGCCGTTCGTCACCGAGTGGCTGCTGGAGATCGCGCTGCCCGCCGCGGCCCGGGTGCCCGCACCCCCGGACGGGGTCACCGTGCGACCGTTCCGGCCCGGGGACGAGCGCGCCGCGTACCGGCTCACCGAGGACGCGTTCGACGAGTGGCAGCTGCGGCGGAAGCCGTACGAGGAGTGGGCGCTGCGCACGGTCGGGCGGGACACCTTCGCGCCGGAGCTCTCGCCGGTGGCGTTCGCGGGCGGGGAGATGGTCGGCGCGGTGCTGTCGCTGGACCGGCCGGGCACCGGCGAGGGCGGCGAGGGCTACGTCGAACGGCTCGCGGTACGACGGGACCACCGCAACCGGGGGATCGCCCGGGTGCTGCTGCACGAGGCCTTCCAGGCGTTCCACCGCCGCGGACGGTCGGCGTGCACGCTGTGGACGCACTCGCAGACCGGCGCGCTCTCGCTGTACCAGCGGGTGGGCATGACGGTACGGCGCAGCTCGTCCGTCTACGGCAAGGTGCTCGGCGGCGCCACGGACGGACGGACGTGAGCGGGCCCCGGGTGAGCCGGCCTCAGACGAGTGGGCTTCAGGTGAGCCGGCGGGCCAGGCCCGCCGGCAGGGGGTAGGGGCGTTCGGGCGGGAGCAGGCGCTGGGCCTTGGCGGCCTGGCCGTTGTGCACCAGCGCGGCGATCTTCCGGACCTGCGGGGTGAGGTCGGTGATGCCGGTGATCCACTCCTCGGCGTAGGCGCGGATCAACGAGCGGCCGATGCCGACCTGGATGCTGTACCGGTTCAGCGCGGCGCCGCGCAGGGAGCGCTCCGGGTCCCACTGGACGTGCACCTCGGCGCGGGCGACGGCGGCCGGGTCGGCGGTGGTCAGGACGGCGCGGGAGAGCGCCTCCTCCCAGCCCGCACGGGTGATCCGGACGGCGAGGATTCGCTCCTGACCGGGCTTCTGCGCCCAGTTGCTGCGGTGCATGAGCCAGCGGAACGAGGGCTTGATCCACGTCATCCGGCCGAAGGAGAACGGCGGTACTAAGCGCCCGGCGGCGAGCGCGGCAGTGGCGACGGCCGGCGCGTACGCCTGGTAGACGACGATGGTGCCGGCATCGTGGTCGGCGCGGATCTCGCGAAGGCTCTGCTGCTGCATGGCCGGAACCCTGCCAGCGGCCGGCCACCGCGGGCGAGCGGTTTTCCGGCGCCGGGGGCGGGGCGGGGGTGGGCCAACGGATGGGCCTACAGGTGGGGCTACGGGTATGGCGTGGGGGCGCCGGTGGGGCGCGGTCGCGGCGGCGACCGGTCCGGGCCGGATGGAGTCCGCAAAAACGGGGTCCGGTAAAATTCGCCCCCGGAACCCGGGACGACGGGTTGTTTCGGGGGCGGAGCAGAGCGGCATGACGGCGGGAAGAGATCAGGACATTTCCGGCATACCCGCCGAGCTGGGTCTGCGCTGTCGCGACCTGCTCGGCGACGTCTCCCGGACCGGACGGCTGCTCCGCCGCGCCGAGTTGGAGAGCCTGCAAGCCCTCGGCGAGCGCGCCGCCGAGGCCGGACACGGGCTGCGCGAACTGGTCGCGCACTGCCTGGGCGCCACCCGGCAGTCCTGGCGGACGCTGCCCGGGATCACGGCCGCCGTGTCCGTCGCCGACCTGCGCCACACCGGTGACGCCGTGCTGGCCGCCACCGACGCCGCGCTCGCAGCACTGGGCGAGGGGCACGAGCGGGCGCAGCGGATGGCGGTGCGCCAGGAGGAGGCGGCGCGGCGGGAGTTCATCGACGACCTGCTGTACGGGCGCAGCGACCTCGGCCTGCTCGCCGAGCACGCCGAACGGTTCGGGCTGCGACTGGCCGGCGGGTACGCCGTGGCCGTGGCGGTCGGCGACGAGCCGTACACCAACGTCCACCCGCTGGTGCACCGGGTGGAGCGGGAGCTGGTGGGCCGGTTCGGCGAGCGGGACGTGCTGCTGGCAACCAAGGGCGGCCGCATGGTCTGCATCGCCTCCGACAACGACCGCGCCGTGGTGGAGGCCTTCACCGAGCTGACGTTGCATCCCGGCGCCGGCTACCACCCGGTGCTGCGGGTGGCGACCGGCCGCCGGCACTCGGGGGCGGGCGGCGTGGTTCACAGCTACGAGGAGGCGCTGGGCGTGCTGGACTACGCGGAACGCCTCTCGCTGCCCGCGCAGCAGTTGAAGGCGGAGGAGCTGCTGGTCTTCCCGGTGCTGATGCGTGACCGGGAGGCCATGGCCGACCTGGTGCGCAGCGTGCTGGGCCCGTTGACCGCGGCCCGGGGCGGCGCCCGCCCGCTGCTGGACACCATCACGGTGCAGGCCGAGACCGGGTACGTGAACGCGGAGGCCGCCCGCCGGCTGGGTCTGAGCGTGCGGACGCTCGGCTACCGGCTGGAGCGGATCCGGGCGCTGACCGGCTACGACACGGCGGACGCCCTGCACCGCTACACCCTGGAGACCGCCGCGATGGGCGCCCGGCTGCTGAACTGGCCCGAACAGGCGCTCTGACCGCCCGTTCCGCCGGCGGGCGGAGGTGGAGGAGGCCTGGCGGCGGCCACGTGCTCTCCCCCGGGCAGGAAGTTACCCTTCGGTAGCATCTCGGGGACGACAAACGGGCCGAGGGGGGCGCGATGGAGCGGCAGCGGACTGCGGTGGTGTCCGGGGGCGGGACGGGGATCGGGCGGGCGATCGCCGCCGAACTGGCCGGGGAGGGCTACCGGGTGGTGATCCTCGGCCGGCGGGCCGAGGTGCTGGAGAAGGCGGCCGCGGAGATCGGCCCGGGCGTGGTGCCGGTGGCGGCCGATCTGACGGCGGCCGCCGAGGTGGCGGAGGCGGCACGGGCGATCACGGCCTTCGGGCCGGTGGACGTGCTGGTCAACAATGCGGGTGCGGTGATCACCCCGCCCGCCGACGCCGGACTGGCGGCGCTCGCCGACGCCTGGCGGCGCGACCTGGACACCAACCTGCTGACGGCCGTGCTGCTCACCACCGCCCTCGCCGACCACCTCCGCCGACCCGGCGGCCGGGTGATCCTGATCAGCTCGGCCGCCGCCCAGCGCGGCGGCGCCGGCCCGCACTCGGCCGGCTCCTACGCCGCCGCCAAGGCCGCCCTGCACGGCTGGGCCTTCGGCCTGGCCCGCCAGTTCGGCCCGGACGGCATCACCGTCAACGTCCTGGCGCCCGGCTACGTCGCGGACACCGAGATCTTCGGCGACGGCTGGTCGGAGCAGTTCCACGCCGACAAGGTCGCCGCCACCCTGGTCGGCCGGGCCGGCACTCCCGGGGACGTCGCCGCCGCCGTCTCCTACCTGGCCTCGCCGCGCGCGGGCTACCTCACCGGCCAGATCATCGGCCTCAACGGCGGCGCGGTCCTGGGCCGTTGAGGCGGCCGGCCGGCGGGCGGCGCTCAGCGGCGGGCCGGCGAGCGGCGCTCAGCGGCGGGCCGGCGAGCGGCGCTCAGCGGCGGGCCGGCGAGCGGCGCTCAGCGGCGGGCCGCCGCCAGCAGGTCGGACACGGTGGCGAACTTGACGCGGGGGCGGCCGGCGGCCTCGCCGAGGCTGCGTTCGGTGCGGTCGATGGCACGGAGCTGCCGCAGGCCGATGGCGTCCGGGCGGCGGGTGCGGACGAGGCGGGCGAAGTCCTTGGCGGTGCCGGTGGGTTGGGGGAGGGTGCCGGCGATGGCGTCGTCGAGGAAGGCGTCGACGGTCTCCTGGGCGCAGGCACGGTTGGCGCCGATCCCGCCGGAGGGGCCGCGCTTGGCCCAGCCGACGACGTAGGTGCCGGACAGCGGGCGGCCGGTGGACGGGTCGAGGACGCGGCTGTCGTGACTCGGGACGGCCGCGGTGCCTTCGTCGAAGGGCAGGCCGGGGACGGGCACACCGCGGTAACCGATGGACCGCACGACCAGGCCCGTGGCGATCGTGGTCCCGCCCGTCCCGACGCCCGTCACACGGTCCTCGCCGGCGAGCGCGGTGGGCGTGGCGAGGAAGCGCAGCACGATCCGCCGGCCGGGGCGCGGCGGCCGTCCGGTGTCGGTGGTCTCCAGGGGCAGCCCGGCGAGCAGGGCGGCCTTGGAGCCGGGGGCGGCGGCGTCGATGGCGGCCCGGACGTCCGGATGGTCCTCGACGACCAGCTCGACGCCGGGGAGGTGCCGGAGGGCGAGGAACTCGGGCCGCGTCCAGGCCGCGTCCTCCGGTCCGCGCCGGGCGAGCAGCACCACCTCGCGCACCCGGCTGCCGCGCAGGGCGGCGAGGGCGTGGTCGGCGATGTCGGTGGCGGCGAGGGTGTCGGGGTCGAGGAGGAGGATCCGGGCGACGTCGACGGCGACGTTGCCGTTGCCGATGACGACGACGCGTTCGGCGGTGAGGTCGACGGCGTCGGCGGGCACGGTGGGGTCGGCGTTGTACCAGCCGACGAGGGTGGTGGCGGGCAGGCTGCCGGGGAGGTCCTCGCCGGGGAGGCCGAGCCGGCGGTCGGCGGCGGCACCGACGGCGTAGACCACCGCGTGGTGATGGGCGGCGAGTTCGGCGTGGCTGAGGTCGCGGCCGATCTCGACGTTGAGGTGGACGGTCAGGCGCGGGTGGTGGAAGACGGACGCGAAGCTCTCGGCGATCCGCTTGGTGGCCTGGTGGTCGGGGGCGACACCGTGCCGGAGCAGGCCGCCGGCGACCGGCAGGCGGTCGATCATGGTGATCTCGGCGCCGGTGGTGCGCAGCAGCGACTGGGCGGTGTAGCTCGCCGAGGGGCCGGTCCCGACGATGGCGATGCGCAGCGTGCCGAGGCCGTTCGGCAGGCTGCGGGGGAAGACGGGCGCGCCCCAGGCGTGGTCGTTCGGGTGGTCGCGGAAGTAGTCGCGGTTGAGGTCACCGAAGACGGCGTCGGGCCCGGCGAGCCGGTCGACGGGGTGGACGGCGTCGACCGGGCAGGCGTCGGCGCAGGCACCGCAGTCGATGCAGGCGGCCGGGTCGATGTACAGCATGTCGGTGCTGCCGAAGTCCGGCTCCCCGGGGGCGGGGTGGATGCAGTTGACCGGGCAGACGGAGACGCAGGAGGCGTCGTTGCAGCAGGTCTGGGTGATCGCGTAGGCCATGGCCGGGGTGGGGTCCTCGCTGCGTGGGGGTTCGGTCGGGAGCAGGTCAGAGCATGTGGACGCGGCGGTAGACCGCCGCGGAGGCCTTGGTGAGCAGGCCGCACTCGGCGAGGAACGCCATCAGGTGCCGCGAGCTGGTGCGCATCATCGCCTTGCGGTGCTCGTTGGCGCGCACCTCGGCGACCGCCTGCTCGCGGTCGAGGCCGGCGGCCGTGTAGACGCCGGGGTGCACCATGCTGCTGACGATGACGAAGGCGCCGGCGGCGATACCGGTGGCGGCGGCCCGCCGGCGTGCGGGCGAGGCGTGGCGCATCCGCTCACGGATCTGCTGCCGGGCGAACTTCATGTGCCGGGACTCCTCGACCACGTGGATCCGGGAGGTGCCGCGGACGATGTCGAGGACGTTCTCGCCCCGCATCCAGTCGCGCTGCATGACGTCGAGCACCTCCTCGGCCACCAGGATGCCGCCGTAGGCGAGTTCGCCCTTGGCGGTGGCCTTGAAGAGTCGGCCGGCCTGCGCGATCACGCTGTTCGGCCGGTACTGCGGGACGCCCATCTTCTCGCAGGCGCGGGCGAACATGATCGAGTGCCGGCACTCGTCGGCTATCTCGGTGAGGGCGAAGCGGAACCCGGCGTCGGCCGGGTTCTTCAGGTACTGGTCGCGCAGCACCATCTGCTGCAGGATCATCTCGAACCAGATGCCGGTGGTCATGATCGAGCAGACCTCGTGCCGGGTCAGGGTGACCCGCTGCTCCTCGGTCATCTCGTCCCAGAGCCGGGTGCCGTAGAGGGTGCTCCACTCGGGGTTGAGCCCGTACTCGCCCGCGGGGAGCGGGGCCTCCCAGTCGATCTCGGTCGCCGGGTCGTAGGACAGGGTCGCGGCCGAGTCGAGCAGCCGCTGCGAGACGTCGTCGTCGGCCGGGCTGTGGCCGTGGGCCTTCGTGGTGTGGGCCTCGGTGGGGTGGGCCTTGTGGTGGCCGTGGGTTCCTGTCGCCGAGCCCGTCGCGCCGGTCCGAGCCATGGCTGCCTCCAGGTGCATGCCCTGCGCGGGGTTCCCGCCCACCCCACTTATTAGACGGAGAGTACAATAAGAGCTCCATGGCGAGAAGCCCTCGCGCACGCCCGCCCCGCACGCCCCTCGCACCCGGCCGCGCACGGCCCCGCGCCCACCGTGCCCGCCCCGCACCCGCACCTCGCACCCGCCCGGGCCGACGTCCCTGCCCGGCCGAGTCATGACGGCCGAGGGATGATGGCGGGGGGCGGACGTGAGAGGCCCGCCGACGGCCGAGGCGGCGAGAACACACCCGAGGTGCGCACATGGACAGCCGGAGGTTCCCCTTCGTCGACAGCGCGGCCGGGGTCCTGCTCGACGCGGACGGCAGGATCACCAGCTGGACGCCGGCGGCCGAGCAGCTGCTCGCGCTGCGCGCCGACGAGGTCTGCGGCCGGCCGGCCCGGGAGCTGCTCGCCGACCCGGCGACCTGGCCCGCGCTGCTGGCGGGGCGGACGGCCGACGCCTGGTCCGGGCGGGCCGTGGTGCGGTCGGGGCGGGGCGAGGAGCTGAGGATCGTCTTCCAGGTGCTGCCGCTCGCGGACGGCGGGGCCGGCCCGACCAGCGGGACCGGCCCCGACGACGGCAACGGTCCGAACGACGACAACGACCGGAGTGGCGACAACGGCGACGACGGCGCATCCCGGTACTTCGTGCTCGCCGCCCCTGCCGGCCTGGTGGCCCAGTGGCGGCAGGACCAGGCCTTCACCCAGGAGCTCTTCCTCCAGGACCGGGTCGGCCTCGCCGTCTTCGACGAGCGGCTGCGGCTGGTCAGGACCAACACCCACCTGCTCCCCTACACCGGCCTCCCGCCGAACCTGAACGGCCACCGCCTGGGCGACTTCCTCCAGCCCGACGACGCCGCGACGGTCGAACGCCACCTCCACGAGGTGCTGGAGACCGGCCATCCGCTGGTGCTGGCCGAGGAGGTGGTCCGGACGATCGAGGACCCGGGCACCGGCGCGGTGATGGCGGTCTCCGCGTTCCGGCTCCAGGCCCCCGACGGGCACACGATCGGCGTCACCGCGCTGTTCACCGACGTCACCGAACTCCACCGCTCGGGCGAACGCCTGGCCGTGCTGCACCGTGCCACCGCGGCGGTCGGCGGATCGCTCTCCGTCACCGGCACCGCCGAGGAGCTCGCCGCCGTCCTCGCGCCCGGCCTGGCCGACCTGGCCGTGGTCGAGATCGCCGAGGCGGTGTTCAGCGGCGAGGAATCCGCCCCCGACCGCGACGGCCGGCCCGCGCTCCGCCGGACCGCCGTCGCCACCGGGCCCGACGACGTCGCATCCGACCCGTCCGACCCGTCCGAGGTGCTCGACCCGCCCGGGGGGCCAGGCCCGTCCGAGCAGCCGGACCGGCGTGGCCCGGTCTCCGGCTCGCCCGCCACCGAATCCCCGACCACCGAACCCCCCGCCACCGACGCCCCCGCCCTCCCCCCGGACCTCTCCCCCGCCCTGTCCCCCGCCGCCATGACCGCCCCGCTCCGGGCCCGCGGCGTCCTGCTCGGCCGGGTGACCGTCCGGCGCGCCCCGCACCGCCCGCCGTACGAGCCGGCCGACCTGGACCTGCTGCGCGAGATCGCCGCCCGCGCCGCCCTCGCCCTGGACAACGCCCGCCGCTACACCCGCGAGCGCCGCGCCGCCGTCGGCCTCCAGCGCAGCCTGCTGCCGCCGTCGCAGACCGAGACCGCCGCCGTGAGCACCGCCAGCGTCTACCTGCCCACCGACACCGCCACCGGCATCGGCGGCGACTGGTTCGACGTGATCCCGCTCTCCTCGGCCCGGGTCGCGCTGGTCACGGGGGACGTCGTCGGCCACGGGCTGGAGGCCAGCGCCACCATGGGGCGCCTGCGCACCGCCGTCCGCACCCTCGCGGACCTGGACCTGGAACCGGACGAACTGCTGGTCCACCTGGACGACCTGGTCTCCCGGCTGCTGGTCGAGACCGACGAACCCGACGCCGAGCCGGACGACGAGCACGGCGGGAGCCCCGGCGGACCGCCGGGCGCGAGGCCGGGCGACAGACCGGGCGGGAGGCCGGGTGACGAGGGGTGGCCCGCCCACCGCCGCGCCGTCGCCTCCGGAGCGACCTGCGTGTACGCGGTCTACGACCCGGTGTCGCGGCGGTGCGCGATCGCCTCCGCCGGCCACCCGCCGCCCGCCGTCGCCGCCCCGGACGGCACCGTGGAGTACGTGCCCGTACAGCCGGGCCCGCCGCTGGGCGTCGGCGGTCTGCCTTTCGAGGTGACGGAGGTCGAGCTGGCCCCCGGCAGCCTCCTCGCGCTCTACACCAACGGACTGATCCACGGCCGCGGCGGCGACCTCGACGACGGCATGGACGAACTGCGCCGCCGCCTCGCCCTCCCCGGCGCCGTCACCGCGCCGCTGCCCGAACTCGGCCGGGCGCTCGTCGCCGGCCGCCCCGCGAACGCGCGCGCCGACGACGTCACCCTGCTGCTGGCCCGCACCCGCGCGGTGCCGGCGGAGGCCACCTCCGCCTGGCCGGTGGACGCCGACCCGGCCGCCGTCGCCCTGGTCCGCGAGCGGGCGACGGAGCGGCTGCGCACCTGGGGGCTGGAGGATCTGGTCTTCACCACCGAACTGGTACTCAGCGAGCTGGTCACCAACGCGATCCGCTACGCCGGGGGCCCGGTCGAGGTCCGCCTCATCCGCGCCGAGTGCCTGACCTGCGAGGTCTCCGACCCCAGCGCCACCCAGCCCCGTATGCGCCGCGCCCGCCTCACCGACGAGGGCGGCCGCGGCCTCTACCTGGTCGCCCAGCTCACCAGCCGCTGGGGCAGCCGCTACACCCGTCAGGGCAAGACCATCTGGGCCGAGCAGGAGCTGCCCTGAGCTTTCGCGTCTCCACCGTGGAGCCGGGTCCGTCCACCGTCCGATCCGCGATCGGTTTCGCCGGCGCCGACGAGGGCACGTGCGACGACCTCCGGGCGGCACGGCCGACGAAAGCCCGGCCTACGGTCAGCCGATCTTCCAGACCACCTCGGCGGTGGCCTTCTCGTCGCCCTTGTAGGCGACGAAGACCGGCTGGACGGTCTCCGGCACGAGGAAGATCTCGCAGGTCGTGACGGTCTTGCCCGGGGTCAGCTTGCGGGCGGCGTCGCTGCCCTCCTGGCAGGGCGGGAAGTCGACACCCCAGGCCGGCGCGTTCTGGTAGGCGTGCTCGGCGTCCGAGTGCAGCGAGAGCTTGGCGGCGTAGGCGCCGATGTCCTCCGGGCCGCCCTTGTGGGTGTAGGTGGCGGTGACGTAGTACGGCGTCTTTCCGGCGAGAAGCCCGATGCCGAGCTTCTCCACCTCGGCCTTGTCGCCCTTGACGACGGAGACCGGGGTGACGCTCACCTGGATCCTGTCGTTCAGGTACCCCGCCACCGTCGCGTCGGCCGGCGACTTCAACGGGAACGGGTCGGCGTACGTTCCCGCGCCCTTCCCGTTCGAGGCCGGCTGCTCGTTGTTGTCCGGCCCGCAGCCGGTCAGCGCCAGGGCCAGCGCGGCGAGCGCGGCCAGCGGTGGCATGGTCCGGCGCAGAGAGTCCGTCAGCATGGCGTGCACATCCCCCGTTGATCTTGAATCGGAGATCAGCATAGGACACGGCGCCGACCGGATCCGCTTGTCCGGCGGGGAAGGCCGCTGACATGATCCACGCCATGCCCACCTTCTCCGCGCCCGACGGCACCCTGCTCTCCTACCGTGTGCACGGGGAGGGCGAGCCGCTCGTCTGCCTCCCCGGCGGCCCCACGGACTCCGCCTACCTCGGCGAGCTCGGCGGCCTCTCCGCGCACCGCCGGCTGCTCGTACTGGACCCGCGCGGCACCGGCCGGTCCGCGGTGCCGGCCGACCCCTCCTCCTACCGCTGCGACCGCATGGTCGAGGACGTCGAGGCGCTCCGCACCCACCTCGGGCTCCCCCGGATCGACCTGCTCGCCCACTGCGCCGGCGCCAACCTGGCGGCCCAGTACGTGGCGCGGCACCCGGAGCACGTCGGCCGGCTCGCCCTGATCACCCCCAGCACCCGGGCCGTCGGCATCGCCATCAGCGGCGAGACCCGGCAGGAGACCGCCCGGCTGCGGGCGGGCGAGCCGTGGTACCCGGCCGCGTCCGCCGCGCTGCAGGCGATCGCCGCGGGCACGGGCAGCGACTGGGAGGCCATCGCCCCCTTCGGCTACGGCCGGTGGGACGAGGCGGCGCAACGCCACCAGGTGACCACCCTCCCGACCAACCCGGAGGTGGTCGGCGTCTTCGGCTCGGACGGCGCCTTCGCCCCGGAGGCCACCCGTGCGGCGCTCGCCGCCTGGGAGGGCGCCGTCCTCGTGCTCGCCGGGGAGTTCGACCTCAACAGCCCGCCGCCGGCGATGGCCGAGTTCGCCGCCCTGTTCCCCGACGCCACGTACGTCGAGCAGCCCGGCGCGGGCCACAACCCCTGGGTGGACGACCCCGGGCGGTTCGTCGCGACCACGGCGGCGTTCCTGAACTGAGGCCTCCCGGCCGGGCGGTGGCGGTCCGACCGTGCCCCGACGGCAGGGGCGGCGGCTCGGGCCGCCGGCACCGGCTCACGGCCGACGCGACCACCCCGCCGGAGGTCGGCCTCGCCCGAGCACCGGCGGCCGGCCTCCGGCTCCAGCGGCCCGGTCAGGCCGGGCACGCCGGGATCCGCGCTCCGCGCGAAAATACCGGGCCGTCAGACGTGTGCCCACAGCGGGTCGAGCACATCACCGCGGGAACGACGACGGCCGCCCGCTCCTGGCGGGGGCGGGCAGCCGGTGCGCGGCGTCGTGCGACGCCGTACGGTGCGGGTGGGGTGTCAGTTCTTGAGCGAAGGTTCCCGCAGGCGAACAAACGACGAAACGGTGCCTCCCACAGCGACTTCCGTCACTGGGGAGGCACCGTTTCGTCGGTACTTCTCTGTGCGCGAGGGGGGAGTTGAACCCCCACGCCCTTTCGGGCACTGGAACCTGAATCCAGCGCGTCTGCCTATTCCGCCACCCGCGCATCTGGGTGATGAGGTAAATCGTAGCCCATGCGCGGGGGTGCTCCGAACCGGTTTCGGCAGGCGGCGGGGTCAGCCGGCGAGGTGCTCCACGATCCAGTCGATCAGGACTCCGGAGACCAGGCTGTGCGGGTGGTTGTCGTCGTCGAACGCGACCTCGTCCAGGTGTCCGCGCTCGAGGTCGGCGCCGGTGATGGAGAGGTTCAGGTTGACGTCCCACTTCACCGGGTCGAAGTCCAGCGCCGCCGCACTGACCGACGGCACGAAGGCGCCGCTGCGGTACTCGTGGGCGATCTTCGCCTTCAGCGCGTCCGCGACCAGGCCGAAGGACTCCAGGGTGCCACCGGGCGCGCCGTCCAGCGCCGGGACCTCGGTGGTGGTGCTGCGGCGCAGCGCCAGGCCGAGGTGCATGCCGCCGATCGGCTTCTTCTCGCCCTTGTCCGCCTGGAACCGGGCGGTGGCGCTGGCGACCAGTGCCTGCCAGTCGAAGGCCACCTCACCGGCCGGCAGCGGGCGGCCGACGCCGTCACGCCGGCCGTTGGAGACGCCGAGCTTGAGCGGGCGCTGCGGAAAGTTGCCGACGGCGGCGAGGTCCCGCAGGAACTCCCCGCGCAGCTCACTGGCGGTGGCCACCTCGCCCGAGTACTTGGAGTTCTCCACCCAGGCCCAGAGCAGCTGCTGCGCGGCGGGGCTCCGGATCAGCTCGGCCTGCTTGACGCCGTCGGGCCCGGCGGGGGTGAAGTCCTCGAAGAAGTACGCCATCTGCTGGAGGATCAGCGGGATCCAGGCGCCGTTGTGCGGGGAGTCGTAGGAGAGGTAGGTGGCGGTCTGGTGGTCGGAGTCCTCGGTCTCCATCTTGGCGAGCGCGTAGCGGGTGATGATGCCGCCCATGCTCACCCCGCCGACGGTCAGCGGGATGTCGCTCTTGCGCTCCTGGATCACCCGGCGGATCGCGGCGATCGCGACCTCGGCGTTGGCCTGGATGTGGGTGTGCCGCTCGGTGAAGCCGAGCACGATCACGTCGAAGCCGCTGCTGAGCAGCTGGTCGAAGAGGCCCTGCTTGTTGCCGTAAGGCGTGTTGAAGTACGCGAACAGCCCGGGGAGGTCGCTCTCGCCGTAGTTGAACCCGTCCGCGAAGATGAAGGGCCGGTTGAGGCCGAACTTCGAGTTGGCGAGGTAGACCGCCGCCTTGCCCGTCGCGACCTGCCCCTTGTACGGAGCACCGGAGAGGTCCCAGGTGACGTCGGGCTCGCGCCCGCCCTCGCCCGGTTCGGCGTCGGAGAGCGGGGTGGAGAACCAGATCTCGGGCTTGAGGGAGCCGGCGAGTTCCGCCAGTTCGTCCCGGGTGGGCTCCGCGCCGCCTTCCCGGAGGGTGAACGCAACGTCGATACGGGGGTTCTGTGCCATGCCTACCGCCTCGGTCGAGTCGAACAGGGGTCATCCGTGCACAGTCAGTGAAGGTAACGGTTCGGTTACTCACTGCACCAGCACGGGACCGGTACTGGTCGAAAGCCGTCGAGCGGGATCGTTCGTGACCGTAGTTGACCGGTCAGCCGGGGAAGTCGCCTGCCCGAAGGGCGGCGACGAAGGACTGCCATGCGACAGCGGGGAAGAGGAGGGCTGGGCCCTGCGGGTCCTTGGAGTCACGCACCGGGACGACGCCGCGGAATCCGGGGGCCACCTCGATGCAGTCGCCGCCGTTGGTTCCGCTGTAGCTGCTCTTGAGCCAGACGGCTGCGGCGAGCTCGTTCCTCGTCATCCCTGAACCCTTCCAGCGCATCGATGATCAGCGCGCGCGTGTCCCTCATCGAGAGAATGTCGCCGCGCAGCCGATCATAGGTGCGGTGGTGGCCCGAGACGATGGCCGGAACGTCGCTCGGAAAGCCTCGATCGAGGCTCTCCGAGTAGACCCACCGCTGCCCGTCAGGCATTTCCAGGAGCACCATCGACGTGTTGATGATCGCGGAGCGGGATGTGAACGGAGCAACCTGAACGAGGACGTTCGGGAGCTCCATGACTCGCAACAGGTGTTCCATCTGGCGGCACATCACCTTCGGTCCACCGACGACCGATCGGATGGAGCTCTCATCGAGGACGGCAAGCAGCAGCGGGCCGTCCTGCACCAGGAAGCGCTCCTGCCGGGCCAGTCTCGCCGCCGTCCGCTCCTCGATGAGGTCGAGGTTCCCAGCGTCGTCACCGGCCGCGAACATGGCCCGCGCATACTCCTGGCACTGCAGCAGCCCATGCATGTAGCCGTACTGGAAGACCCTGACGGCGACCGCCTCGGCTTCCATGTCCGCGTGGTCCCGGAACCAGTCCGGGTGCTCGATCTCCGCATCCCAGTCGACCCGCTCCCAGAGCCGCTTCAGCAGGCCGCCCGTGCCGAGCACCCGGTCCGCATCCTCCACCGAGTCGATCGGCATCCGGCGCTTGCCGCTCTCGTAGCGGGTGATGTTCGTCCGGTTGCAGTGCAGGAGCTTGCCCAACTCCTCCTGCGTGTAGCCGAGCATCTCCCGGTAGAACCGCAGCTCTTCGCCGAACATCACGGCCGAGCTTGCCGTTGGCCCCTGCTTCGCTCGCCGGTGTGACACGTCGTCTCCCCTCACGTGCTGCACGTGACCGGTACTCCGGATCGGTCGTCACCGTATCTCCGCACCCCGATGATTGACACCGGAACGCAATCCTTTGCTTGCACAGCGTGATTCCGCGCGCCTTCCTGCGAGCCCGTTCCACTCCCCCATCCCCCAGGAGGTAGCCACGCCATGCCCAAGAACTGCGCCAACCGCTGGCCGCTCCACCCCGACCCCCGCCGGCCACGTGAGTTCGCGGCCCGGCTCGACTCCCGGCCCGGGTCCACCCCGCTCGCGCGCCTGATGCTGCGCGCGTACCTGGCCGGGATGCCGAGGGGCGAACGGTACGCGGACATCGCCGAGTTGCTGCTCGGCGAGCTGTTCGCCAACGCGGTCCGGCACAGTGACGCGCCGCCGGACCGGATGATCGAGATCCGGTTCGCGCTGATCACGGACCGCCTCCGGATCGAGGTCCACGACGCGGGCGGCGGGCGACCGACGGTCCGCCCCTCGTCCGCCGACGACGAGAGCGGGCGCGGCCTCCTTCTCGTCAACGAGCTTGCCGAGCGGTGGGGTTGCTGTCCACGCGCGGGTGGGGCCGGCAAGTTCGTGTGGGCGCTGATCGCCCCGGCTCCGGGCTTCACCGAGCTCGGTTCCGGTCAGGCCCCGGAGGTCCTCGCCGTCTGATCGGCGGGCGCCGCCCGGCGCACTTCCCCGCCCTTTCCGCGCCACGTTCCCCCCAAGGTGGGGTTTGGCTCAACTGATCGCCCTTCACGCGCCGATACCCCGTCCGACGCAAAGTCCCGGGCGGGGTGGCGGCGCTGAGGGCTGCCACCCCGCCGACCGGCCCCGCCGGCCCTACCGGCCCCGCCGACCGCGCCGCACCGCCGCCGCGCTTTCGGGATCCACCAGGTTGAACGCGATCACCTTGGGTAGCCCCA
The DNA here is from genome assembly GCF_055579305.1 of Kitasatospora sp. NPDC032757. Classification (NCBI taxonomy): domain Bacteria; kingdom Bacillati; phylum Actinomycetota; class Actinomycetes; order Kitasatosporales; family Streptomycetaceae; genus Kitasatospora; species Kitasatospora sp. NPDC032757. The sequence goes on along the minus strand of NZ_JBVINN010000008.1, from coordinate 60,192 downwards.
CCAGCACCGAACGTATCCATTGGCAAGGGGGCCCCACCATGGCCGATCAGCAGCACACGACACCGGAGACTCCGGCACCGTACGAGGAGGCCGACCTCATCCTCCACGGCGGCGAGATCGTGACCGTCGCCGAGCCGCCCACCGCCGAGGCGGTGGCGGTCAAGGACGGCGTCATCGTCTTCGTCGGCGACCACGCCGAGGCCGTCGACCGCTGGGGCGGCCTCCGGACGAAGGTGCGCGACCTCGAAGGCCGGGCGCTGCTCCCCGGGTTCATCGACGCCCACGGCCACCTCGGCGGCATCGGTCTCCAGGCCACCATCGCCAATCTGCTGGCCGCTCCGGACGGCGACGTCACCACCATCGCCTCGCTGCAGCAGAAGCTGCGCGACTGGGCGGACACCGACGTCGGGCAGGAGTCGGAGTGGATCGTCGGGTTCGGCTACGACGACGCGATGCTGACGGAGAAGCAGCACCCCACCCGGAAGGACCTGGACGAGGTCTCCACCTCCCGGCCGGTGCTGGCGATCCACCAGTCCTTCCACCTCGGGGCGGTCAACAGCCTCGGGCTGGAGGCGCTCGGCTACGACTCGAACCGCAAGGACCCGGAGGGCGGGGTCATCCGCCGGTGGGAGGACGTCATCGCCGAGCCCCACGGCGAGCCGAACGGGGTGCTGGAGGAGGCGGCCTTCTCCCCCGCCTCGGACACGGCGCTGGCGGGCCTCCCGATGGCCGCGCAGCTCGGGCTGTTCGGCAAGGGCGCGGCATCGGCGGCCGCGTTCGGCTTCACCACCGTCCAGGAGGGCGGCGCCACCCTGACGAACCTGGGCGCGCTGCGGGAGATCGCCGCCGCCGTACCGTTCGAGATCGACGTCGTCGCCTACGCGCGCGCCGACCAGGCCACGGCCGCCCTGGAGAAGGACCCGGGCACGGACCCGGTCGGCGCGAGCCCGGAGTACGTCAACGGCGTGCGGGCGGCGGGCGTGAAGATGTTCCTCGACGGTTCGCCGCAGGGGCGCACGGCCTGGCTCAGCAAGCCGTACAAGACGCCGCCGGGGAACGAGCCGGACGACTACTGCGGCTACCCGGCCGTCAAGGACGACGCCGTCGTTCTCAAGCAGGTGCTCACGGCGTACGCCAAGGGCTGGCAGGTGCTCGCGCACGTCAACGGGGACGCCTCGATCGACCAGTTCATCGGCGCGGTCAGGGCCGCCACGGCGGAGGCCGGGCCGGGCGACCGCCGCACGGTCGCGATCCACGCGCAGACCGCCCGCGAGGACCAGATCAACGAGTTCGCGCTGCTCCGGATCATCCCGTCGTTCTTCTCCATGCACACGTTCTACTGGGGGGACTGGTACCGGAAGACCGTCCTCGGCGAGGAGCGGGCCGCGAACATCTCCCCCGCTCGCTGGGCGCTCGACCGGCGGATGGCCTACACCTCGCACCACGACGCCCCGGTGGCGCTGCCCAACTCGATCGCCATCCTGTCCAGCCAGGTCACCCGGCGCACCCGCACCGACAAGGTCGTCCTCGGGCCGGAGCAGTGCGTGTCCGCCCTGGACGCCGTCCGCTCGATCACGATCAACGCCGCCCAGCAGTACGACGAGCAGGACCGCAAGGGCAGCATCGAGGTCGGCAAGCTCGCCGACCTGGTGATCCTCAGCGCCAACCCGGTGACGGTCGACCCGGAGGAGATCCAGCACATCGAGGTCGCCGAGACCCTCAAGGCCGGCCGGACCGTCCACCCCGCGACCGCCCCACGCACCGTCAACCCCACGCCCGTGCCGGACCGGACTCCGCCGCTCGACCACGAGTGGCACTGCAACTGCTGACCCGCGCCCGGGGGGCGGCGCAACGCCGTGCTGAGCATCCTGGGCGGCACCGCGGTGCACGTCGCCCTCGCCGGCACGGCGTTCGCCCACCCCTGACCGGCGGGCGCACCCCGTCCGTTACTTGGCCGCCGCCTCCAGGGTGGCGCGCCACAGCGGGCTGTCGACGTAGTGGTTGTCGTACTGCTCGGAGGAGTCCTTGATCTCCTGCGGGCTCGCCTCGCCGCGCATCACCCGGCCGAGCAGGCGCAGGTAGTCGAAGCGGGGCATGCCGGGGGTGAAGGTGAACAGCACGTCGGCCTCGGAGCCGGGCGCCGCCGCGAAGGCGTGCGGGGTGTGCGGGGGGACGAGCAGGAAGTCGCCCTCGTGCAGCGTCTTCACCTCGTCGTCCACCAGCACCTGGAGCGCGCCGCCGATGACGAAGAACAGCTCCGAGGCGCGGGTGTGGAAGTGGGCGGGGGCGCCGACCGCGCCCTTGGCGAAGGTGGAGCGGTAGCTGGTGATCGGGCTGCCGTCGGTGCCGCAGTCGGCGAGCAGGGTCATGACGCTGCTCGGGTCGCTGGTGGTCTCGGCCTCGGCGGCGCGGGTCAGGACGGGCTTCAGCGCGGCGGTGTTCGTGCTGGTGTTCACAGTGTTCTCCCTGGTCTTGCGGCTGCTCCGGCGCTCCGCCGTGGCCTTGTGTCTACGACTCTAGGCGCCGGAACGACCCGCTCTATGGTGCAGTTATTTGCAGAAATGATGGGTCAATTTGTGGGCCGTGTCCGGCCGGTACCGCCACGCCCGCCATGGGCCGTGGGGGCGCCGCCCGGACACGGGGGCGGTACGTCAGGCGAGCGTGGCGAGGAACTCGCGGACGGCCTTGCCGAAGCCGGCCGGGTCGCCGTCGTGGGCGAAGTGGTCGGTGTCGAGGAAGACGAGCCGGGTGTGGGGTCGCCGGTCCGCCATCGCCTCGGCCAGGTCGGCGTCCAGGCAGGGCATCCGGCTGCCGGCCACCAGGAGGGCGGGGCAGTCCGTGGCGAGCCACTCGGCCCAGTGGTCACCGTGGACGAGGGTCTCGGAGTCGACGGTGTCCTGCGGGTGGAAGGGCAGACGCCTGCTCGGGCGGTGACGCCGGGGCCGGGGTCGGGCGCGGCGTACGCGGCCTGGGTAGCCATCTGCTCAGCGGTCGAGCTCGATGGCGTTCTTGGCCCGCTCGACCGACTCCTCTGCCGCCGGGCCGCCGGGGTTCTCGGTGGCGAGCGCCTGATTGAGGGTGACGAAGGGGCGCATCCGCTCCTCGTACCGCTCGTACGCCGCACGGTGGCCCTCGCCGGCGGCCCGGGCGCGGCCGAGTTCGTCGGCCAGCAGGTAGGCGCCGACCAGGGCGAGGCTGGTGCCCTGACCGGAGAGCGGCGAGGCGCAGTAGCCGGCGTCGCCGAGCAGGACGGTCCGGCCGGTGGACCAGTGGTCGAGGTGGATCTGGGCCATCGCGTCGGCGTAGAAGTCGGGGGCGCGGTGCAGCGCCTCCAGCATCCGGGGCGTCTCCCAGCGCAGCGCCGCCATCCGCTCGGCGACCAGCTGCCTGGTCCGCTCGGTGTCCCGGACGGCGGGGTCCTGGTTGCCGTAGCCGAAGACGATCCTCAGCTCGCTGTTGCCGCGCACCGGGTAGATGCCGTAGCCGGCGTCGCCGTCGCGGTGCCAGACCTGCCAGTCCTCCAGGTCGAGGAAGTTGTCGGCGCTGAAGATGGCGAGGTGGGTGCCGAGGTGGTGCAGGAACTGCTCCTCCGGGCCGAAGGCCAGCCTGCGGACCCGGGAGTGCAGGCCGTCGGCGCCGACCACCAGGTCGAAGGTGCGGGGCCCGCCGTGGGCGAAGGTGACGTGGACGCCGTGCTCGTCCTCGTGGAGGGCGGTGACGGTGTCGCCGTGGATGAACTCGACGTCGCCGGCCGTGTGTTCGTGCAGGATCGCGACGAGGTCCTCGCGGAGCAGCTCGACGTCGTCGCTGTCCAGCCGGCCGCTGCTGAAGGTGGCCTCGACGGAGCGGTGCACCTCCTTGCCGTCGGGGTCGAGGACGGACATGCCACGCATCCGGGTGCGGACGGCGCGGACCTGCCCGGTCAGGCCCATCCGCTCGATCACGCCGAGGGCGACGCCCCGGATGTCGACCGCCTGGCCGCCGCTGCGCGGGGCGGGGGCGATCTCGACGACGGTCGGGGCGAAGCCCTGGCGGTGCAGCCAGAACGCGAGTGCGTTGCCGGCGATGCCGCCGCCGGAGATGAGGACGGTCTTCATGCGAGTCTCCCCCGTTGCCATGCCGGTACGGCCGCCACTGTGCGGCCGTCTCCGGACTGCTGCGCCTGGGCCGGCGTGTCTGTACGCTGTAAGCATGATGAATGTACGACGTAAATTCAGGCCGCCGCAAGATCCACACCAGCGCCGAATGGGCTCATCTGAGCTAGTACAGAAGGCTCGTGACAGACATCCACGCTGATGGCGTCTGATCTAGTACAGGACCGGCAGTGGTGAAAAAATATCTTCCGAGGAGTTCGACAGCATGGCACCGGAGACGGACCCGCCCTTCCAGCGCATCGCCGCCGACCTGCGACGGCGCATCACCACCGGGGAGCTGGCCCCCGGCGAGCGCGTGCCCTCGACCCGGCGGATCGCCCAGGACTGGGGCGTCGCCCTGGCCACCGCCACCAAGGCGCTCACCGTGCTGCGCCTGGAGGGCCTGGTGGAGGCCCTCCCGCGCGTCGGCACCGTCGTGGCGAACCCCACCCCGGGCCCCGCCCAGGTGCCCGCCCGGGCGCCCGCCCCGACTTTCGCCCACGCCTCCACCAGGCCGACCCAACCCGCTCCTCCCGAGGGTGAGTTGAGCCGGGATCGGATCATCCGGGCGGCCCTGGAGCTGGCCGACACCGAGGGGCTGGCCACGCTCTCGATGCGCGCCGTCGCGGCCCGGCTCGGGGTCTCCGCGATGTCCCCGTACCGCCATGTCACCAGCAAGGAGGAGCTGGTCCTGCTGGCGGCCGACGCGGCCTTCGGCGATGGCACCTACCCCGCCGAACCGCCCGCCGGCTGGCGGGCCCGCCTGGAGCTGGGCGCCCGGACGCTGTGGGCGGTGTTCCGCCGTCACCCCTGGCTGGCCCAGATCAGCCCGGTCACCCGGCCGCTGCTGCTGCCCAACCTGATGACACACGCCGAGTGGTCGCTCTCCGCGCTGGACGGCCACGGCCTCTCCACGCCGGACGTGCTGCAGATCCATGTGCTGCTGTACAGCTACGTCGAGGGCATCGCCGTCCACCTGGAGCGGGAGGCCCAGGCCCGGGCCGCCACGGGCGTCGACGAGGACCAGTGGATGGACGGCCAGCTCCCCACCCTCCGCGCGCTCGCCGCCTCGGGCCGGTTCCCGGTGTTCAGCCGGCTGGTGGCGGAGCTGCCGGACGGCTACGACATGGAGCTGGACGCCCTGTTCGAGTTCGGCCTGGCCAACCTGCTGGACGGGCTGGCCCCGCGCATGGATCGCAGTGCGCCGGTGAGCGCCCGGCCGCCGGGAGGGACGATCCGCTAGGGGCAAGCCCTAACCGGCCCGCCCCCGGAAGGTCCGCCGGTACTCGCGCGGCGCCACGCCCACCCGGGAGACGAAGGCGGGCCGCAGCGACACCGCCGAGCCGAAGCCGCAGCGGACGGCGACGGCGTCCACCGGCAGGTCCGTCTCCTCCAGCAGGCGTTGGGCGGCGAGCACCCGCTGCTCCAGCAGCCAGCGCAGCGGCGTCGTGCCGGTCGCCTCGACGAAGCGGCGGGCGAAGGAGCGTTCCGACATCAGCGCCACCCCGGCCATCCGGCGGACCGTCCACGGGGTGTCCAGCGCGGCCAGGATCTCGGCGCGGGCGCGGGCCAGCGTGTCGTCCACGGCGTCGTCCGGGACCGGGGAGGGGATGAACTGGGCCTGGCCGCCGGTCCGGAAGGGCGCGGTGACCATGGCGCGGGCGATGGTGGCGGCGGCCTGCTGGCCGTGGGCGGCGCGGACCAGGTGCAGGCAGAGGTCGATCCCGGCCGCCACCCCGGCGGACGTCCAGAGGTCGCCCTCACCGGTGAACAGCACCTCCGGGCGGACCTCCACCTCCGGGAAGCGGCGGGCCAGTTCCCCGGCGAGCGCCCAGTGCGTGGTGGCGGTGCGGCCGTCCAGCAGACCGGCCTCGGCGAGGACGAACGCGCCCGCGCAGAGCGAGGCGATGGTGACGCCCCGCTCGTGCGCGGCGCGCAGCGCGGCGAGGACGGCCGGGTCGCGCGGCTCGTTCATCTCCATCCCCGGCACGATGATCAGATCGCACTCCGGCAGCGCCTCCAGCCCGAAGTCCGGCACCCGCTCCAGCCCGCCGCCCAACCGCACCCGCGACCCCTCCGGCCCGCAGACCCGCAGCTCGAAGCGCGGCAGCCCGGGCCGGGTCAGCCGGTTCGACCACACCTCCCCGATCACCGCGTAGTCGAACGCCCGGACACCCTCGAAGATCAGGCAACCCACAATCCGCATGGCAGAAAACTATCGACGGGTGGCGGCAGCGCCCATCACGAAGGGTCCCCGGGGCGCAGCACGATGGACGCATGACCAACACCAGCGCCTTCGACGCCCCCCTCACCCTCGACCCCGACGCCGTCCTCGTCGTCATCGACGTCCAGAAGGGCTTCGAGGACTACGCGTTCTGGGGCGAGCGCGACAACCCCCGGGCCGAGCAGCGGATCGGCGAGCTCATCGACGCCTGGGAGAGCACCGGACGGCCGATCGTGACGGTGCAGCACGCCTCCAAGGGCGGCCCGCTCGTGCCGGGCACCCCGGGGTACGAACTCAAGGACTTCGTGGCGGCGGCCAAGTCCGACCTGCACATCACCAAGCAGGTCAACAGCGCCTTCTACGGCACGCCCGACCTGCACGCCTGGCTCCAGGAGCGGGGCGCCCGGCAGGTGGTCATCGTCGGGATCATCACCAACGTCTGCAACGAGACCACGGCCCGGATGGCCGGCAACCTCGGCTACGACGCGATCTTCCCGGCCGACGCGATGCACGCCTTCGACATGACGGGTCCCGACGGCGTCACCGTCCCCGCCGCCGAACTCGCCCGCGCCACCAGCACGGTGCTGCACGCGATGCGGTTCGCCAAGGTGGTCACCACCGAGGCCGTGGTGGCGGCGGCGAACGCCGCCCGGCCCGCGGTGATCGGCTGACCCGGCGGATCAGCGCAGGAGCGGGGCGTAGGCGTTGCCCTCCTCCGCGTTGAGCAGCACGAGGTCGCGGCCCGGCCCGGGCCCGGTGGCCACCGACCGGAGCCGGGCCAGCGCCTCGGCGTCGGTGGGGAGTTCGAGCCCGAGGGCGGCGGCCGCCGCGTCCCGCTCGTCGAGCAGGCCCGGCTCGTCCTCCAGGTACCACCCGGCCGCCTCGGCACTCTCCTCGGCGGTGAACCCCGGGCAGTCCCGCCACCACGGGACGGCCAGCAACAGCCGCAGCAGCTCCGGGAGTCCGACCGCCACCACCGCGGCGCCGCCCTCGGAGTCGGCGTAGAGCACGGGCCGTTCCTCCCCGCCCTCCCCGCAGAAGAAGTAGGTGCCGCCGGCGCCGTCCCCGCCGATCGGCTCCAGCCGGTCACCGGAGGCGAGCACGACCTCCTCCACGTGCTCGGTGCCGCCGAGGTCGAAGTCCGCCGTGCAGCGCAGGAAGTCCTCGGCGGCCGCGGTGTCCCGGACGGCGGCGAGCAGTGAGTGCGACATGCCCGCCAGCCTAGGTGCCGTGTCCGACAGGCCGGCACCGGCTGCCCGGCCGCCCGGCCGCCCCGCCGACGCGGCGTTCAGGCCGCCCGCTCGGCCAGGAACGCCTCCCAGGTCCGGCGGCCCGTCTCGGCGCCCCTGAGGGTCAGGTTGTCGCCCGCCCGGTAGGCGCGGCCGACCTTGCCGGGGACGCGGACCGGCAGCATCGGCCGGCTCTTGCCGCGCGCCTTGAGGTAGCTGCGGACCAGCTCGCCCATCGGGTAGACCGTCGGCCCGGCCAGGTCGGGGACGTGCCCGGCCGGCGCGTCCAGCGCCAGCTCCACCAGCCGCGCCGCCACCTCGCGCGCGTCGACCGGCTGCCAGCGGATCCCGCCCGGGGCCGGGACCACCGGCAGCTTGGCCATCCCCGCCGCCACCTTCAGCGCCAGGTCGTGGAACTGGGCGGCCCGCAGCGTGGTGTACGGCAGACCGGAGCCGGCGACGGCCTGCTCGGCGCCCAGCTTGGAGCGGAAGTAGCCGAGCGGCAGCCGGTCCGCCCCGATCACCGAGATGTAGACGAGGTGCTCCACCCCGGCCCGCTGCGCGGCGCGTACGAGGTTCCTGGTGGCCTCGTCGTCCCCCTTGGCGCCGCCGGCGAGGTGCAGCACGGTCGAGACGCCGGCCACCGCCTCCTCGATCCCTTCGCCCTTGAGCAGGTCGCCGGCCACGTACGCGACGCCGTCCGCGGCCGGTCGCGCGCTGCGGGTGAGCACCCGGACGTCGCGGCCGGCGGCCCGCAGCAGCGGGAGGACGTGGCCGCCGAGGGTGCCGGTGCCGCCGGTCACCAGGATGGGAGCGTTCGTCATGATCGTCTCCGATTCGTCCCGGCCGGAAGTTGATCTCCCGGCCACAGCCGTTAGTTTCGTGGTTCTGCAGCTTCGTGGTTCTGCAGCTATGACCCGCGGCGACGAAGGAATGTGACACGGTGGACGAGAAAGTTTTGCCGGCCGGCTTCTCGGGCGAGCGCCGGGCCGAGGACCGGGCCGGGCTGTTCGAGGAGCACCGGCCGCATCTGCGCGCGGTGGCGTACCGGATGCTCGGCTCGATCAGCGAGTCCGAGGATGCCGTCCAGGAGGCCTGGCTGCGGTACGACCGCACCGACACGAGCGACGTGGAGAACCTCGGCGGCTGGCTGACCACGGTGGTCAGCCGTGTCTGCCTGAACCTGCTGCGCTCGCGCGAGCAGCGGCGCGAGGACTCGCTGGAGTCGCGCATCCCCGATCCGCTGATCGCCCGCGAGGGCGTGATCGACCCGGAGCAGGAGGTGCTGCTGGCCGACTCGGTCGGGCTGGCGCTGATGGTGGTGCTGGAGTCGCTGTCGCCGGCCGAGCGGGTGGCGTTCGTGCTGCACGACCTGTTCGCGGTGCCGTTCGAGGAGATCGCCCCGCTGATCGAGAAGACCGCGGCCGCCACCCGGCAGCTGGCCAGCCGGGCCCGCCGCAAGGTGCAGGGGCAGGCGCCCGCGCCCGACCGGGACCTCGCCCGGCAGCGGGTGGCCGTCGACGCCTTCTTCGCCGCCACCCGCACCGGCGACCTGGACGCGCTGCTCGCCGTGCTCGACCCCGACGTGGTGCTGCGCGCCGACGGCGGGGTCGGCCGGGCCCGTCTCCGGACGGTGGTGCTCACCGGCGCCGAGATGGTGGCGAGCCAGGCGGTCACGTACCGCTCGCTCGCGCCGTACGCCCGCCCGGCGCTGATCAACGGCGCCGCCGGGGTCGTGGTGATCGGCGCCAACGGCAAGCCGGCCTCGATCATGGCGTTCACCGTGGTGGACGGCACGATCGTGGCGATCGACGTCCTGACCGACCCGGAGCGGCTGAACGCGCTCGACCTGGCCGCTTTCCAGGAGTAGCCGCGTTCCCGGAGCGACCGGGAGCGGAACGCGAACCGCCCCCGCACGGCAGCCGTGCGGGGGCGGTCGTCGTCGAGCGGCGGGGCTCAGCCCTTCTTCGACAGGAAGTCGTAGGCGCCGGCGGCGACGTCGTCCAGGTACGGACCGGCCTGGAACTTCGGCTCGCGGTCGTGCTGGCCGATGGAGACGTTGCTGACCAGGACGGGCTTGCCGTCCTTGGTGGTCACCCAGCCGCCACCGCTGGAGCCGCCGGTCATGGTGCAGCCGATGGCGAGCATCGGCGGCCGGGTCGGGTCCCAGGACATGCGGCTCGGCTTGCCGCTGTCGCAGCGGTGCAGCTCGTTGCCGTCGTACGGGGGCGCGGCGGGGTAGCCGTACTCGGTGATGCTCAGCTGGTCACGCGGGGCGTTGAACCAGACGGGCAGCGCGCCGCCGACCGTCTCCTCCAGCGACTTGCCGGTGTCCTTGTTCGCCTTGACCTTGACGATCGCGAAGTCGTACTGCGTCGCCGCGGAGCCGGTCTGGCCGCCCTCCGCCTTCCACACCGGGGAGGTGACGTACTGCGTCGCCGTCCAGGTGCCGAACGGGGCGAGCTGCGACATGTCGGCCGCCTTGCCGCCACTGCCCGAGCCGTTGCTGTTGAACGCGGGGATGAAGGTGACGTTGGACCAGGGCGAACCGCCCTTGCCCTGGTGGACGCAGTGGCCGGCGGTCCAGACGAGGTTGCTCTTGCCCGGGTGCGCCGGGTCGGCCACCACGGTGCCGGAGCAGACGCGGTTGAACTCCTTCGTCCCCGGCTCGGCGAACATGATCTTTCCGTACGCCGCGACGTTCTTGGTGTACGGGTGCGGAACCGGCTGCGCGTTGACGGTCTTCGGCTCCGGGTCGTTGCCGTTGTCACCGGGCTGCTGCGGTGCCTGGGCCGGAGGCTGCGCGGGAGCCTGGGAGGCCGGGGGCTGCTGCGGCGCCTGGGAGGCCGGCGGCACGGGGGCCTGCGAAGCCGGGGGCGCGGGGGCCTGGGAGGCCGGCGGTGCGGGCGCCTGGGAAGCCGGCGGTGCGGGCGCCTGGGAGGCCGGCTGCTGCGTGTTCGACGGCTTCGGCGCGGGCTGCGACGGCTGGCCGGCCGGCGGCTTGGACGCCGGAGCCGAGGTGGCCGGCGGCTTGGAGGCAGGAGCCTGCGAGGCCGGAGCCGAGGTGGCCGGCGCCTGCGAGGCGGCCGGCGCCTGGGAGGCCGGAGCCTGGGAGGCCGGGGCAGGCGGCGCGGCGGGCGGCGCGAGGTCGTCCGGCTTGGCGTGGAGGAGCCTGTCGAGGGTCCAGTACCCCTCGACGGCGGCCGGGAGCGCGTAGTCCTTCGCCCACTTCTCCCAGTCCTCGAACTTCCACTTCTTCAGGTCTTCGAGATTGGTGGGCAGCGCGGCGGCCGCGGCACTGACCGCCGCGCCGGCGTCCGCCGAACTGTTGTCCGGCCCGCACGCCGACGTGGTGGCGAGCAGGGCCAGCGTGAGCGCGGACGCACCGGCGGCGGCCCGGGCACGCCGCATGGATATACGTGGCGATGACATGAACTCTTGTTCCCCCTGTGTGAAAACGCACGGTGCCGTCCGAGCGGCGCCGTGGTGCGCGGGGGAGTATTCCACTGCCCGTCAGGAACGGATGCATCCGCCCCCCGTCACCGCCCGACCGCGCCGTCCAGCTGCTCGCGGATGATGTCGGCGTGGCCGGCGTGCCGGCCGGTCTCCTCGATCATGTGGACCAGCAGCCAACGCATCGACGGCGCCGGGGCGTTGGGCCGCAGCGAGCGGACGCCCGGGCGGTCCAGGTCACCGGCCGCGGCCGTGATGACCTCGTTGGCCCGGGCGATCGCCTCGCGGTAGGCGGCGACCGACCCGGCCACCGTCTCGTCGCCGGGCGAGGGGGCGTCGTCGTCCCAGGGCTCGACGTCGTCGCCGCGGTAGGCCCAGAGGAACCAGTTGAGTTCGACCGCCGTGAGGTGCCGGACCAGCCAGAGCAGGCTGGTGCCGGAGGCGACGCCGGGGCGGCGGGCGTCCTCGTCGGAGAGGCCGTCCGTCTTGCCGAGGACGGCCTCTCGCAGGTAGTCGAGGAAGGTGAGCAGGGTGGTCGGCTCGTCGGCGTTGAGGCCGGGCGGGCGGACGTCGGAGCGCTTGCGCGCGACACTGTTCTCGGTCACGCCCGCCAGCCTAGCCACGATCCCCTGACTGACGTGGCGTCACCAACCCTGCCCGTGCAGCCATTTTGCGAGGTGGCGGGAGCAGTCGTCGACCGACTCCCGCCAGGTGTGGCCGGCGCCGTCGCCGGCCTCGTCGCTGACGTGCTTGACCAGCCGGACGGGCACCCCGGCCCGGTGGGCGACGGCGGCGAGCGCGTAGCCCTCCATGTCGACCAGGTCGGCGTGCTCCGCCAGCCGGTCGCGGGCGGCGGAGGAGGAGACGAAGAGGTCGCCGGTGGCCAGGATCGGGCCCTCGCCCTTGCCGACCACCAGCGGGGCGCCGTAGGTGCGGCCGGTGAGCTCGAACAGGGCCGGGCTGTCCAGGTCGTGCTGGATCACCTGGGTGACCGTGTGGGTGCCCTCCCAGCCGGGCCGCAGCGCGCCGGCGGTGCCGAGGTTGAGGATTTCGGACGGGTGCTCGCCCTGGGCCAGCACGGTGGCCAGCGCGGCGGCCGCGTTGACCTTCCCTATTCCGGTGAGCAGCACCGGCAGCCGGTCACCGAGGTGGGCCGCCTCCTCCCGGACGGCGACGACGACGAGCGGGCGGTCGGCGGAGATCGTTCCCATCAGACGCATACCGCCATGGTACGGACGAGCGCCCGTCCGACCGCCGATCACACACACAACCGGACCCCTCCCCTCCGGCTGTCCGGGGAACCGCATAGGGTGCATCCCGCGTCGACCCGATCGCCGCCCGCCCCGCATCCGGGGGCCCGGCAGTGCTCGGCGACAGTGCTTCGGACCGGTGCTCGGGGAGAGTGCCCGCGGAGAGTGCCCTTCGGACGGCACTCGGAGATGCTCAAGATCGGCGCAAGTCGGGTGTGGCCGCGGGGAGCGACGGCCATACTGCTGGCAACGGCCGGGCCCCGGACGACGGGCCGGGCCACAGGGGAGGGTGGGGCAGGTGGCGACACCAGTACGTACGGAGGGGCCGGGCACGGTGGTGCCGGCGCGGCCGGGCACCGCGGCCACCGGCCGCGGCCCGGTGGCCGGGATCGGCCGGGCCACCCGCACGGCACCGGGCCGGCTGCGGTTGGCCGGGGCACTGCTCGTGGTGGTCACCGTCGCGTTCGGCGCGCTCACCGCCTGGCAGGTCAACTCCCGGGCGCAGGCCGCGGAGCGGGTGGTCTCGCACCGCCAGCCGCTGAGCCAGGCGGCCGCCGACATCCACCGTTCGCTGGCCGACGCGGACACCACGGCCGCCACCGGCTTCCTGCTGGCGGGTGCCGAGCCGAAGTCCGTCCGGGACCGCTACGAACAGGACCTCGCGACGGCCTCCCGGCTGATCGCCGAGGCTGCCGCGCGCACCACCGCCTCCTCCCCCGCCCAGGGCTGGCTCGCCACGCTCAACCAGCAGGTGCCGGTCTACGCCGGCCTGGTGGAGAGCGCCCGGGCCGACAACCGGCAGGGCTTCCCGCTCGGCGGCGCCTACCTGCGGTACGCCTCCGACCAGATGCGCACGGTGCTGCTGCCGGCCGCCACGCAGCTCAGCGCCGCCGAGAACGAGGAGCTGGCGGCCGACTACGCCGAGGCCCGGTCGGTGCCGTGGGCCGCGTACGGGCTGGGCGTGCTGGCCTTGGCGGCGCTGGTCTGTGTGCAGGTCGTGCTCTTCCGCCGGACCAACCGGGTCTTCAACATCGGGCTGCTCGGGGCGACCGCGGCCGTGCTGGCCGGCGTGCTCTGGCTGACCGTCGCCGGCACGGGCGCCGACTCCGCCCTGCGTGACAGCGAGCGCAACGGCGCGGCCCCGCTGCGGGCCCTGAACGCGGCCCGGGTCGACGTGCTGACCGCCCGGCTGGCGGAGAACCTGCACTTCGTCGCCCGCGGCTCCTCCACCAAGTACGCCGAGCTCTGGACCAAGACCACCGAGCACATGACCGGCTCGGACGGCGCCGCGGGGGCGCAGACCGGCACCCTGCCGGACGCCCTGCGGCTCGCCCCGGCGGACGCCCGGGCCGCCATCGCCGACGCGCAGCAGCAGTACCGGCAGTGGCGCGACCGGCACGTCGCGGCGAGCAAGCTGGAGAACGTCGACGCGGACTACCAGGGCGCGCTGGACGCCACGGTGACGGTCAAGGAGGCGGACGTGCCGAAGACCGCCGACGCCTCGTTCAACGCCGCCGACCAGCGGCTCGCGCAGGCCGCCGACACCGAGCAGAAGCAGTTCGAGCGGGCGGCCGAGGGCACCGACGGGGATCTGCGCACCGCCGCCGCGGCGGTGGCGGTGCTGGCCCTGGTGGCGGCCGCCGCGGCGGTCCGCGGCCTCGGCCGGCGACTGGCCGAGTACCGGTAGAGGGGGGACGGACACCATGGGCAAGGGAACGGTACGGGCCCGGGCGGTGGCGGCGGTCGCGCTGCTGGCGTCCTGCGCGGCGGCGCTCGGCACGGGCGGTCCCCAGGGCGCGGTGCTGCCGGCCGCCGCGACGCTCCAACCGGCGCAGGCGCCGCAGCAGGAGCAGGCCGGCACCGACTGCGACACCAACCAGAGCGTGCCGCCGAGCAGCGAGGACGGCCCGGCGGTGAAGGCGATCAAGGCCAAGCGGAGCCTGGTCATCGGCGTCGACCAGAACAGCTACCGCTGGGGCTCCCGCAACCCCAACACGGGCCAGATCGAGGGCTTCGACATCGACCTCGCCAAGGCCATCGGCACGGCGATCATGGGCGACCCGGACAAGGTGACGCTCAAGGCCGTGCCCACCGCGGAGCGGATCGGCTTCATCCAGGAGGGCCGGGTCGACCTGATCGTCCGGACCATGACGATCACCTGTGACCGCCTGCAGCAGGTCGCCTTCTCCAAGCCGTACTTCAAGACCAGCCAGCGCGTCGTGGTGCCCAAGGCATCCCCCGCGAAGAGCATCGACGAGGCGGTGGACGGCAAGACCGTCTGCGCGGCGTCGAGCTCCTCGGCCGAGGACGAGCTGAAAGCCCGTCCGAAGGTCGGGAAGATCGTCTCGGTGGAGAACCACCTCGACTGCCTGGTGCTGATGCAGCTCGGCAAGGTCGACGCGACCATGACCGACGACGGCCTCGCGGCCAGCCAGGCCGCCCAGGACCAGACCGTCCGGGTGGTGGACGGCGAGGTCCGGCCCGCGGTGATGGGCATCGCGATGCTCAAGAACAGCACCGACCTGACGGCCCGGGTGAACCAGGTGCTCGCCGACTACCACACGAGCGGCGCCTGGCAGGCGGGCTACGACCGCTGGCTCAAGCCGTACATGCTGAACGACGCCGACCACTACTGGCCGGCGCAGCGCTGACCCGCGTGGCCCGCACCGGCCCCGGCCCTGACGGCCCCTTGACGACCGGGCCCGGTCCGGGCGCGAGATCGCAGGCTAGGGTCGGGGCGGACCGGCCCACGGCACGGGCCGGGGGACCACCGGCCTGACGCGGACCGGGGGCAACGCAGGACACGCAGGACAGACGCACGACAGAGAAGACCAGGACAGCGAAGGAGACACGGCGTTGGCAGCTTCGGCCGGCCCGGCACTGAGCCGGGAGGAGGTGGACCGCGCGCTGGCGCGCCTCGGCGCCGAGCGCGACGCGGTCGAGTCGGCACTGCTCTCGCTCCAGGACCACCCGGGCCTGCGGCTGCTCGACGGCGCCGGGCTGGTCGGCCGCACCCACGAGCGCTGGTCCGTCGCCGGGCAGGGCCTGCCGCTGCTCTGGGCCCTGTTCGACCGCTACTCGGAGGCGCTGGCCTCGGCCCGCGCGGTCCGCGCCCGCAAGGCCAAGCCCGGCTCGGCCGAACTCGCCGAGCTCAGCGAGCTGCTGACCGGCGAGGCGGTCACCGTGCCCGGCGGCGCCGTCCCGGACGGCCCGCAGCTGCTCGGCGCGCCCGCCAAGCTGGTCGAGCGGGTCAGCCTGGACGAGCTGATGACCCGGATGAACGCGTGGTACGCCACCGTGCTGGAGGTGGTCAGCGCCGCCGACGCCGTCTGGTCGGCGCTGCCCGCCCGGATCGACCTGCTGCTGGCCGAGCTGCGCCGGGTGCAGACGCTGGCCGGCTCACTCGGCGTGCACGCCGGCAGCCACCCGCTCGGCGACGACCTGGCCGGGCTGGAAGCCGATCTGACGGAGCTGCGGACCGAGGTGCGCAGCGACCCATTGGCGCTCTGGCGGCCGGCCCGGGTGCCGGCCCAGCGCGGCACCCGCCCGGACGGCACCGCGCTGGCCACACCTTCCGGGGTGGTGGACACCGAGCGCTTCGACCGGGCCGGGCGGGCGCTGGACGGCGTCCGGGTCGAGCTGGAGGACCTGCTGCGGCTGCGCGACGACGCCGAGGAGCGGCTGCAGGGCGTCGGCGACCTGCTGCAACGGGCCGACGCCACCCTGGCCGAGGCCCGCCGGGCGCGCGGCGAGGTGCTGGCGAAGATAGCCGCCACCGAGGTGCCCGCGGTGCCCGGGCCGGCCTCGGCACTGCGCGAACGGATCGTGCTGGCCCTGGAGTTGCGCCAGAGCGGCCAGTGGCACCGGCTGGCGCCGCTGCTGGACGCGCTGGAGGACGCGGCCGCCAAGGAGCTGGCCCGGGCCCGGCAGTCGCTCACCGAGGTGACCCAGCCGCTGGCCGTCCGGGCGGAGCTGCGCGGGCGGCTGGACGCGTACAAGGCGATGGCGGCACGGCTGCGTGTCGCCGAGGACCCGGAAGTGATCGAGCGGTACGAGAAGGCGCGCTGGCTGCTCTGGAGCGCGCCGTGCGACCTGCGGGCGGCGGCCGCGGCCGTGGGCCGCTTCCAGCAGTCGCTGCGGCCGGCCCAGGCCGCGCCGCCCGGCGGTGGGCCGGTCGGAGGCGGGCAGCCCGGCGGCGGACCGGTCGACGGACAGGCACAGGAACAGGGACTGGGGGGCTGAGGTTCATGGGCGAGGCGTGCGTACGGCCGGACTGCACCGGCGACGGGACGATCGACGCGGACGGCTACTGCACCGAGTGCGGGCTCGCACCGGCAGGCACGGTCTCCGTCAAAACCGGTCCCGCGACCGGTCCCGCAGCCGGCGCCGGGACGGGGCCGGTCACCGGCACGGCGGCCCCGGCCGCCGCAGCCGGCCCCGGCTCGCCCTGCCCGCGCGACTGCGCCGGCACCATCGACGACGACGGCTACTGCGACGAGTGCGGCCTGACCGCCCCCGGTGGTGACACCGGGCTCACCCAGCCGTACGTCCCCTCCGCCCGGGTCTCGCCGGACTCCGTGCGCTCCGCCCGGACCGGCTCCGCCCGCTCGATGTCCGGCCGCTCCCGCTCGCACCGCTCCACCCGGACGGGCAGCGGCCGTTCGGTCTCGGCGCGCAGCAGCCGCGGCAGCGTCAGCTCGGGCACCCGCCACCGGCTCGGCGCCGGCCTGGTGACGGTGCCGACCGTCCCGTCGGCCGACCCGGCGCAGGCGGTGCTGGCCGACCCGGAGGTGCCGGAGCGCAAGCGGTTCTGTTCCAAGTGCGAGGCCCCGGTGGGCCGCGAGAAGAACGGCCTGCCGGGCCGCCCTGACGGCTTCTGCACCAAGTGCGGCACGCCGTACTCGTTCACGCCCAAACTGCGCCGGGGGGATCTGGTCGGCGGGCAGTACGAGGTGGTCGGCTGCCTGGCGCACGGCGGGCTCGGCTGGATCTACCTGGCGGTGGACCGGCGGGTCAACGACAAGTGGGTGGTCCTGAAGGGCCTGCTGGACACCGGGGACGAGGACGCGCTCGCAGTGGCCGTCGCCGAGCGGCGGTTCCTGGCCGAGGTGGACCACCCGAACATCGTCCGCATCATCAACTTCGCCGAGCACCCGGACCTGCGCACCGGCGCCACCGACGGCTACATCGTGATGGAGTACGTCGGCGGCAAGTCGCTCAAGGACATCGCCAACGAGCGCCGCACCCCGGACGGCCGCCGCGAGCCGCTGCCGGTGGAGCAGGCGATCGCGTACGCGCTGGACGCGCTGCCCGCGCTCGGGTACCTGCACGGCCGGGGCCTGATCTACTGCGACTTCAAGATCGACAACGTGATCCAGAGCGGCGACGCGCTCAAGATCATCGACATGGGCGCCGTCCGCCGCCTCGACGACGACGGCCCGATCTACGGCACCATCGGCTACCAGGCGCCCGAGATCGCCACCGACGGCCCCTCCCCCGCCTCCGACCTCTACACCGTCGCCCGCACCCTGGCCGTCCTCACCTTCGACTTCCAGGGCTACAGCACCACCTACCGCGACTCCCTGCCCGGCCCCGAGGCCGTCCCGGTCTTCGCCGCGTACGAGTCGTACTACCGCTTCCTCGTCCGCGCCACCGACCACGACCCGGCCCGCCGGTTCGCCTCCGCCGAGGAGATGGCCGACCAGCTCACCGGCGTGCTGCGGGAGATCCTGGCACTCCAGGACGGCCGGCCGCGGCCCTCGCTCTCCACCTTGTTCGGCCCCGAGCTGCGGGTCGTCGACACCGAGCTGGTGCAGCCGACCGTCCGGCCCGGCGAGCTGCGGATCACTTCGCTGGACCCGGCCGCCGCCGCGCTCGCACTGCCCGTCCCCCGGGTCGACCCGGCCGACCCCAACGCCGGCTTCCTGGCCACCCTGCTCGCCGCCGACCCGGCGGAGGCGCTCACCGCCCTGGCCGGCGCGCCCGCCGACTCCGTCGAGCGCCGGCTGCGCGAGCTGCGCGCCCACCTCGAACTCGGCCACCACGCCACCGCCGAGGAGGCGCTGGCCTCGCTGGAGCAGAACCACCCGGACGACTGGCGGGTGGTCTGGTACCGCGGCCTGACCGCCCTGGCCGGCGCGGCCACCGGCACGGCCTCCTGCCCGGCGGCCTCCGGTGACGTGGCCTCCGGTGAGGCGACGTCCGGTGACGTGGCCTCCGGTGAGGCGGCCTCCGGTGAAGGGGTGCCCGGCGAGAGCGCGCTGCGTGCCGCCGCCGAGGCCTTCGACGCCGTCTACGACGCGTTCCCCGGCGAGAGTGCCCCGAAGCTGGCCCTCGCCATCTGCGCCGAGCTCCTCGGCGACGGCGGCGACGCGGCCGAGCTCTACCGGCTGGTGTGGAGCACCGACCACGCCTACCTGAGCGCCGCCTTCGGGCTGGCCCGGGTCCGCCTCGCCGACGGCGACCGGGCGGGCGCGGTCACCGCGCTGGAGTCCGTCCCGGCCACCTCCAGCCAGTTCACCGCCGCCCGGATCGCCGCCGTCCGGGCCCGGCTGCGCGAACGCCCCGCCACCGACCCGCTCGGCACCGACCTCGGCGCCGGCTCCGAGCAGCTGACCGCGCTGCGCCTGGACGACCGCCGCCGTGAGGAGCTCTCCGTCGAGGTGCTCAGCGCCGCCCTCGGCTGGGTCACGGCGGGCTCCGCCGGCGAGACCGGCCTCGGCCGGACGACCGGTGAGGTCACCGTGCTGGGACGGCCTGCCGTCGAACGGGAACTGCGGTTCGCGCTGGAGCAGTCCTACCGGGTACTCGCCCGGTTGGCCGACCGGGCCGAGACCAGGATCGAGATGGTGGAGCGGGCCAACCGTGCCCGCCCCAGGACGTGGGTGTAACCAATGCCGCAGCAGACCGTGTGCCAGAGCTGTTCCGAGCCGCTGGACCTGGAGGACGTGTATTGCGGCTCCTGCGGGGCGGGCAGGGACGGCAGTCCGGCCCCGGGCGCGATGCCCGCGAGCTGGTCCGCCGCCCGGGGCACCGCCGGCGCGGAGCACCCGCCGACCGTGCCGGACGCGCCCGCCGCCCCGGCCGTTCCGGCCCAGGGCGGCCCCGGCTGCGTCCACTGCGGTCTGCCGCAGGTCGCCGCCGACGGCTACTGCGAGGCCTGCGGGGGCGCGCAGCCGCGCCCGCGCGACCACATGGAGAGGTCGCTGGCCGGCGTCGCCGGGGTCAGCGACCGCGGCGTGCGCCACCACCGCAACGAGGACTCGTTCACCGTCGCCGCCTCCTCGCTGCCCGGCGGCGAACCGGTCGTGGTGGCCGTGGTCTGCGACGGCGTCTCCTCCTCCGAGCGCCCCGACGAGGCCTCCGAGACCGCCGTCGACGCCGCCTCCGAGTCGCTGCTCACCGCGCTGGAGGCCGGCCGCGAGCCCAACGCGGCGATGCGCCAGGCCGTCGCCGACGCGGCCGCCGCCGTCGCCGCCCTCGCCGATGACGGCGCCTCGCCGCACCGGCCCGACCTCAACGCGCCCGCCTGCACCTTCGTCAGCGCGATCGCCGCGGGCGGCCGGGTCACCATCGGCTGGGTCGGCGACACCCGGGCGTACTGGATCCCGGACGACCGGGTCGCCGCCGAGCCGTTCCGGCTCACCCAGGACGACTCCTGGGCCGCCCGGATGGTCGAGGCCGGCCTGATGGGCGAGGCCGAGGCCTACGCGGACCCGCGCGCCCACGCCATCACCGGCTGGCTCGGCGCGGACGCCGAGGAGGTCGTCCCGCACACCCTGGACTTCACGCCGCACGTCCCCGGCGTGCTGCTGATCTGCACCGACGGCCTCTGGAACTACGCCGAGGCCGCCACCGACCTCGCCCACTACGTCCGCCAGGACGCCCGGACCGAGCCGCTCGCGGCCGCGCAGAACCTGGTGAAGTTCGCGGTCGCGGCCGGCGGGCACGACAACATCACCGTCGCCGTGCTGCCGATCGACCCGCCGACCGGGCTGGCCGGCGCCGGGCGGGCGGACGACGCCGCCGGCGAGGACGCCCGCACCGCCACCGCGCTGGACCTGCCGGTGATCCGGCCGGCCGGGATCGGCGACGACGACGAGGACCACGACCCGACGCTGCCGGACCTGCCGGTGATCGGCTCGCCCGCGGCCCCCCTGCCACCGGCCCCGCCCGCGCCTCCAGCCGTGCCGCCCGCGCCTCCCGCCGTGCCTCCGCAGCCGCCGCACCCGCCGGTGGGCTGACGCCCGCCCGCGCCCACCCCACCGACCGTACGCACCAACCGACCACCCGACGGGAGCCACCGGCCCATGGCAACACTGGCTAAGCCGAACCTGCCCAGGTTCGACGTGGAGATCTTCCAGAACGAGTTCCTCGCCGACGGCGCCCGCGAGGTGAACGCCATCGTCACCGTCACCTCGACCGGCGGCGGCACCTCCGGCGGCCGTCCGCTCGGAGTGTCCGACGCGGGCCCGCTGGGCGCGGGCGCCCAGTCCGCCGCCGTGGTGATCATGGTGGACTGCTCCGGCTCGATGGACTACCCCGCCAGCAAGATGCGCGGCGCCCGCGAGGCCACCGCCGCCGCCATCGACACCGTCCGCGACGGCGTCGCCTTCGCGGTCGTCGCCGGCACCCACGAGGCCAGGGACATCTACCCCGGCGACGGCACCCTCGCCATCGCCTCGGACGCCACCCGCGCCCGGGCCAAGGAGGCGCTGCGCCGCCTCACCGCGGCCGGCGGCACCGCGATGGGCAGCTGGCTCGCCAAGGCCGACAAGCTGTTCCTGACCCGCCGCGACATCGCCATCCGGCACGCCATCCTGCTCACCGACGGCAACAACGAGCACGAGTCGGCGGCCGACCTGGACCGCGCCATCGAGCGGGTCTCCGGCCACTTCACCGCCGACTGCCGCGGCGTCGGCACCGACTGGCGGGTGGACGAGCTGCGGAAGATCTCCTCCGCGCTGCTCGGCACCGTCGACATCGTCGCCGAACCGTCCGGTCTCGCCGAGGACTTCCGCGCGATGATGGAGGGCGCGATGGGCAAGCAGGTCGCCGACGTCGCGCTGCGGATCTGGACGCCGGCCAACGCGGTGGTGAAGTTCGTCAAGCAGGTCGCCCCCGCGGTGGAGGACCTCACCGGCCGCCGCGCCGAGGCCGGACCGCGGGCCGGCGACTACCCCACCGGCTCCTGGGGCGACGAGAGCCGCGACTACCACGTCTGCGTCGAGGTCCCGGCCGCCGCCGTCGGCAACGAGATGCTCGCCGCCCGGGTCAGCCTCGTCCTGCCGCCGCAGACCGGCAGCACGCCCGAGGTGCTCTCCCAGGGCCTGGTCAAGGCCGTCTGGACCGACGACCTGGCCTCGTCCACCCGGATCAGCCCGCAGGTCGCCCACTACACCGGGCAGGCCGAGCTGGCCTCGTCCATCCAGGAGGGCCTGGAGGCGCACCGGGCCGGGGATGTCGACCGCGCGACCGCCAAGCTCGGCGCCGCCGTCCGGATCGCCCACGCGACCGGCAACGAGGGCACGTTCAAGCTGCTGCAGAAGGTGGTCGACGTGGTCGACCCGAAGGAGGGTACGGTTCGGTTCCGTAAGAACGTGAGCGAGGCCGACTCGATGACCCTCGAGACCCGGTCGACCAAGACCGTCCGTGTGAAGAAGTGACCGCTGAAGAAGCCGACCGGGCCGGGGCCCGGTCGGATGCTGCCCCAGCTGGCTGGAATTGAGGGGGACCTGATGCCGATCTGCCCGAGGGGGCATGAGTCGCAGGCCGAGGACTGGTGCGACTTCTGCGGCTTCCCGATGACACCGCCACCGCCCCTCCCGCCGCCGCCCGGCACGCTCCCGGGCGCGCCCGGAGCGCCGGGGCACGGCCCGCACGGCGGCCACCCGGGCCTGCCCGGGCACCCCCCGCAGGGCGGGGCGCCGTTCGGCGGGCCGGTGCCGGGTGCGGTCCCGCCCGGGGCCGTACAGCCGGGTGCCGTACAGCCGGGTGCCGTACAGCCCGGGGCCGTGCCGCCGGCCGGCCGGGGCTTCCCGGAGCTCACCGAGGGCCTGGTGCTCTGCCCGATCTGCCGGAGCCCGCAGACCGGGCGGTTCTGCGAGGAGTGCGGGTACGACTACGACCTCTCCACGCCCTCACGCCGCCAGCCCCCCGCCGCCGGTGCGCCGGTGCCCGGGCCCGTCCAGGCGCCGGCCCCGCTCAACATCCCGGCGGCCTACGGCGGCCCGCAGCCTCCGGAGCAGCCGTTCCCGCCGGCCCCGCCGCAGCACCAGCAGGGCCAGCAGGGCCAGCAGGCCGGTGCGCCGTCCGGTTACGGCTACCCGCCCGCGGCCGGCTCGCCGTACCAGGAGGCGCCCTACCAGGAGCCCGCGTACCCGGCCGAGCCTGCGTACCAGGAGCCCTCGTACCAGGCCGAGCCTGCGTACCAGGAGCCCTCGTACCAGGAGCCGGCACCGCGCGAGGACTCCGGTCCGGTCTACGCCCAGCCGGGCCCGACCGGCCGCGGCGGGGAGTTCGGCACCTCGTTCAACCTGGCCCCGCCGGTGCCCCCGCAGGCCCAGCAGCAGCACCAGCAGGCGCACCAGCAGCCCCAGTCCGGTCAGCCCGGCCAGGCCCCCCAGCAGCCGGAGCCGGTCCGGTCCAACTGGATCGCCGTGGTCGCGGCCGACCGCGACTACTTCACCGACATGATGGCCCGCAGCGGCCCGGAGGCGGCGGGCCTGTTCTTCCCGCCGTACTGCCCCGAGCGGCGTATCCCGCTGACCGGCCGCGGCCAGCTGCGGATCGGCCGGCGCAGCCAGCACCGCGGCACCGTGCCGGAGATCGACCTCTCCGTCCCGCCGGAGGACCCGGGCGCCTCGCACCAGCACGCGCTGCTGGCCGAACAGGCCGACGGGAGCTGGGTGCTGGTCGACCAGGACTCCACCAACGGCACCACGGTGAACGGCGGTGGCGAGCCGATCACCCCGCACACCGCGATCCCGCTGAACGACGGCGACCGGATCCACATCGGGGCGTGGACCACCATCACCCTGCACCGGGCCTGAGGCCCGCCGGACGAACGAGCCGGAAAACGAGCCGGAAAACGGGCCGGGTGACGGGCCGGAGTGACGGGCCGGAAACGAGCCGGAACAGACCGGCCGGAACAGACCGACCGGACAACGGGCCCGGGCCGGGCCGAACGGGCGTCAGACCCCGTTCGGCCCGGCCCGGTTCCGATCCCATAAATGATCTTCAAATCGCGCTCAGATCCCTCCCCAACGCCCCCCGTTACCCGTAGTCTCAGGCCCCATGACTGCAGCAATATCCGCCGACGGAATCCGTCAGCGGTACGGGGATGTGCAAGCCGTCGACGGGGTCTCACTCACCGTCGAGGCCGGCGAGTTCTACGGGATCCTGGGGCCGAACGGCGCCGGGAAGACCACCACACTGGAGATCCTGGAAGGGATCCGCAAGCCCGACGAGGGCCGGATCGAGCTGCTGGGCATGGCGCCCTGGCCGCGCAATCCGAAACTGCTGCCGAGGATCGGCGTGCAGTTCCAGGCCTCGGCCTTCTTCAACAAGCTGACGGCGCGGGAGACGATCCGCACCTTCGGCTCCTTCTACGGCGTCGGTCCCAAGCGGGCCGACGCGATGCTGGAACGGGTCGGCCTGACCGAGTCGGCCGGGGTGATGACCGACAAGATGTCCGGCGGCCAGGCCCAGCGCCTCTCGATCGCCTGCGCCCTGGTCCACGAGCCGGAGCTGGTCTTCCTGGACGAGCCCACCACCGGCCTCGACCCGCAGGCCCGCCGCAACCTCTGGGACCTCCTGCGGGCCATCAACGCCGAGGGCCGCACGGTCGTCCTGACCACCCACTACCTGGACGAGGCCGAGGTGCTCTGCGACCGCGTCTCGGTCATGGACCACGGGAAGATCCTGCGGACCGGTGCCCCGGCCACGCTGGTCCGCGAGATCGACGACACCGTACGGATCAGCGTCGAGTCCGGCCAGCTGAACGCCGAGCGGGCCCGCGAACTGCTGGCCGCCGCCGGCGCCGAGGTCGGCACCGTGGACGACGACGGCGTCTCGCTCGCCGTCTCCACCCGCCTCCCCGCCCCGGTGCTCTCCGTGCTGGCCGAGCAGAACGCCCTGCGCGGCCTCGAGGTGCGCGGCGCCACCCTGGAGGACGTCTTCCTCCAGCTCACCGGACGGGAGTACCGCGCATGACCGCCGACCCCACCCAGGCCGACCCCGCCCGGGCCGGCGGCACCCAGGCCGACGGCACCGGGACCGCGGTCCCGGCCCAGCGGAAGCCCGGGACCCCCTCCGCGCCCGCCGGGCAGCCGGAGCGCGAGCGGGTGAGCGCCTTCGTGAGCCTCTCCCGGGTCATGCTGGTCGCCTTCTTCCGGGACAAGGCCGCCGTCTTCTTCGTGCTCCTGTTCCCGCTGATGTTCCTGATGCTCTTCGGCACGCTGCTCAAGGGCGCCGGCAGCCCGCACGCCAAGGTGGAGCAGGTCGGCGCCGTCCAGCTGCTGGACTCGGTGCAGGGCGACGGCCGGGCCGAGCTGGAGAAGGTCCTGACCCTCAGCAGGAGCGACAACGAGGCCTCCTCGCTGGAGAAGGTCCGCAAGGGCGACCTGGACGCGCTGATCAAGCAGGGCCCGGACGGCAGGATCGAGCTGCGCTTCAGCGCCGCCGACCAGGTCCGTGCCGGCACCGTCCAGGGCATCGTCAACTCGGTGGTCCAGCAGGCCAACCAGGCCGCCACCGGCAAGCCGCCCGCCTTCGTCCTGGACGCGACCCGGGTCGAGGACGAGTCGCTCAAGCCGATCCAGTTCCTCACCCCCGGTCTGCTCGGCTGGGCGGTGGCCACCGGCGCCGTGTTCAGCGCCTCGCTGACCCTGGTGTCCTGGCGGCAGAAGAAGGTGCTGCGGCGGCTGCGGCTGGCCCCGGTGAGCGCCGGGTCGATCGTGGCCTCCCGGATCGCCGTCTCGGTGCTGACGGCACTGACCCAGACCGCCATCTTCCTGGCGATCGCCACCACGCCGTACTTCGGGCTCAAACTCACCGGCAACTGGTGGCTGATCGTCCCGCTGGTGGTCTGCGCGACCATCGCCTTCATGTCGATCGGCCTGCTGGCCGGGGCCGTCGCCAAGACCGAGGAGGCGGCCAACGGCATCTCGCAGATCATCGTGCTGCCGATGTCGTTCCTGTCGGGTTCGTTCTTCCCCACCGACGACATGCCGTCCTGGCTGAAGGCGATCTCCAACGCGCTGCCGCTCAAGCACCTGGTCACCGCCGCCCAGTCGGTGCTCTCCAAGGGCGGCGGCGTGATGGACGCCCTGCCGGCCATGGGCGGGCTGCTGGTGTTCGCCGCCGTCGTCACCGCGACCGCCTGGCGGTTCTTCCGCTGGGAGGACGCGTAGCCGCACGGCGGTACCCACGGGGTCGTACACCGGGAGTCCTGGTCCTCAGGTCCCGGTGTACGGCCCCGGCGGCGTCTGCGACCATGGTCGGGTGACAGAGATCCGGCGTGGCACGCTCAGCGAGGAGACCTTCTTCGACCAGGTCGGCGGCGAGCCGACCTTCCGGCGGCTGGTGCACCGGTTCTACCAGGGCGTCGCCGAGGACGAGTTGCTGCGCCCGATGTACCCCGAGGAGGACCTCGGCCCCGCCGAGGAGCGCCTCACGCTGTTCCTGATGCAGTACTGGGGCGGCCCGCGCACCTACAGCGAGCAGCGCGGCCACCCGCGGCTGCGGATGCGGCACGTGCCGTTCAAGGTGGACCGCGCGGCGCACGACGCCTGGCTGAGACACATGCGGGCGGCGGTGGACGAGCTGGCGCTGCCGGCCGACGCCGAGCGCCAGCTCTGGGACTACCTCACCTACGCCGCCGCCTCGATGGTCAACACCGAGGGCTGAGCCGGCCCCGCGGTCCTGGTCGGACTCCCGCCCGCCCGGCGGCGACGGGACTCCGGCTCCCAAGCCCTAGCGGACCGGGCTGAGCCCCAGCCCCGCACCGGGCGCGGCCGCCGTGCGGACCGCCACCGACCCGGCCGGGGCGCTCAACCGCAGCCAGCCGCCGGCCCGGTGCACGGTCAGCGGGGCGCCCGGCTTCAGGAAGCCGATCACCAGGGCCGCGTGCGCGGCGCGCAGCGGCAGCTCGGGCAGCGCGGTCACCGGCCGGGACCAGATCTCGTCGGCCAGCGCGTCCAGCACCGTCCTGGTCCGGTGGTGCGCCGGGACGGCCTCACTGCGCTCGCGGAACTCCCGCACACCGGCCATCAGTTCGGGGTACACCTCGGCCACCGGCGGCTCGCCGATCAGCTGCCAGCCGGTGCGCGGCGGCAGCAGGCCGGCCCAGGCGGGGCCGGTGACGGCGGCGGGCAGGGCCGCGGTGTCGGCCCCGTCGTCCAGGCCGTCCAGCAGCCGGCCCGCCGAGACGGTGCGGTCGGTGGGCGCGCCGAGCGCGGTCAGCCGAGCGGTGCGGATCGCCAGCGCGCCGGAACTGCCCAACGGCAGCCGCCCGAAGACCGCCAGCACACCCGATCCGTCCGCCGCGGGCACCGCCTGCAGCCGGACCGCCGCCGCCTTGTCGAAGCGGAGCAGCCGGACCAGGAAGGCGGCGAGGTCGGCGGCCTCCCCGGCGTCGGCGAGGGCGAGGGTGGCGGTACCGGTCAACGCGTGTCAGCTCGAATCCGTGTGTCGGTGGTTGGTCGTACGCCCGGCCGGACCGGGCGGCCCGATCAGGCCGGGGCCGGGGCCGGGCGGCCCGGGCTCAGGCCGCCGCGCCGACCGGCTCCGCGTCCAGGCTGTGGCCGTCCTTGCCGTGGTCGTCGGTGTAGCGGCCGAGGAACTCCCGCTCCACCTCGCTGATCCGGCGCGGCCGGCCCTCGGCGAGGTCGTAGGGCACGACCACGGTGGACGCCCGGACGTAGACCGTCTCGGTGCCGTCCTCGGCGGTGTCCTTGATCTCGTACGCGACCGTCAGCGAGGCGACACCGATCTTGGTCACCCAGGTCTCGATGGTGACCGGCTCGGGCCGGTGCACCAGCGGCCGCTTGTAGTCGATCTCGTGGCGCGCCACCACCGAACCGCCCGCGAACTCCCCGGCACCGGCCGCGGCGGCCTGGGTGAACATGAAGTCGATCCGGGCCTCCTCCAGGTAGCGCAGGAAGACGACGTTGTTGACGTGCCCGAAGGCGTCCATGTCGGACCAACGCAGCGGACAGGCGTAGATGTGGCGTGCCACGGGTGTTCTCCTCGACGTCAGGTGACCCGCCGCGCGGTGGTGGCGGTGGGCCGCGGCCCGGCAGGCCGCCCCGGAGGGCAGTCTGCCGGGCCGTTGTGACAGCTGGGTGTCAGCCCCGGGTCAGCTTCTTGTAGGTGGCCCGGTGCGGACGGGCGGCGTCGGCGCCCAGCCGCTCGATCTTGTTCTTCTCGTACGACTCGAAGTTGCCCTCGAACCAGAACCACTTGCTCTCGCCCTCGTAGGCGAGGATGTGGGTGGCCACTCGGTCCAGGAACCAGCGGTCGTGGGAGATGACCACGGCGCAGCCGGGGAACTCCAGCAGCGCGTTCTCCAGCGAGGAGAGGGTCTCGACGTCGAGGTCGTTGGTGGGCTCGTCGAGGAGCAGCAGGTTGCCGCCCTGCTTGAGGGTGAGCGCCAGGTTGAGGCGGTTGCGCTCACCACCGGAGAGCACGCCGGCCGGCTTCTGCTGGTCCGGGCCCTTGAAGCCGAACGCCGAGACGTAGGCGCGGGACGGCATCTCGACCTGGCCGACGTTGATCCAGTCCAGGCCGTCGGAGACGACCTCCCAGAGCGTCTTCTTCGGGTCGATGTTGGCGCGGGTCTGGTCGACGTAGCTGATCTTGACCGTGTCGCCGACCTTGACCTTGCCGGAGTCCGGGGTCTCCAGGTCCTGCAGCATCTTGAACAGCGTGGTCTTGCCGGCGCCGTTCGGGCCGATGATGCCGACGATGCCGTTGCGCGGCAGGGTGAAGCTGAGGTCGTCGATCAGGATCTTCTCGCCGAAGGCCTTGTTGAGGTTCTCCACCTCGATGACGACGCTGCCCAGACGCGGGCCCGGCGGGATCTGGATCTCCTCGAAGTCCAGCTTCCGCATCTTGTCGGCCTCGGCCGCCATCTCCTCGTAGCGGGCCAGACGGGCCTTGGACTTCGCCTGGCGGCCCTTGGCGTTGGAGCGGACCCACTCCAGCTCTTCCCTGAGCCGCTTGGCGCGCTTGGCGTCCTTCTGGCCCTCGACCTTGAGCCGGGACTGCTTGCTCTCCAGGTAGGTGGAGTAGTTGCCCTCGTAGCCGATCGCGCGGCCGCGGTCGAGCTCCAGGATCCAGCCGGCCACGTTGTCCAGGAAGTACCGGTCGTGGGTGACGGCGACGACGGTGCCGGCGTACTTGGCCAGGTGCTGCTCCAGCCAGTTCACCGACTCGGCGTCCAGGTGGTTGGTGGGCTCGTCGAGCAGCAGCAGGTCGGGGGCCTCCAGCAGCAGCTTGCAGAGCGCCACGCGGCGCTTCTCGCCACCGGAGAGCTTGGTGACGGCCCAGTCGCCGGGCGGGCAGCCCAGCGCGTCCATGGCCTGCTCCAGCTGGGCGTCGAGGTCCCAGGCGTTGGCGTGGTCCAGGTCCTCCTGGAGCTTGCCCATCTCGTCGAGGAGCGCGTCCGAGTAGTCGGTGGCCATCAGCTCGGCGATCTCGTTGAAGCGGTTGAGCTTCGCCTTGATCTCCTTGACGCCGTCCTCGACGTTCTCGAGGACCGTCTTGGTCTCGTCCAGCGGCGGCTCCTGGAGCAGCATGCCGACGGTGTACCCGGGCGAGAGGAAGGCGTCACCGTTGGAGGGCTGCTCCAGGCCGGCCATCATCTTCAGCACGGTGGACTTGCCGGCGCCGTTGGGGCCGACAACGCCGATCTTCGCCCCGGGGAGGAAGCTGAGCGTCACGTCGTCAAGGATGACCTTGTCTCCGTGCGCCTTGCGCACCTTGCGCATCGTGTAGATGTATTCCGCCACGTGAGATCGCTCCGGCGTCGTCGGGAGTAATTCGGCTTGCAGCCTTCCATTGTGCCGCACCCGGCCCCGAGACCCGAACCGACTGCCGTGCCCCACCGGGGTATCCGGCCGGTCGCTCCCGTCTCCTCCCCCGCCCGGCTCCCGCCGCACCCCTCGCATGCAGCCGGAACGCGACTCGGCCCGGCTCCCCGCAAACGGATGCGGGGAGCCGGGCCGGAGTCCTTCAGGCCCTCAGGAGCTCAGGACCTCGGTGCACTGCTGCCTCAGGCGGCGCTGCGACCGTGGCGGCCGCGACGGCGCAGGACGAAGACCGCGGCACCGCCGGCCACGACCAGACCGCCGGCGACGGCGGCGAGCACCGGGGTGGCGTCGTTACCACCGGTCTGGGCCAGACCACCGGTGGTACCGGGGGCCGGGCTGGTGGCGGCCGGAGCCGGCTTGGCAGCGGTGGTGGTGGCGCCGGCCGACGGCGTACCGGCCGGAGCCGGGGTGGTGGCGGCCGGGGTGGTCGGGGCGGCCGACGGGGTGCCGGTCGGCGTGGTCACGCTGGTGACCTTGCAGTCCAGGATGCCCTTGAACTCCTTGGTGAAGCCGTTCGGGCCGGTGACGGTGATGTCGTAGGCGGCGTCCTCCGCGACCGGGACGACCACGCTCTCGACCTTGCCCGGCTGGACGGTGACCTTCTTGCCCGGCGTCACCGTGACGTCGGCCGCCTCGTCGCCGCCGTTGGCGACGGAGACGCGGACGCCGTTGGCGTCGCACTCGACCTGGGCGGTGCTGTCCACCAGCGCACCCTTGCCCTGCTTCCAGGTGGCCTTGGCTGCGTCGGAGACGCTGAGCTTGGTGGAGCCGGCCAGGATCATGGTCTGGCTGTGCTTCGCCGGGGTGTAGCCCTTGCTGAGGAAGACGCGGCCGCTGGGCACGACGGTCTCGGCGTTGGCCGTCACGGTGGCCGCGCCGTCCGGGGTGCCGGCCGGGACGTCCAGGAACAGCTGGGTGTCCTTGGCGACCGGGCCGGTCAGGCCGGTGACCGGCTTGCCGTCCTTGTCGACCAGCTTCACCTTGCCCGCGGCGTCACCGGCGACCGCCAGCTTCACCTCGGAGGCGCTGGAGTTGACGGTGAACGGACCGAGCTTGTTGCCCGGCTTGCCCGACACCGAGTCCGGCGTGAGGCTCAGCGAGGGCTTGGGCTCGGCGGCGATGCCCTTGTTCTTGTCGCTGACCAGGTAGTCGCGCAGCTGCTTGGCCTGCGAGTCCTTCGGGATGGCGTTCTTGCCGTCCGAGAACTTCCAGATCGCGGCCTGGGTGCCGGCGGCAGCGTCCTCCTTGGTGAGCTGACCGTCGACGCCGGCGTCCTTGGCCAGCTTCACGAGGTCGGTCACCTGCGGGTAGGAGTTCTCCAGGATCCAGCGGATCTTGGCGGCGTCCTGAGCCTTCTCCTTCGCGCCGAGCGAGCTCGACTTCCAGTCGGACTCCTGGTACTCGACCCCGCTGGTGATGTTCACCGGGTGGTCGATGTCGATGCAGTACGTCTGGATCGAGCCGTTCGGCGTCTTGAGGGTGAACAGACCACCCTGGAGGCCGTGGCCGTCGACGGCGATCTCCTCGGCCTCCATGGTCGGCTGGATCACTGCCGTGACACCCGCGCCTGGTGCGTCGGCCGCAACCGCCGCACCCGCCGCGAACAGGCTTCCGCCCAGCGCGATGCTGGTCGTGAGCATGACAGTGGTTATGCGCGGAAGACTCCGCCCCTGCCTCTGGAACATCTGGGATCCCTCCGGGCCGGGCCACGCCGATGGGCAGCCCGCCTTGCATTGCCGCGCCCCCTGTGGCGCCGCTGCATGTGTGTGAACCAGACGAATCCTATTGAGCCCCGGGGGCACGCAAACCCCCATGCGAAATCAGGACCATTCCGTATCTGGATCGTTATCAACCAACCCATCATCCACACAAACTGACGATCTGCCAGAAAGCCGGGAACTCTCGGTTAACCGATCCGGGATTGCGCATGTGGGCGCAACAACCGTCTCGATCAACATATTTGTCGACAGTTGAGATCCCTGCCGGTCAGATCAAGGCCATCTGCTCTTCACCTCCGGTCGGCATGCCGTCCACCCGCTCGCCGGCCGCCACGGCCACCCCCGAAGCCGCCGGCGGGGCCTCGGCCGGCGCCAACGCCGAGACCTTCCGCGCATGCAGTGCGTCCGCGATCCACCCGGGCACCGCCTCGTCGAGCACCTCCCCACCGCCGCCCGGCGGCTCACCCCGCACCCCCGCCGCCCATGTGAAGGCCGCAGTACCACGACTGAGATCGTGTCCGACCGATCGGGCGTCGATCTCGACCCGGCTGCGCCTGGCCTCGCCGTCCGTCCACTCACGCACCCTCAGCCGGCCGCTCACCACCACCGGATCGCCCTTCGACAGCGAGCCGATCAGATGACCCGCCAGCGCCCGCCATGCCGTCACCGTCACCCACTGCGTCTCGCCGTCCACCCACCCCTCCTTCTGCCGGTCGTAACGCCGCTCCGTCGACGCCAGCCGGAAGTTCGCCACCGGCACTCCGGCGGCCGTCCGCGCGTAGGTCACCTCGGTCGCGACATTGCCGATCACCGTCACCTGAGTCCCGTTCACAGAACACGCTCCGTTCTCTCCGATGCACCGTACGGAATCAACCGGTGCGAGTTGAGAGTGCAGTTCCGGGGAAATCCGGACCAGTCAGATCGGAAATCCTGTGGACAACTCGGCCCTGTGGAAAACCGGTGTCACTCACAGGGGTGAATTTCGGCCTTGCGGTACTACTTCCAGCCCCTCTTCTGCGCGGTCATGACAACAAACGACCCGCTTCCCGCCCCGCCGGGCCACCCCCAAGGGTGGCCCGGGCGGCCGTCCGCCCACGTCATCCGACCGAACGAACCCGAATACGGCCCCCCACCCGCGGTGACGGTCGTGCTTTCTCCGTGCCGAATCCATAACGGGTGAGGCGGCAGCCCCGTAACGACTGCACAACGTCCGGCGCCGAAGACCGTCAGACCGCTGCACGCACGGCCTTCACCTGCGATTATCGGACCGCTCCACCGAAGCCGACACACCCGCGACGGTGTTGTTACACCCGGCCGAGGAACTGGGCACCCTTATCCTGTCCCCGACAGGGCAAGGGTCCGCCAACCCCCACCCCCACCCTCAGGTACGGGGCCGGACAGCGGGCGCCGCACGCGCTCGTCGCCCGATCCCGGCAACGGTCACGCCCGCCAGGGCGCCGCCCGTCCCGCCCCCATAGCTCAGCGGATAGAGCACCCGCCTTCTAAGCGGTAGGTCGCAGGTTCGAATCCTGCTGGGGGCACCCACGCGCGAATTCCCGCAGGCCACCACGCCGGTGGGGCCTATGCCGGCCCGGCCGCCGGGAAAAGCACGCACACCGACCGCACATAACCCGTGACAATGCGTGTCGTCGCCGCGTCGGAAACGACCCCACGGGAAACACCGGCACCGGCCGACCGCACCACGCGGACGGGTCGGACTCGAACGGAAACCGCGGGCCAGTCCGGCACCGCCCCCGGCGCGGGCCGGCAGCGGCCGACGAGCTCCGGGGCACGCCCCGCGGACGCATGCCCACGGCCCGCGCCCACCCCGGCCGCACGCCACACCCGCCCCGGCCCCGCCCCGGCCCCGCCCCGCCCCGCCCCGCCCGCGCCACGACCGCACGCCGGCCCCGGCCGGGTCCGCGCTACGACCCGGGCCGGCTCCCCGAGGCCACCAGCCCCGCCAGGTAGGCGTCCAGCAGCTCCGCCTGCCGCGCGGGCGGGAACTCCGCCGGGGCGAACAGGGCCTGCACGACCAGCCCCAGCACGAAGGCCTGCGCCCCCGCCGCGAGCTGAGCCGCATCCACACCCGCAGGCAGTTCGCCGAGCCGCTGCGCGGCCGCCACGTACCCGCTCAGCGCCTCCCGCGCCCGGGCGTACCGCGCGGCGTGCGCGTCCGCCAGCTCCGGGTCGGCCAGCGCGACGTCCCAGGAGCCGACCCAGATCCGGTTGCCGGCCGTGGCCGGTCCGTCCAGCGGGAGGATGTCGAGCAGCGCCGCCCGCAGCCGGGCCAGCCCGGCCGGCGGCGGCGCACTGCCGTCGGCGGGCGCGGCGCGGCGCGGGCGTTCGAGGGAGCGCCGGTCCAGCTCGTCGAGCGCGTAGGCCACCAGGGCCCGCTTGTTGGGGAAGTAGTGCGTCAGCAGCCCGGTCGAGGCACCCATTTCGGCGGCCACCGCGCGCAGCGTCAGCCCCTCGAAGCCGCGGGAGGAGAGCACCCGCCAGACCGCCTCGGAGACTTCCAGGCGACGGGCGTCATGGTCTCCACGGGCTGGCGTCATGGGGGCTATCGTACATACCAAACGTTTGTTATGTATGTATGGACCACCCCGGACCGTCGACCCGACCGCTCTTCGAAAGGCCTGCCCATGTTCACCGTCCCGCTCGCCGACAACGCCGAACTGCGCCCCCTGGAACCGTGGCAGGCCCCCGAGTTCCTCGCCCACATCGACCGCGCCCGCGCCCACACCGACCCGTGGATCGGCTGGGCCGGCTACTCCACCGACCTCGACTCGGCCCGCGCCACCCTCCAGCGCTACGCCGACCGGCAGGCCGCCGACGCCGGCCGGATCTACGGCATCTGGGTCGACGGCACCCTGGTCGGTGGCGTGATGTTCCCGCAGTTCGACGCCGCCGCCGGAAACTGCGAGATCGGGGTCTGGACGGAGCCCGCCGGCGAGGGCCGGGGCTTGGTCGGCACCGCCGTTCGCCACCTGATCGACTACGCCTTCACCACCCGGGGCATGCACCGGATCGAGTGGTACACCAGCCCGGCCAACCTCCGCAGCCGGGCGCTCGCCCAGCGGTTGGGCATGAAGCTCGACGGCACGATGCGGGAGCACTACCCGCACAACGGCGTCCGGCACGACAAGGAGGTCTGGTCGCTCCTCGCCCACGAGTGGAAGCCCTCCGCCTGACCCACCGCCCGACCCAGGCCGACCCCGGCCGTCGAGCGGCAGGTGCTCGCCGCCCGCCCCGCGGCGGCCCCCGGCCCGGCGGCGCGGACACAACAGGGGCCCGGTGGACCGAAGTCCACCGGGCCCGCGCCGATCCACGGAAACCACCCCGGCCCCCGACCGGCCGGGCTCAGGCGGCGAGCACCTGCCGCTCGACGGCCGGCTCCTCCACCGGACGCCGCGGCAGCCGCAGCGCGAGCACCACGACCAGCGCCATCACCCCGGCCGCCGAGAGGAAGACCACGTCCACCGCGTCGACGAAGCCCTGCACCGCGTGCTCCCGGGCCGCACCGGTCATCCGGCCGACCGCGCCGAGCGGGGTGCCGGGCTCGCCGCCCTCGAAGACCCGGGCGAGCACGGTGCCGAAGAGCGCCGCCCCCAGCGCGCTGCCGAGCGTCTGGAAGAACCGGATGCCGGTGGTGGCGACACCCAACTGGTGTGACGGAGCGGCGTCCTGGACGACGGTGATGAGCCGGCCGATCAGCTGCCCGAGGCCGACGCCGAGCAGCCCCAGCTCGGCCCGCACCAGCCAGAGCGAGGTGTCCGGGCCGCTCTGCCCGAGCAGCAGCAGCGCGACGGTGGCGCAGGCCCCGCCGGCGGCCAGGAGCGTCCTGTCCTGGACGCCGCGCGCGGTCAGCCGGTTGACCGCCATGCCGACGACCGTCATACCGGTCGCCATCGGGATCAGGTAGAGGCTGGCCGAGGTCGCGGCCACGCCGCGGGCGACCTGCAGGTACAGCATCACGTACATGATCGCGCCCATCAGCCCCATGCCGACCAGCCCCTGCACCGCGAAGCCGATCCGGATCTCCGGGACGCGGAAGAGCGAGAGCGGCAGCACCGGCTCCGCGGCGGTGGCCTGGCGCCAGACGAACAGGCCGAGGGAGGCCACGACGGCAGCGGCCAGCGCGAGGATCTGCGGGGAGGTCCAGGCGTAGTCCTTGCCGCCCCACTCGGTCAGCAGCAGCAGCGAGGTGGCGAACGCCGCGGCGAGCGTGGCGCCGGCGAAGTCCAGGCCGCGGCGGCCGGCGCCCTTCGGGAGCTTGAGCACGAGGGCGGCGCCGACCAGGACGAGCAGGCCGAGCGGCAGGTTGACGTAGAAGATCCAGCGCCAGTCGAGGTGGTCCGCGAGGAGAGCGCCGATCAGCGGGCCGAGGGCCATGCCGGCGCCGGCGACGATGCCGCCCAGGCCGCCCCCGCCGCCCTTCTTCCCGCCCGCCGGGTCCTTGAGCTGGGCGATCACCACCATGGTCACGCTCATCAGCCCGCCGCCGCCGATCCCCTGGACGGCCCGGAAGGCGATCAGCTGCTCCATCGACTGCGCCGCCCCGCAGAGCGCCGAGCCGAACAGGAAGGCGCCGACGGCCGCGAGCAGCACCCGCTTGGCGCCGTGGAGGTCGCAGAGCTTGCCGTAGAGCGGCAGCAGTGCGGTGGCGGCCAGGGCGAACGCGCTGACCAGCCAGGGCAGCCGGTCGACGCCGTGGACGGGGTCGAGGTCCCGGACGATCGGCACGGTGGCCGCCGACACGATGTTCGTGTCGAGCACGGCCAGGATCATCGTGATCAGGCAGAGCAGCATGCCCAGCTTGCGCTGAGGCTCTGTCATCAGAGCCGCTGACGGCGCGGTGGCGGTCATCGGAAGTCCCCCCGGGGTAGCGGAATTCGGGCGATCGAGCAGGAGCCGGGCCGCACCGGGGAGGCCCGGCCCGGCGGCACGGCACCACCATGGCAGTCTTTTTTGACCCGGTCAATTCTTCGCCCCGACCAATCTTATGACTGAACCAATCTTCTGACCCAACACATATTCCGACCTGGTATATGTTTGATCCTGGTACAGTCGCGCCATGGTGAAGAGCACTGGGGCCGGCGCCCACGACGGGCTGAGCCTGCGCGAGCGCAAGAAGCGGCAGACGGCCATGCGGATCTGGCACAGTGCCGTCGCCCTGTTCGCCGAGCGGGGCTTCGACGAGGTGTCGGTGGCCGAGATCGCCGCCGCCGCCGACGTCTCGAAGATGACCGTCTTCAACTACTTCCCGTCCAAGGAAGACCTGGTCATGGCGCCGATGGAGCAGCACACCGACGAGCCCGCCAGGGTGGTGCGCGAGCGCGCCCCGGGCACCTCGGTGGTGGCCGCGCTGCGCACCCACTTCCTGGCCGCGCTGGCCGAGTTCGACCCGGCCACCGGCCTCAACGACCACCGGTTCACCGTCGACGTGGTGCGGCTGATCCACCGGACCCCCGCGCTGGCCCTGCGCGCGACCACCGCGTTCGGCCACGCGGCGAACGAGCTGCTGGCCGCCGAGCTGCTGGCCGAGGACCCGGCGGGCGACCGGCTCCTCGCCCAAGCGGCGGCCGCCCAACTGCTCGGCGTCCGGACGACGTTGACCAGCGAGAACCAGCGCCGGATGATGGCCGGCGAGCGGGCCGCCGAGGTGCTGCCGGAGGCCGTCGAGAATGCGAGGCGCGCCTTCGACCTGGTCGAGCACGGCCTCGGCGACTACGGCACCCGCACGCCCGGGGCCTCCGCCTGAGACCCGCGTCGGCGTCCCTGCCCGAGACCCGCGCCGGGGCCCCGCCCGCGCCGCCTGAGAGAGTGTCCGCACCACGATCTCCGGAGGTGCGCATGGACCAGCCGCTGCTCACGCGGGACCGCTCCCCGCTGCCCACCCACGTCGACGGCCTCCGCGCCCACGTCGGCGAGGACGGCGTCGCCGTGCTGAAGTTCACCCGGCCGGCCCGGCGCAACGCCATCACCCTGGCGATCTGGCAGGCGCTGCCCGAGGTGCTGCTCCGGATCGCCGGACAGCCCGGTGTCCGCGCCCTCCTGGTCACCGGCGCGGGCGGCACCTTCAGTGCCGGCGCGGACATCGCCGAGCTGTCCGAGGTCTACGCCGACCCGGACCACGCCGACGCCTATCACGCCTCCAACGTCGCCGCCGAGGAGGCGCTGGCGGACTTCCCGCACCCGACGATCGCGGTGGTGCACGGCGCCTGCGTCGGCGGCGGCTGTCAGCTGGCGGTCGCCTGCGACCTCCGGTGGGTCGCCGACGACGCGCGGATGGGCATCACCCCGGCCAAACTCGGGGTGGTCTACCCGGCCGTCCCCACCCTGCGGCTGGCCAGGCTGGTGGGGCCCTCCCGGGCCAAGCTCCTGCTGTTCTCCGGCGAGCTGCTGACGGGAGTGCGCGCCTCGGCGATCGGCCTCGCCGACCGGGTCCTGCCCGCCGCCGAACTGGATGCCGACGCCCTGGAGTTCGCCCGACTGCTGACCCAGCGCTCGCCGCAGACGATCGGCGCGGTCAAGGCGGCGCTGGGCGTCCCGCCGGAGGAGGCCGCCGAGGCGCTGCGGCCCTGGGAGCGCCGTTCCCGGGAGGCCCCGGACGTGCGCGAGGGCCTCGCCGCCTTCCTGGAGGGCCGCCCGCCACGGTTCTGATCACTCGCACACGGACCACTACGATCATCCGATCGAAGGTCCAGCCGAGCCGCCGGGAGCACCCACCGCGATGACCACGCCGACGAGCACCGCCCTCTGAGGCCGCCGGGTCACCGACGGCGTCGAGCCGAAGAACGTGATCATCGCGATGCTGCCGCTGCTCGGCGTCCTGCGCTACGGCTGGCGGGGCCTCGGCTGGGCACTGTTCGCGGCGCTGTTCGCCGCCGTCATCCCGACCCTGTTCATCCGGCGCGGCATCCGCAAGGACACGTTGGAGGACCGGCACGTCGGCCACCGGCAGCGGCGGCTCACGGTGTTCCCCTTCATCGTGACTCCTCCTCCGGCTGAAAGCGGGGGGGGTTCTCGCTAACCCTTGTGGGCGTTGCGACGGACCAGCCCGGCCCGTAGAACCGGCGCGGTGGTGGGCGCCCTCACCGCCGGGCTCACCTTCTGGGCGGCCCGCTGACGCCGGCCGCGGTCAGCGGATCGGCATCCCGGAGATCGCCCGGGCGATCACCAGCCGCTGGATCTCGCTGGTGCCCTCGAAGATCGAGTAGATCGCGCTGTCCCGGTGCATCCGCTCCACCGGATACTCGCGGGTGAACCCGTTGCCGCCGAGGATCTGCATCGCCTGCGCGGTGACCCACTTGGCGGTCTCGCCCGCGTAGAGCTTGGACATCGAGCCCTCGGCCGCGGTGAACGGCTGGTTGTTGGCCGCCATCCAGGACGCCCGCCAGACCAGCAGCCGGGCCGCGTCGATCCGGGTCTTCATGTCGGCCAGCTGGAAGGCCACGCCCTGGTTGTCGATGATCGGCCGGCCGAACTGCACCCGGGTCCTGGCGTAGTCGAGGGCCACCTCGTACGCGGCCCGGGCGATCCCGATCGCCTGCGCGCCGACGGCCGGGCGGGAGGCCTCGAAGGTGGCCATCGCGGCGTTCTTGCCCTTTCCGCTCCGGGTGCCCTCACGGGCCCGGGCCAGCCGCTCGTCGAGCTTCTCCTTGCCGCCGAGCAGGCAGTGGCCGGGCACCCGGACGGAGTCCAGCACCACCTCGGCGGTGTGCGAGGCGCGGATGCCGTGCTTCTTGAACTTCTGGCCCTGGCTCAGCCCCGGGGTGCCCGGCGGCACCACGAAGGAGGCCTGCCCGCGCGAGCCGAGCGCGGGGTCGACGGTGGCGACCACGACGTGGACGGCGGCGATCCCGCCGTTGGTGGCCCAGGTCTTGGTGCCGTTCAGCACCCACTCGCCGGTGGCCTCGTCGTGGACGGCGCGGGTGCGCAGCGCGGAGACGTCGGAGCCGGCGTCCGGCTCGGACGAGCAGAACGCCGCCACCTTGACGTCGTCCGGGGTGCCGAACATCTGCGGCGCCCAGGTGCCGATCTGCTCCTCGGTGCCGTTGGCGAGGACCGCGACGGCGGCCAGCGTGGTGCCGACGATGGACAGGCCGATGCCGGCGTCGCCCCAGAACAGCTCCTCCATGGCGATCGGGATGCCGACGCCGGAGGGGTCGAAGTACTGCTGGGCGTAAAAGTCCAGGGAGTAGATGCCGAGCTTGGCGGCCTCCTGGATGACCGGCCAGGGGGTCTCCTCCCGCTCGTCCCACTCGGCCGCGGCCGGGCGCATGACGTCGGCGGCGAAGCCGTGCAGCCAGTCGCGTACGGCGAGCTGGTCGGCGCCCGGGTCCAGCGAGAACGTGCCCATGATGCATACCTCCGATGAAGAGCCGGCTGCCGGGAGGCGGCCCGCCGCCGGCAGCTGCCGACGCGGCCACGCCGGGTGTTACCCCCGGTAACATCGAGGGAGTCTGCTACTGATTGGTAACTGATGTCAACGGCCCGAACGAGGAGCAGCGCATGTCCCCAGAGCCCCGCCGCGAGCAGCTGCTCAACGCCGCCGACCGGGTGATCCAGCGGGACGGCCCGGCCGCCAGCATGAACGCCATCGCCGCTGAGGCCGGGATCACCAAGCCGATCCTGTACCGCCACTTCGGCGACCGGAACGGCCTGATCAGGGCGCTGACCGAGCGCCACACCAGCGGCCTGCTGGCCGCCGTCCGGGCCGCGCTCAGCGAGCCGCTGGAGCGCCGCGACCGGGTCGAGCACGTACTGGACACCTACCTGGCCGGGATCGAGGCCCGCCCGCAGGTCTACCGGTTGCTCACGCACCCCGAGCCCGGAGACCCGAGCGGCGTCGGCCACGCGCTCGCCCCGGCGCTGCGGCAGATCGCGGAGGAGATCACCCGGGCCGTCGAGAGCCAGGTCGACCTCGGCGCGGACCGCGAACTCCTCGCCGAGGCCTGGGGCCGCGGCATCACCGGCATGGTGCTGGCGGCCGGCGACTGGTGGCTGGAGTCGAGACCGTGCTCGCGGACCCGGATGGTCCAGGCGCTCGCCGACCTGCTCTGGGGCCGGCTCGCGGCCGCCGCCGACCTGCCCACCGCCGTCCTCCCCGCCCCGGCCGCCGAGCCGCCGCCGGCCTGAACCCCGCCCCGGCCGACGCCGAACCCGGCCCGAACTCTTGTGCAGTACACGGCGATCCGGGCATCATCGGGCCCCACCCCCGGCCCGCGAGCCTCGGCCCGCGAGATCCTGTGAGGTCCCGATGCGTCTGCGCCGCACCGCCGTTGCCCTCCTGCTCGCCGCCACCACCGCCCTCACCACGCCGCTCGCCGCCACCCCGGCCGCGGCCCGGGCGGCGCCGCACCGGGCGGAGTTCCCCACCGGGACGGCCACCGCCCCCGACGGCCGCACCAGTCTCACCGACGACTCCGGCCGCCGGCTCCAGCTGCGCGGCTTCAACCTCGACAAGTACGCCGAGGCCACCGAGCAGGACGTCAGGTCCCTCGCGGAGCAGGGCTTCACGCTGATCCGGGTGCCCGTCTCCTGGACCAGGCTGGAGCCCGGGCGGGGCCGCCTCGATCCGGCCGAACTGGCCCGTCTGCACCGGCTGCTCGGCTGGGCCGACCGGTACGGCGTGCTGGCCCTGGTCGACTTCCACCAGGACGTCTACGGGCCGAAGTTCGGCGGCGGCGACCGCGGCATTCCGCTCTGGGCCACCCGCGACGACGGCCTGCCGTTCACCCCGGACCCGGACGACTGGTTCGCCGGCTACTTCCAGCCCGCCGTCCAGGCCGCCTTCCGCCACCTCTACGACGACCCCGACCTGCGCGCCTGGCAGGCCGACTTCTACACCCGGCTGGCCCGCGAACTGCGCGGCCACCGATCCCTGTTGGGCTACGACCTGTTCAACGAGCCGTTCGGCCCGGTGGACGGCGACCCGACTGACCCGGCGGTGCTCGCCGCCGCCTCCGCCGCCCTCGAACAGGGCCGGCTCGCCGACATGTACCGCCGCCTGATCCGGGCCGTGCGCCAAGTGGACACCCACGCCTGGCTGTTCGTCGAACCGACCGTCCTGGTCGGCCAGGGCGTGCCCACCCGGCTGCCCGGCTTCACCGACCCGCGCCGGGGCGGCCCCCGGCTCGGCTACGCGCCGCACTTCTACGACACCGCGGTCGAGTCCGGCGCCGACTGGGACGAGAGCGGCGGCTTCGTCGAGCGGTACACCGCCGCGATCACCGCCTACCCGGCCGCCCACCGGCTGCCGGTCCTGGTCGGCGAGTGGGGGCCGCCCGACTCCCGCAGGCCGGGCAACACCCGGCTGGTCCGCCGGCAGGTCGCGGCCATGGACGGCTTCGCCGCCGGCTGGGCGATGTGGTACTGGTGCCGGGGCAACGGCGGCTACTGCGCACTCGACCCGGCCGGCCGGCCCGCCCCCGGCGACGAACCGGTCTTCGGCCCCTATCCGACGGCGGTCGCCGGGACGGACGCGGCCACCACCGCGACGGCCGCCGGCCACACCGTCCGCTGGACCGCCGACGGCACCGGCCACGCCACCGAACTGGCCCTGCCCGCCGCCGCGTTCCCCGCCGGCGTGCGGGTCACCGTCACCCCGGCCGGCGCGCGGGTCGACCTCGACCAGCCGGCCGGGGACCGGGCCGGCACCGCCCGGATCCGCCTCCCGCACACCCGCCCGGGCACCCCGGTCACCGTCACCCTCACACCCCGCTAGACCCCGACGGGGCCCCGTCGGCCCTCGTCGGACCCGTCGGACCCCGGGTGGCCCGCCGTGCGCGGGCCACCCTCCGAGGGCACTACGCCAGACCGCGGCGCGCCAGCAGCGGGCCGGTCTGCGGGTCGCGCCCGACCACCGCGCGGAAGGAGTCCAGCGCGTCCCGGCTGTCCCCGCGCGACAGCAGCTCACGGCGGAACACCTCGCCGCTCTCCCGCACGCTCCGGCCGTTGGTCCCGAACCACTGCACCGTCTCGGCGTCCAGCACCTCCGACCAGATGTACGCGTAGTAGCCCGCGCTGTAGCCGCCCGAGAAGATGTGCGAGAAGTACGCCGTCCGGTAGCGCGGCGGGATCTCCGCCACCGCCACACCGGCCTTGGCGAGCGCCGCCGCCTCGAACTCCTCGGCGTCCGCGACCTCCTGGCCGGCCGGCAGGGTGTGCCAGGCCCAGTCCAGGAGGGTCGCCGCCAGGTACTCGACGGTGCGGAAGCCCTGCCCGAAGCCCTCCGCCGCGGCCATCCGCTCGACCG
The DNA here is from genome assembly GCF_055579305.1 of Kitasatospora sp. NPDC032757. Taxonomy (NCBI): domain Bacteria; kingdom Bacillati; phylum Actinomycetota; class Actinomycetes; order Kitasatosporales; family Streptomycetaceae; genus Kitasatospora; species Kitasatospora sp. NPDC032757. The sequence goes on along the minus strand of NZ_JBVINN010000008.1, from coordinate 17,829 downwards.
ACCCGGCGGGCAGCGGCTCACCCGTCACGTGGTGCCTGGCGTAGTTGGCCAGCACCTCCGGCCGGACCATCCACATCTCGTTGACCTGCGAGGGGAACTCGACGAAGTCCCGCGGCACGGCGGTGCCCGCGAAGTACGGGTAGCGGACGTCCGAGAAGAGCCCGTGCAGCGCGTGCCCGAACTCGTGGAACAGCGTGCGGACCTCGTCCCAGGAGAGCAGCACCGGCTCACCGGCCGCCGGCTTGGCGACGTTCAGGTTGTTGAACACCACCGGCCGCTTCCCCAGCAGCCGCGACTGGGTGACCAGCTCGTCCATCCAGGCCCCGCCGCGCTTGGACGCCCGGGCGTGGAAGTCCCCGAGGAAGAGCCCCAGCGAGCCGCCGTCCTCCTCGAACACCTCGAAGACCCGCACGTCCGGGTGGTAGGCGACGAGGTCCGGCCGCTCGGTGAAGGTCACCCCGTACGCCAGGTTGGCGGCGAAGAAGACGCCGTCCCGCAGCACCCGCTCCAGCTCGAAGTACGGGCGCAGCGCCGCCGCGTCCACCTGGTACGAGGCCTGCCGGACCTGCTCCGAGTAGTACGCCCAGTCGTGCGCGGCGATCTCCTCGATCCCGTCGGCGGCGGCCAGCTTGGCCAGCTCCTGCGCCTCCCGGCGGGCGTTGGCCACGGCCGGCGGCACCAACCGGGCCAGCAGCCCGTCCACCGCCCCGACACTGCCCGCCGTCTCGTCCGCCACCACGTACGCGGCGTGCGTGTCGTACCCGAGCAGCCGGGCCCGCTCGGCGCGCAGCGCGGCCATCCGGATCGCCAGCGGGCCGTTGGACTCGATCGCGCGGCCCAGCGAGGCCGCCAGCAGGCGCTCGCGCACCGAGCGGTCGGTGAGGAAGGCCAGCTCGGACTGGTTGGAGAAGTTCTTCAGGCTGAGCACGTACTTGCCGTCGTGCCCGAGCGCCCGGCCGTTCTCGGCGGCGGCGGCGATCGCGTCCGGCGAGAGCCCGGCCAGCTCCTCGGCGGAGTCCAGCACCAGCGCGCGGGCCTTCGAGTCGGCCGCCACGTTCTGCCGGAACTCCGAGGAGGCGGTGGCCAGTTCGGCGTTCAGCGCGCGCAGCCGCTGCTGCTCCGCGGCGCCCAGCCGGGCCCCGGCCCGGACGAAGGCGGTGTGCCACCGCTCCAGCAGCCGCAGCGACTCGGCGTCCAGGCCCAGCCCGGCGCGCCGCCCGTACAGCTCCTCGATCCGGGCGAACAGCGCGGCGTCCAGCAGGATCGCGTCGCTGTGCGCCGCCAGCCTCGGGCTGATCTCGGCGTCCACCCGGTCCACCAGCGGCGAGGTGTCCGCGGAGGACTGGTTGTCGAAGACGGCCCGCACCCGCCGCAGCAGCGCCCCCGAGCGCTCCAGCGCGGCCACCGTGTTGTCGAAGGCCGGCGGCGCCGGATCGGCCGTGATCGCGGCGATCTCGGCGAGCTGGTCGGCCATCCCGCGCTCGAACGCGGGCAGGTAGTGCTCTTCCCGGATCTCGGCGAAGAGCGGCAGTTCGTAGACCAGGGTGCTGGGCTCGAAGAAGGGGTTCTCGGTCATTTCGCCGACCCTACGCGGTGTCACCGGCGCTGCCTACGGCCCCCGGCCGCTCGGCGGCGCACCGCCCGGGGACCAGCGCGCCACCCGGCGCGCGCGCCGTCCGGACCGCATTGTCGTACCCACCGGCTACCGTCGAGGTCCCTGCCCGTCCGCCCGAGAGGAGGAGCCCCCATGGCACCCCGGATCGCCCTCGTCCCCGACCCGCACGGCCCCGGCGGCCGGCTCCAGCCCCTCGACGACGCCGGAGCCCCGCTCGGCCCGCCCAGCGCCGCCCCCGACCTCGCCGCCGCCGTCGCCGCCGCCGCCGAGCGGGCCGGCACCGTGCGCTGGGTCTGGGCGGCCGCCGACAGCGCCTACGCCCCGCTGCTCCCCCGGCTGCCCGACCGGCTCGCCCGCTGCCACGACCTGCGGCTGACCGAGGCACTGCTGCTGGCCCACGAGGGCCGGTTCGGCGCGCCGCGCTCGCTCGGCGCCGCCTGGGCCCGGCTCCGCGGCCTGCCCGTCCCGGCCGACCTGCCCGAACCCGGCTCCGCCGAGTACGACGACGGGCAGGACACCCTGTTCGCCCCGGACCGGCTGCAACTGCCGCCCGGCGCCGACCCGCTGGCCGCCGTCGTCGCCGTCCACGCCGAGCAGCAGCGCCGGCTGGCCGCGATCACCGACCCGGCGGCGCGCTCCCGGTTCCGGCTGCTGGTCGCCGCCGAGTCGGCCGGCGCGCTGGTCGCCGCCGAGATGGCGTACGACGGCCTGCCGTGGCGCGCCGACATCCACGACCGGCTGCTCACCGAGCTGCTCGGCCCCCGCCCCACCGTCCCCGGCAGCCGGCCCAGACTGCTCGCCGAGCTGGCCGCCGAACTCCAACAGGCCCTCGGCGGGCGCCCCTTCAACCCCGACTCGCACAGCCAGGTGCTGCGCGCCTTCGCCGACCGCGGCATCCAGCTCGGCTCCACCCGGTCCTGGGAGCTGAAGGGGGTCGACCACCCGGCCGCGAAGCTGATGGTCCGCTACAAGGAGCTCTCCCGGATCCACGCCGCGCACGGCTGGGCCTGGCAGGACGCCTGGGCCCGCGGCGGCCGGTTCCGCCCCGAGTACGTGGTCGGCGGCGTGGTCTCCGGCCGCTGGGCCAGCCGGGGCGGCGGAGCCCTGCAGATCCCCCGCATCCTGCGCCGCGCCGTGGTCGCCGACCCGGGCTGGCTGCTGGTCGTCGCCGACGCCGCCCAACTGGAGCCGCGCGTCCTCGCCGCCCTCTCCGAGGACGCCGGCCTGGCCCGCACCGCCGCCGGCGGCGACCTCTACGAGGCGCTGGCCGCCTCCGCCTTCCAGGGGGACCGCGACAAGGCCAAGCTCGGCCTGCTCGGCGCCATGTACGGGCAGACCAGCGGCGACATCGGCCCGCTGCTCGCCACCCTGCGCCGCCGCTACCCGGCCGCCATGGGCTACGTCGAGGCGGCCGCCCGCACCGGCGAGGACGGCGGCGTGGTCGCCTCCCGGCTGGGCCGGGTCTGCCCCCCGCCCTCCGCCGACTGGCTCGACCTCACCGAGGCCCCGGAGACGGCCGGGGACGCCGGCGGCCGCTCGGCCCGCGCCCGGGGCCGCTTCACCCGCAACTTCGTGATCCAGGCCAGCGCCGCCGACTGGGCGCTCGCCCTCCTCGCGGCGCTGCGCCGCCGGCTGGGCGCCCTGCCGGTGGCGGATCCGGCCGACCGGCCGCACCTGGTCTTCTTCCAGCACGACGAGGTGATCGTGCACACCCCTGCCAACCTGGCCGACGAGGTGGCCGCCGCCGTCGCCGCCTCCGCCGACGAGGCCCGGCAGCTGGTCTTCGGGGACACCCCGGTCCGGTTCCCGCTCAGCACCGCCGTGGTGGACTGCTACGCCGACGCCAAGTAGCGGCCGCAGCTCGCGGCCGCTCAGAGCTTGCGGAAGGTCCGCGCCTCCTCGGCCGCCGCCACCACCTCGGCCAGCGCCGCCCCGGTGGAGGCGGTGACCGCCGCCGAGACCGCGCCCTCCACGAAGGGCGCGTCCACCAGCACCACCCCGGGCCGCGGCTCGTCCTCCAGCACCGTGACGGCGGTCAGCACCGAGCTGCCGAGGTCCGGCAGCACCACCACGCCCGCCCCGCCGTCCGCCTCCGTGACGGCCCGGGCGATCAGGTCGTAGCTGGTGCCGATCCCGCCCTCCTCCGTGCCGGCCGCCACCACCACCCGCACCGCGTCCGAGGCGAGTTCCCCCAACAACTGCTTCAGCCCGGCGGCCAGCTGCGCGCTGTGCGAGACCAGGACGATGCCCACGTAGTCGCTCATACGCCGACCCTACGGCGGCCCCGCTGCTCCGCACGAGTGACCCGTGCCCCGTGTCGCGCCCGGTGCCGCCGCCCCCGCCCCAGCCCCACCGGCCACCGACCGAACGCCTTGGCTCCGCCCGAACCCCGCCCCGCCCCGGGACACGCCGCCCCTCGCCGTACCCCGTGCCGCCGCCCCCCATCTGGCGTAGCGTCGGGTCAGCATCGTCTGCCGAGGGAGCGAAGCGCCGTGAAGAAGCTGATCAACACCCCGGAAAGCGTCCTGGAGGACGCGCTGGCCGGATTCGCCGCCGCCCACCCGGAGTTGACGGTGGACCTCGCGAACCGGGTGATCACCCGGGCCCTCCGCCCGCCGGCCTCGAAGGTCGCGCTGGTCTCCGGCGGCGGCTCCGGCCACGAGCCGCTGCACGGCGGCTTCGTCGGCCGCGGGATGCTGGACGCCGCCTGCCCGGGCGAGATCTTCACCTCCCCGGTGCCGGACCAGATGCTGGCCGCCGCCAAGGCCGTGGACTCCGGCGCGGGCGTGGTCTTCGTGGTGAAGAACTACACCGGTGACGTGATGAACTTCGAGCTGGCCGCCGAACTCGCCGCCGAGGAGGGCCTGGAGGTCCGCACCGTGCTGGTCGACGACGACGTCGCGGTCGAGGACTCGACGTGGACGGCCGGCCGCCGCGGCACCGGCGCGACCGTGCTGGTGGAGAAGATCGCCGGCGCGCTGGCCGAGCGCGGCGCCACGCTGGACGACGTGGCCGCGATGGGCCGGCGGGTGAACGCCGCCTCCCGTTCCTTCGCGATCGCGCTGACCGCCGCGACCGTCCCGGCCGCCGGCAAGCCCGGCTTCGACCTGCCGGAGGACGAGATCGAGGTCGGCGTCGGCATCCACGGCGAGCCCGGCCGCCGCCGCGAGAAGCTGCGCCCGGCCCGCGAGCTGGCCGCCGAGGTGGTGGAGACGATCCTCGCCGACCACCAGCTGACCGCCGGCGACGAGGTGATCGCCCTGGTGAACGGTCTCGGCGGCACCCCGCTGCTGGAGCTGTACATCGTCTTCGGCGAGGTGGCCGCACGGCTGGCCGAGCGCGGCATCACGGTGGCCCGCAACCTGGTCGGCAACTACGTCACCAGCCTGGACATGGCGGGCTTCTCGCTCACCCTGGCCAAGGCCGACGGCGAGCTGCTGGAGCTGTGGGACGCCCCGGTGGACACCCCCGCCCTCAAGCGGGCCTGAGAAGAGGGACGGACATGGACTTCGACACCCCGCTCGCCGAGGCCTGGGTGCGCGCGATCGCCGCCGCCGTGGAGAAGGAGCAGCAGCGGCTCACCGAGCTGGACTCCGCGATCGGCGACGGCGACCACGGCAGCAATCTGCAGCGCGGTTTCACCGCCGTGCTGGCCGCTCTGGACGGCCTCGACCCGGCGGGCCCGGGGGCTGTGCTGACCAAGGCCGGTACGACGCTGATCTCCAAGGTCGGCGGCGCCTCCGGACCGCTGTACGGGAAGGCCTTCCGTGCTCTCGGCTCCGCCCTGCCCGCCCCGGCCGGCCCGGCCGTGTTCGGCGACGCGCTGGCGGCCGGACTCCGGGCGGTGCGGGACCTCGGCAGGGCCGAGCCGGGCGACAAGACCATCGTGGACGCCTGGACCCCGGCACTGGCCGCCTACCGGGCCGCGGTGGCGGCGGGCGCCGGCCTGCCGCAGGCGGCCGGGGCGGCGGCGGACGCGGCCGAGCGGGGCGCGCTCGCCACCGTGCCGCTCCAGGCCCGCAAGGGCCGCGCCTCCTACCTGGGCCCGCGCAGCGTCGGCCACCAGGATCCGGGCGCGACCTCGACGGCCCTGGTCTTCCGTGCCCTCGCCGAGGTCACCGCGGCTCAGAGCTGATCGGTCCGGGTGATCAGGAGCAGCAGGGCGTCGTCCCGCAGCTCCCCGCCGGTGTGCTCCAGCAGGTCGGCGTAGACCCGGCCGACGGCCGCCTCCAGCTCCGTGGCGGAGCGGGCCGCGCCCCGCACCAGCGGGCCGACCCGCTGCGCCAGCGGGTAGAACTCGCCGTTCCGGCGGTGTTTGGCCTCGATCACGCCGTCGGTGCAGAGCACCAGCACGTCGTCCTGGCCGAACGGCTGGTCCCAGCTGGTCGGCTCGCCGGCGGCCAGCCGGCCGAGGCCGAGCGGCACCCACGGATCGGGCGCGTCGAGGACGTGCACCCCGCCGTCCGGGTCCACCCGGATCGGCGGGACGTGCCCGTACTGGAGCAGCTCCATCACCCCGGGTGTGCGGAACTCCGCGAACAGCGCGGTGGTGAACTCCCCGGCCGGCGCGTGCCGCTCGACGCTGGCCTCGATCCGGGCGGCCACCCCGCGCAGCCCGGCCTCGTCGTACGCGGCCTCGCGGAAGGCGCCGAGCACCACGGCGGCGGTCTGCACGGCTCCCAGGCCCTTGCCGCGGACGTCCCCGACCGCCACCCGGGTGCCGTGCGGGGTCTCCAGGACGGAGTAGAGGTCCCCGCCGATCCGCGAGGCGTCGGCGGCGGAGACGTACCGGACCGCGAGGCGCAGCGGTCCGACGACCGGGCCGGGCAGCCGCAGCAGCGCCCGCTGGGCGGCCTCGGCGACGGAGCTGACGGCCGCGAAGGCCGCGGCCCGGCGCATCCTGAGGTGGGCGACCCAGGCGGAGAACAGGGTGAGCAGCAGGTAGCTGACCATCGCGCCGTAGAGGAAGCGCTCGTCGTTGACGTTGTCGACCTCGTCGTAGTGGCTGAGGCCGAACAACGCGAAGAGGCCGAGCAGGCAGACCATCAGCAGTTCGACGGGCCGCAGCGTGAGTGCGGCGATGGTGGGGACGACTGTCATCAGCGGCGCGAGGTAGCGGTCCTTGCCGGAGAAGAGGTCCGCGAGCCCGACCAGCCCGATCGCGATCAGCGCCGGGGTCGCCCGGCGCCAGAACGGCACGTCCTGGAGGTCGGCGGCGAGCAGCGCGCCGCGCCGCCGGCCCGGCGACAGGCCCACGGCGGTCGGGACCGCGGGCGACTGGGCTCGGCGGATCGGGAACACATATCGAACATAACGGACGATCAGCCACCTCACCCCCGCACCCCGGGGCCGGCCCCGCCCACCCGAGCCGCACTGGGCCAATCGGTACCGAAATGACCGCTTTGTCATACAGTGCGACTAAAAGCGGCTCGCAAGGGAGGCCATCACCGGTGTCCGGATACCGCAACACCCCCCGCATCTCCGACCCGCCGGCGCGTGCGGCGGCACGTCCCGGCCAATGGCTCAGGATCTTCCTGGTCGGCCTACTGCTCTGGGTCGCCACCGTCGCCGTCACCTTCCTGACCGGCAACAGCAACCTGGTGCCGACGATCGTGCTGCTCGGCAGCTTCCTCGTGCCGGCCACGATGGTGGTCTGGGCGTACGAGCGCTACGCCGCCGACCTGGGCGCGGACCGGATCCTCGCCTGCTTCGGCATCGGCGGCATCATCGGCGTACTCGGCGCCTCGGTGCTGGAGACGTACCTGCTCTCCCCCTCGGCCTGGACGTACCTCGGCGTCGGCCTGATCGAGGAGGCGGTCAAGCTCGCCGCCCTGGTCGTGATCTGCCGGCACCTGCGGGTCGGCGGCCTGCGCTACGGGCTGGTACTGGGCGCCACGGTCGGCGCCGGCTTCGCCGCCTTCGAGAGCGCCGGCTACGCGTTCAACGCGGTGCTCAGCATCCAGGGCCTCTCGCTCAGGAACCTGGTCGAGACGGAGATCCTGCGCGGCGTCCTGGCACCGGTCGGACACATCCTGTGGACGGCGATCCTCGGCGGGGTGCTCTTCCGCGAGCGGCGCGGCGGCCACTTCCGCCTCACCCCTCCGGTCGCGCTCACCTACCTCGGCGTCGCCCTCCTGCACGCGCTCTGGGACTCGACGAGCGCCATCGCGGTCTGGCTGGTCGCGAGGACCACCACCAGCGACCGGCAGCGCGCCCTGTTCGACCTCGGCTACCTGCCGGACCCGACCGGCGAGCAGGTCCACCTCTACACGCTCTACGACGCCCTGGGGCTGGTCGTGGTCGCGCTGGGCGGCCTCCTCTGGCTGCGGCTGCTGATCCGCCGCGAGCGCGCCACGATCCCGGCCCAGCTCCCGGCAGCCCCCGCCTGAACGACCCCCGCAGGACCGCACGCTGCGCCTGAATCCGCCCGCCACCCGGCGCGGATTCGGGCGCAGCGTGTTCGGGCGCATACGCTCTGCTCTCGGACCGCGTCCGCGCCGCCGGGCGGCCGGATGCGATCCGCACCACATCACCCCCTTCCCTGGGTCATACCCCGCAGGGGTATGGTGTTATCAGACGAACAGCCCGGGCACGTGCCCGCGGCGGTACAGACCTCCCGGAGGCTCCGATGTCCAGCACCATCACCTACACCGTGACCGGCATGAGCTGCGGCCACTGCGAGAGCTCGGTCAGCAAGGAGCTCTCCGCGCTGGCCGGCGTCACCGAGGTGGCGGCCGACGCCAAGGCCGGCACCGTGACGGTCCTCTCGACGGCCGAGCTGGACGACGAGCAGGTCCGCGCGGCCGTCGACGAGGCCGGCTACGAGCTGGTCGGCCGGTCCGCCTGAGCCTCGCGGCCCTCGAAGACAGACCACACGGCGGGGCCCGCACCCCGCGGCCCCCGCCGTACGCTCTGACCAAGGAGCTGACCAGCATGAGCACCACCTCCACCCCGGGCGTGGCGGCCCTGCGGGAGCGCGTCGAGCTGTCCATCGGCGGCATGACCTGCGCCTCGTGCGCCGCCCGGATCGAGAAGAAGCTCAACCGGATGGAAGGCGTCGAGGCCACCGTCAACTACGCCACCGAGAAGGCCCGGGTCGACTTCGGGCCCGGGGTGGACGTGGCCGACCTGATCGCCACCATCGAGCAGACCGGCTACACCGCCGAACTCCCCCCGCCGCCCGCCACCGCCCCCGAGGCCGCGGCCGCCGGGGCCGGCACGACGCCCGAACAGCCCCCCGCCGACCCCCTGCTGGACCGCCTGCTGGTCAGCGCCGTGCTCAGCGTCCCGGTGGTCATGCTGTCGATGATCCCGTCGATGCAGTTCACCAACTGGCAGTGGCTGGCCTTCGCGCTCACCGGCCCCGTGGTCGTCTACGGCGGGCTGCCGTTCCACCGCGCCGCCTGGACCAACCTCAAGCACGGCGCCGCGACCATGGACACCCTGGTCTCGCTCGGCACCCTGGCCGCCTTCGGCTGGTCGTTCTGGGCCCTGTTCTGGGGCGACGCGGGCATGGCCGGCATGCGGCACTCGTTCTCGCTCTCGGTCGGCGCCACCGACGCCTCGTCCACCCTGTACCTGGAGACGGCCGCCGCCGTCACCGTGCTGATCCTGCTCGGCCGCTACCTGGAGGCACGCTCCAAGCGGCGGGCCGGCGCCGCCCTGCACGCCCTGCTCGACCTCGGCGCCAAGGACGTCACCGTCCTCCAGGACGGCGGGGGCGGACGCGAGGTCCGGCTGCCGGTGGACCGGCTGACCGTCGGGATGCGCTTCGTGGTCCGCCCGGGCGAGAAGATCGCCACCGACGGCGTGGTCGTCGAGGGCGCCTCGGCCGTGGACGCCTCGATGCTGACCGGCGAGTCCGTACCGGCCGAGGTCGCGGTGGGCGACGCCGTCACCGGTGCCACGGTCAACGCCGGCGGCCGGCTGGTGGTCGAGGCCACCCGGGTCGGCGCCGACACCCGGCTCGCCCGGATGGCCCAGCTGGTGGAGGACGCGCAGAACGGCAAGGCCGCCGCCCAGCGGCTGGCCGACCGGATCTCCGCCGTCTTCGTGCCGGTGGTCATCCTGATCGCGCTCGGCACCCTGGTCGGCTGGCTGCTGGTCTCCGACAGCCCCACCGAGGCGTTCACCGCCGCCGTCGCCGTGCTGATCATCGCCTGCCCGTGCGCGCTCGGCCTGGCCACCCCGACCGCGCTGCTGGTCGGCACCGGCCGCGGCGCCCAGCTCGGCATCCTGATCAAGGGCCCGGAGGTGCTGGAGACCACCCGCAAGGTGGACACCGTCGTCCTGGACAAGACCGGCACCGTCACCACCGGCCGGATGACCCTGCTCGCCGTCCACACCGCCGAGGGCACCACCGAGACCGAGGCGCTGCGCCTGGCCGGCGCGGTCGAGCACGCCTCCGAGCACCCGATCGCCACCGCGATCGCCACCGCCGCCGCCGACCGGACGGGCGAACTGCCCGGCGTGGAGGGCTTCGAGAACGTCCCCGGCCTCGGCGTCCGGGGCACCGTCGAGGGCCGCGCCGTGGTCGCCGGCCGCGCCGCCCTGCTGGCCGACCGCGCGCTGCCCCTCCCGCCGGCGCTGGCCCGGGCCGAGGCGGACGCCGAGGCCGCCGGGCGGACCGTCGTCGCCGTCGGCTGGGACGGCGAAGCGCGCGCCGTCCTGGAGGTCGCCGACGCCGTCAAGCCCACCAGTGCCGAGGCCGTCGACGGCCTGCGCGCCCTCGGGCTGACCCCGATGCTGCTCACCGGCGACAACGCCGCCGTGGCCCGGGCGGTGGCGGCCGAGGTCGGCATCAGGCCGGACGACGTGATCGCCGAGGTGCTGCCGGAGGAGAAGGTCGCCACCGTGCGGCGCCTCCAGGCCGAGGGGCGGGTCGTGGCCATGGTCGGCGACGGCGTCAACGACGCGGCCGCCCTCGCCCAGGCCGACCTGGGCCTGGCCATGGGCACCGGCACCGACGCCGCCATCGAGGCCGGCGACCTCACCCTCGTCCGCGGAGACCTGCTCGCCGCCGCCGACGCCATCCGGCTCTCCCGCCGGACCCTGGCCACCATCAAGGGCAACCTCTTCTGGGCCTTCGGCTACAACGTGGCGGCGATCCCGCTGGCCGCCGCCGGACTGCTCAACCCGATGATCGCGGGCGCTGCCATGGCCTTCTCCTCGCTCTTCGTGGTCACCAACAGCCTCCGGCTGCGCCGCTTCCGGGCCGCCTGAGACCGACGTGAGAGGGCCCGGACCGAGCTCGGTCCGGGCCCTCTCACGTCCATGCGTCCGCTCAACGGCCGAGCAGCTCGCCGCCGTTGCAGTGCAGGATCTCTCCGGTGACGAAGCCGGCCTCCGGCGAGGCCAGGAAGTAGACCGCCGCCGCCACCTCGCCGGCCTCCCCGATCCGGCCGAGCAGCGTCCGGGCCGCCCGCCGGGAGACCTCGGCCTCGTCCAGCCGCGGGCCGAAGAACTCGGTGCCCGCGACCGTGCCCGGGGCGACGATGTTGGCGGTGATGCCCGAGGTGCCGAGCTGGGCGGCCAGGAAGTGGTTCCAGGCGTGCAGCGACGCCTTGGCGGCCCCGTACGAGCCGGCGCCGCGCAGGGCGGCGATCGAGCTGACGGTGACGACCCGGCCGGAGCCCGGGGTGAGCCGGTCCCGGATGGACTCGGTGAGCAGCACCACGGTCAGCACGTTGCGCTCGAAGTCGCCGCGCCAGCGGGCCAGCAGGGCGTGCGGACCGCCGCCGATCACGGTCTCCCGGCTGCCGGCGTTGTTCACCAGCACGTCGATCCGCTCGGGCAGTTCACCGAGCGCCGCCTCGACGGCGTCCGGGTCGGCGAGGTCGCAGACCAGCGGGGTGACGTTCGGGCCGAGGTCGGCCGCGGCCTGTTCGAGCACCGCCCGCCGGCGGCCGACGATCACGACCTGTTCGCCCGCCTCGGCGAACCGGCGGGCCACCTCGTACCCGATCCCCGTGCCACCGCCGGTGACAACGACGTTCCTGGCCATCTGCGCACTCCCTCCCCAGTTCCGCCGCCACGCTGCGAGGGTGCGGGACGGTCCGTACCGGAATGCCACGATTCCTATCACGCTCGGTTGCCGTCACTGTGGGGAGGGTGACGTTCCCGCCGGCGGAAGGTGTGATATGGGCCCGGTACGGCGCGCACACGGAGCGTGGCGAGAGGCAGGTCACACACCCCGGGCGTAACTTCTCGCACCCTGATACGTCTTAGGTTGGTAGTGCGGCAGTTTTTCCGGTGGGCGGGGACGTGGCGAACGGCTTCACGTCTCCGCGCGGACACCGACTGCCGCCGACGGGGCTCCGGCGGGCCCCGGGACGGTCGCCGACCTGTCGGCGGCCTTCGCGCACGGCGCCGGGGAGTGGCGGGTCTGGGACGCTTTGAGCGGCCGTCCCGGGCTGCGGCCGCCCCCGGAGTCGTGCGCCGTACGTTTCCACCCTCGCGGGTGACGGCGAAGGGCCCGGCCGCACGGTGCGGCCGGGCCCTTCCTGGTCCTGCGTCAGCGGGCGCCGGAGCCTCAGCGGGCGCCGAGCTCCACGTAGTCGCGGATCGCGGTGCCGGTGTAGATCTGGCGCGGACGGCCGATCCGGCTGGTCGGGTCGTTGATCATCTCGTGCCAGTGGGCGATCCAGCCCGGCAGCCGGCCGAGCGCGAACAGCACGGTGAACATGCTGGTCGGGAAGCCCATGGCGCGGTAGATCAGGCCGGTGTAGAAGTCCACGTTCGGGTAGAGCTTGCGCGAGACGAAGAAGTCGTCCTGCAGCGCGTGCTCCTCCAGCTTGAGCGCGATGTCGAGCAGCTCGTCGGACTTGCCGAGCTGGCCGAGCACCTCGTGCGCCAGCAGCTTGACCTGCGCGGCGCGCGGGTCGAACGCCTTGTACACGCGGTGGCCGAAGCCCATGAGCTTGACGCCGTCCTCGCGGTTCTTCACCTTGCGGATGAACGCGTCGACGTCGCCGCCGTCCTTCTGGATGCTCTCCAGCATCTCCAGGACGGCCTGGTTGGCGCCGCCGTGCAGCGGGCCCCAGAGCGCCGAGATGCCGGCCGAGATCGAGGCGAACTGGTTGGCGTGGCTGGAGCCGACCAGGCGGACCGTGGAGGTCGAGCAGTTCTGCTCGTGGTCCGCGTGCAGGATAAGCAGCTTGTCCAGGGCGTTGACGATGACCGGGTTGAGCTCGTAGTCCTCGGCGGGCACCGCGAAGGTCATCCGCAGGAAGTTCTCGACGTAGCTCAGGTCGTTGCGCGGGTAGACGAACGGCTGGCCGACCGACTTCTTGTACGCGTAGGCCGCGATCGTCGGCAGCTTCGCCAGCAGGCGGACCGTCGACAGGTGGCGCTGGCCGGCGTCGAACGGGTTGTGGCTGTCCTGGTAGAAGGTGGACAGCGCGCCGACCACGGACGACAGCATCGCCATCGGGTGGGCGTCCCGCGGGAAGCCCTGGTAGAAGCGCTTGACGTCCTCGTGCAGCAGGGTGTGCTGGGTGATCTCGCGGTTGAACTCCGACAGCTGGTCGGCCGTCGGCAGCTCGCCGTTGATCAGCAGGTACGCGGTCTCGATGAAGCTGCCCTGCTCGGCGAGCTGCTCGATCGGGTAGCCGCGGTAGCGCAGGATGCCGTTGTCGCCGTCCACGAAGGTGATCGCGGACTTGTACGCGGCGGTGTTACCGAAGCCGTTGTCCAGGGTGACCAGGCCGGTCTGCGGGAGCAGCTTCGAGATGTCGAAGCCGGCGTTGCCCGCAGTGCTCTCGACGACGGGGTACTCGTACTCGCCGTCCTGGTACCGCAGTACTACCGAGTTGTCGCTCACGTCTTCCTCACCGACGAAATGAATCCTCTTCCAAGGTGCCCTGACTGTCTCTACCATCCCCCATCTGGCGGACAGCCGCGCACCCGGGGTGGCCCGAAAGGGACCGCCCCTACAAAACCTGCCGCCGCAGCCGGTACGAACCGGACAAGATCGGCACCACACCAGGCTCTGCCGTAAATCTCTTCACGTCAAGAGAACAATAGAGGCAACCATCCGTTGGAGAATCATCCAGTGGCCAGCCGATGGTCCAGCGCGGCATGCCTCCTACCTGCGCTGACGGTTCGAACGGCCTGGGCGATCGCCTTCCGTGACCCCACGAGCACCACGAGTTTCCTCGCCCTGGTCACAGCGGTGTAGAGCAGATTCCGCTGGAGCATCGTCCATGCGGACGTGGTGACCGGAATCACCACCACCGGATACTCGCTCCCCTGCGACCGGTGGATCGTCACCGCGTACGCGTGCGCCAACTCGTCCAGCTCGTCGAAGTCGTACGGCACCTCCTCGTCCTCGTCGGTGAGCACGGTCAGCCGCTGGTCGTCCACGCTGAGCGAGGTCACCACTCCCACGGTGCCGTTGAAGACCCCGTTCCGCCCCTTGTCATAGTTGTTCCTGATCTGCGTGACCTTGTCCCCCACCCGGAACGTCCGCCCGCCGAACCGCCGCTCCGCCAGCCCTTCCCGGGCCGGCGACACCGCCGCCTGCAACAGCGTGTTCAGGTTCCCCGCGCCCGCGGGGCCCCGGTGCATCGGCGCCAGCACCTGGACGTCCCGCCGCGCGTCGAAGCCGAACCGCTGCGGGATCCGCCGCGCCACCACGTCCACCGTCAGCCCGGCCGCCCGCTCGGCGTCGTCCTCCACGAACAGGAAGAAGTCCGCCAGCCCCTCCGTCATCGGCGGCAGCCCCTCGTTGATCCGGTGCGCGTTGGTCACCACCCCCGACTGCTGGGCCTGCCGGAAGATCCTGGTCAGCCGCACCGACGGGATCGGCCCGCCCTCCGCGAGCAGGTCCCGCAGCACCTCGCCGGCGCCCACCGACGGCAGCTGGTCCACATCCCCCACGAACAGCAGGTGCGCCCCCGGCGCCACCGCCTTGACCAGCTTGTTCGCCAGGATGAGGTCCAGCATCGACGCCTCGTCCACCACCACCAGATCGGCGTCCAACGGCCGGTCCCGGTCGTACGCGGCGTCCCCGCCCGGCCGCAGCTCCAGCAGCCGGTGCACCGTCGACGCCTCCACCCCGGTCAGCTCCGCAAGCCGCTTCGCCGCCCGCCCGGTCGGCGCCGCCAGCACCACCTTGGCCCGCTTCGCCAGCGCCAGCGTCACGATCGACTTCACCGTGAACGACTTGCCGCAGCCGGGACCGCCGGTCAGCACCGCGACCCTCTCGGTCAGCGCCAGCCGCACCGACTGCTCCTGCTCCGGGGCCAGCTCCGTGCCCGTCCGCTTCGCCAGCCAGCCCAGTGCCGCCGGCCAGTCCACGTCCGCGAACCACGGCATCCGGTCCGACTCCGCCCGCAACAGCCGCAAGAGCTGGTTGGAGAGGGAGATCTCCGCCCGGTGGAACGGCACCAGGTACACCGCGGTGATCGGCTCGCCGCCCTCCCCCGGCACCGACTCCCGCACCACCCCCTCCGCGGCCACCAGCTCCGCCAGGCAGTCGATCACCAGCCCCACGTCCACCTGGAGCAGCTTCACCCCGTCCGCGATCAACCGCTCCTCCGGCAGGTAGCAGTGCCCCTGGTCGCTGCTCTGCGACAGCGCGTACTGCAGCCCCGCCTTCACCCGCTCCGGACTGTCGTGCGGAATCCCCACCGCCTGCGCGATCCGGTCCGCCGTCAGGAAGCCGATACCCCAGACGTCCGACGCCAGCCGGTACGGCTCGTTCTTCACCACCCCGATCGAACCGTCCCCGTACTGCTTGTAGATCCGCACCGCCAGGGAAGTGGAGACGCCGACGCCCTGCAGGAAGACCATCACCTCCTTGATGGACTTCTGCTCCTCCCACGCCACCGCGATCTTCTTGGTCCGCTTCGGCCCCAGCCCCGGCACCTCGATCAGCCGGCCCGGCTCGTGCTCGATCACCTCCAGGGTGTCCACCCCGAACCGCTCCACGATCCGCTCGGCGAACCGCGGCCCGATCCCCTTGATCAACCCCGAGCCGAGATAGCGCTGGATGCCCTGGATCGTCGCAGGCAGCACCGTCGTGTAGTTCTCCACCACGAACTGCTTGCCGTACTGCGGATGCGACCCCCACCGCCCGTGCAGCCGCAGCGACTCCCCCGGCTGCGCCCCCAGCAGCGCGCCCACCACCGTCAGCAGGTCGTTGCTGCCGCGCCCGGTGTCCACCCGCGCGACCGTGTAGCCGGTCTCCTCGTTGGCGTACGTGATCCGCTCCAGGACGCCCTCGACCTGGGCGAGCTGACGCGGCGGGCCCGCCGGACCCGCCGGCGCCTGCTGAGTCTGCCTGGCCACCCGGCCCCCTCTACCAGTACGGGTGCAGTTCCGCTACGCACCGTACCGCCCGGGTGCGACACCGGGCGCCCTGGTGCCAGGCTGGTAGACGCAGAGGGGGACCTTCCGTCCTGCCCGCGCCCCATCGCGACAGGCATCGCCCGAGGAGCAGTGCCGCCATGCTCACCACCGCCTTCGCCCCCGGCTCGCCCAACTGGCTCGACCTCACCAGCCCGGACACCGCCGCCTCCGTCACCTTCTACACCACCGTTTTCGGCTGGACCTTCGCCTCCACCGGCCCGGAGGCCGGCGGCTACGGCCTCTTCCAGCAGGACGGCCGCACCGTCGCCGCCCTCGCCCCGCACCGTGCCGCCGCCGACCCGGCCGAAGGGACCACCCGCCCCGGCTGGACGATCTACTTCCGCACCCTCGACGCCGACCGGACCGCCGAACTCGTCGAGGCCGCCGGCGGCACGGTCCGCCTCGCCCCGTTCAGCGTCTTCACCGACGGCCGGACGGCCGGTTGCACCGACCCCGCCGGTGCCGAGTTCGCCGTCTGGGAGCCCCGCGAAACCCCCGGCCTGGACGCCGTCACCGAACCCGGCACCTTCTGCTGGGCCGAGTGCTACAGCGTCGACGCCGAGGCGGCCAAGACCTTCTACCGCGCCGTCTTCTCCTGGCAGGAACAGGACGTCCCGCTCGGCGAGGTGATGTACACCGTCCTCACCCCGGCCGGCGGCGGCACGGACGACGCGCACGGCGGCATCATGCAGCTCGGCCCCGAACAGACCGCCGCCGGCACCACCTCGCACTGGCTCCCCTACATCGAGGTCCGGAGCGTGGACGCCGCCGTCGCCCTCGCCGAACAGCTCGGCGCGACCGTCCGGATTCCCGCCATGGACGTCCACGGCGTCGGCCGACTCGCCCAGCTGATCGACCCGCACGACGCCGTCTTCGCCGTCATCACCAGCGCGGCGGAGGGTGGGTGACGCCGGGTCATCCGCCGGGAGGGCCATTGGGGGGCCTGGAGGGCTGCTGTGGGGCACAGCCGGGCCGCGGAGAGGTAAGGGAGCGGGGCAGGGGGTTGGTCGGGCTTCCAGGGGTCCGCCTAGGCTGTGATCATGACCGACCTGACGATCCGCCGGGCCACCGCCGACGACCTTCCGGCGATAGTGGCCATGCTCGCCGACGACACCCTGGGCGCCACCCGCGAGAGCCCCGACGACCTCACCCCGTACCGCGACGCCTTCGCCCGCATCGACGCCGACCCGCACCAGCACCTGGTCGTCGCCGAACGCGCCGGCCGGACCATCGGCACCCTCCAGCTGACCGTCGTCCCCGGCCTCTCGCGCAAGGGCTCCACCCGGACCATCATCGAAGCGGTCCGGATCCACGCCGACGAGCGCGGCAGCGGCCTCGGCACGGAGCTGATCCTCTGGGCCGTCGACCGCTCCCGCGAACTCGACGCCGACCTCGTCCAGCTCACTTCCGACGCGACCCGCACCGACGCCCACCGCTTCTACGAGCGCCTCGGATTCGTCGCCTCGCACCTCGGCTTCAAACTCGCGCTGTAGTTTTCGGAACACCGTTGTCCCGGAAACGCAAAGAACCCCCGATCCGTGACGGATCGGGGGTTCTTTGTGAATGATTGTTCGGCGGCGTCCTACTCTCCCACAGGGTCCCCCCTGCAGTACCATCGGCGCTGTGAGGCTTAGCTTCCGGGTTCGGAATGTAACCGGGCGTTTCCCTCACGCTATGACCACCGAAACACTATGAAACTGTCAACCGCACCACGACAGGCCATGTCATGGGGTCGTTGTTTCAGAACAACACAGTGGACGCGAGCAACTGAGGACAAGCCCTCGGCCTATTAGTACCGGTCAACTCCACCCCTCACAGGGCTTCCATATCCGGCCTATCAACCCAGTCGTCTACTGGGAGCC